>JBIOUY010000057.1:0-22558 GCA_044867445.1 Gemmatimonadales bacterium
TCGGCAACTGGGCTGCAAGGAGTGGCACTGCGATCACGGCGGGCGGATTGTTACATCAGCTAACGGCTAACGGCTAACGGCTAACGGCTAACAGCTAACAGCTAACAGCTAACAGCTAACAGCTAACAGCTTATAGCTTCGGGCCGGCGAGGCATGGATTCCCATATTGCAGGCCTTTAGCTGTCAGCTGTCAGCTGTTAGCTGTTAGCTTCCTCCCCATGCACCCCTCCCGCGACCACCACCTTCCTCCCGACCCCGACGCATACCGCCACGCTCCCCATCCTAAAGGCCGAATCATTGTCATCGCGCCTACCCGGGCGGCGTGTGAGACGATCGAGCTGGCCCTCGGACTTCATCTGGACACGCTGCTGGAGCGGGAACACGGCCAGGAGATTCGGGACCTGGCCGGCTCGGGCAAGGGCTTCGGCATCGTGGCGGGAACGGGGACCGGGAAGACGCTGGGCATTCGTCCGATGGCCGAGTCAATCCTCCGTGAGCCGCTCAGCGTAGGCGTGGTGAATCGCGAACGCGAGGCCACGCCGGAGACCCCGGGATGGAATGTCGTGATCGTCACCACCGGCATCGCCCGCCGTTGGTTCCAGGACGACCTCATCACGGGGCGGGATACCGTCATCGTCGATGAGATTCACCAGACCTCCGCCGAGCTGGAGCTCTGTCTGGCGCTGGGGAAACGCGCCGGCTGCCGGCATATCTGGCTCAGCGCTACGGTGGATCCCAGCTTCTATGCCCGCTATCTCGAGAGTGCCGAAGTCCTGGTGACCCAAGCCTTCGACCCCGCCCTGAGATCCAAGGTCGAGGTGCTGCCGCAGACGCCGGAAGAATTCCTCAACGAGCGCTATATCCGGCACCTGGTCCGGGAGAAGCGCGGAGTCGCGGTCTTCGTACCGACTCGAGCCGAAGTGGAGCGCTTGGCCAACGAGTTGGGGGAGCAGTGGAAACGGCTCGCCACCGCCTTCTACCACGGAGGAGAGCCGATCCGCGTGATCCGTCCCTTCCTCGAGGGCGAAGTGGAACGCCCGTTTCTCCTGGCGATGACCGCGGCGGGTCAATCGGCGCTCAACGTCCGGGGGCTGGATACGGTGGTGATCTACGACGCGCGCTACGGAAACGTGGTCGAGCGGGGTCGGAACGTGCTGCATCGGCTCTACCTCGGCGCCAATGAGATCCTGCAGATGGCCGGCCGGGTGCATGGGAGAGTGCCCAAGGGGGAGGTCGTGATTCTGAGTGATCGCGACCTGGTATTCGACGAGCTCCGTCCCACACCGCCGGAGTTCCAGCTCGCGGGAGATGCGGAGCGGGTTGCCATCACCTGTGCTGCGCTGGGAGTAGACGCGCGGGATCTCGATTTGCCGGTGCCACTGGACCGGGGTGCGTATCGCCGCGCGGTGGAGCTGCTGACCCGCCGGGGCTTGGTCGAAGAAGGCCGGCTCACCCGATACGGCCGCGAAGTCGAAGCCCTTCCGGTGGAGCGGCCCTGGGGTGAGCTGCTTGTCCATGCCGAGCCTGAGCTGGTGCCGATCGTGACGGTCTGCTCCAACATTGAGTCGCTGCACCGGATGACCCGGGAGGAGCGCGACCTTCACGGATTGGTCGCCAACGGGAGCGACCACCTCACCGCCTACAACCTCTACGCCGAAGCAGTGAACCAGCATGGTTACCTGGGTGAGGTCTACGGGCTGCCCCGGCATTTGTTCGAGGAAGGCCTCACCGAATGGGCGGAACGGCGCGGCGTGCTGGTGAAAGCCATTGAGGACACGGCTCTGGGAACGGCATCGGTCTACCGGTCGCTCGAGCTGCCACTACCCCGACAGCTTCCCTATGCCTCCAAAGAGGTGCGGAAGCAATGGGCCGATCTGGTTGCCCGGATCATGCCTTTTGATCTGGTGATCGACGAGCACACTGCCGACGGCCAGGAGGCGAGAGTCTCCAAGACCTCGGTCGCAGGAAGTTGGGGAGCGGTTGCGGGTTCGCTTCGATTCTTCGCCGACCGGTTCGGTATCGCTCGAGCATCGATCGAGGGGACGACGCTGTCGTACGATCTGGTCAACCGCTATGCCGGCGCTGGTCCGCCACGCATCCTGCTGATCGGACCGCGCAAGCATCAGGGCCTGGGCGTGGAGCGACGGCGGAGCTATTTCGGCTTCGACCTGGATACCGAGGTGGAGCCGCTCAGCGGCCGCATCCCGGAGACCCTCCGTCCCGCGGCCCGCGATGTTCTCACCGACGCTCTTGTCGCCGGTACAACGACGCATCCCGATCAGAATCGGCTGCGTCGCACGCTCACAACTCTCGACGAGCTGTGGCGACGCTCTGGGGGGAGCCTGCCGGCGCTCTCACCCGAGGCCCTTCGGCAGCGCGTTCGGGCGCAGCTCGAAGGCGTGAGCAGTTGGGACGAATTCGTCCATACCCGAGTTGTGGTGGAGCTCGATAACCTGATCAACCCGGAGAACCGTGATCGCCTAGAGGGGCTGCCGGACATGCTGCGCATCAGAGGCGATGCGGTCCCACTCGACTATGAGATTGAGGATGGCAAGGGGGTTGCCCGGGTGCGTCTCCGGGAAGGCCAGGCCAAGCGGTTGCGGGAGGGTGAGCTTCCCGCCCTCGACCGGCCGCTCCGGTTCGCGGTTCAACGCGGACGGCATCCTCCTCTGCTGGCCGAAAGTATTCCTATGCTACACTCACTACTCCGGCGGATACCCAAGGCCGAGCGACAGGAAGACGATCGCGGAGGGCCGGCACATCGTCGCGGCAGCCGGCGCCGTCGACAGCAGGGCCGGCGCCGCTGATCAAGCGCCTTTGTGCACCCCGGCTCGCTCTGCGCGTCTGAATTGAGCAGGCGGCGTGATGGCACCTCCGGGAGATCGCTCGCCATCCTGGCACCAAGCAAGAGTGATGTGCTTACATTCCAGGCACTTATGTCCCGACGGCTCCGGGGCTGTCAGCGTCCATCTTTGAAACTCTCGGTCCCCTATTGCGTACCCTAGTTTATGCCCGAAACGCTCGCGTTTACATCCATGTCCATGCCGTCCGTGTTTTCGCCGTTGGCCAAAGCTCTCCTGGATGGGTTCAGCGAGGGCGTGGTGGTGTTCGATGTGGAGGGGAGAGTACTCTACGCCAACCAGCCGGCGCGCGAGGCGCTTACCGGAATGGACCTGACCGAAGCAGCGCCTGACCTTCTCCCCCGGCTGGCGGCGCTGGGCGGGCGGCTGCGTCCTCTGCGGGTCAGCGGGATCGAGCTCGGCGAGGCGATGTTCGTTCCGGGAATCGAAGGGCCGACCACATTGGCTGCCAGGGAAAAGGAGGCTATCGTCAAGACGCTGGACGCGCACAACTGGAAGCTCGCCGAGACGGCCAGGCACCTCGGCATCAGCCGTACCACCCTTTGGCGCCGTCTCAAGGCGTATGGGCTTCACCGAGACGGCCGGAGCAAATGGGCGCAAACTTCTTAATCCCGCTTCTCACCGTCGTCGTCGCCCAGTCCTCCCCCCCAGACAGCACTCCACCATACTCCAGCCCGGCCGTTCGCAACCTGATCGAACGCGCCATGGGCCAGCGGCACGCGGGCCACTCCGCCGTTGCCGATTATCGGGCCACCATCCGTTACCGTCTCGGCCTCAGCGTCGGGCGTCGCCGATGGGCTCGGGTCCCGCTTTCGGCGGTCGAGGAGCAGATAGCCCAGATCCAGTGGCAGCGGCCCAACGACCTGCGGGTGGATGTCATTGGCCGCCGGTCTCGTTCCCGGTCCGGTGCAATCCAGCTCTCCAGCGTCTTCGACCGTCCCTGGTTCCTGCCGCGAGGGGTGGACGATTCGGTCCGAATCTTCAGCAATGATTTCCCGGCCTCAGGAGCCCTGCACCCTCTGGCCCGAAACGCACCTGACTGGTACCGCTACGCCCTCAACGGGGAGCTTTCGGTCAGCTCGGCGGAAGGAATCCATCACCTCCTGAGAGTGGATGTCACGCCGCGCAAGACCGGCCATGCCCTCATCGCCGGACAGATGTGGATCGACTCCGCCAGCGCCGAGGTGGTGCGGCTGACTTTCCGGTATGTGGGTACGGCGCTCTGGGTGAGGCCCAAGCACCCGACTGGCCCCGACTCAGCTTCGGCGCGCCGGCTCAATGCTCTTGCGAATCGGATCGTGAGCATTGACGCTGACGTGGAATACGGGCTGGAGGAGGGACAATACTGGATGCCGCGTCGGCAAGTTATCTCCGGCCGGGTGCAGATCCCCATCGTCAGCGATCTGGTGATTCCGTTCGAGGCGACAACCACCTTTGAGGATTACGAGATCAACTCCGGCCGAGGAGTTGTCTTCGAGCTGCCGCTCAGCGACAGCGCGAGAGGGGCGGAGCGGCCGAGCCGGGATGAACGGAATGATTCCCTCCGCGCCTGGAACTACGCCAACCGTTGGCCGGGCGGCCGATACGAGCTCCACCGCCCCTCCAACGACTCGTTGGCGCGGTTCACCAGTTGGCCCGATTCGCTCTCCTTCGTGAGCGATCCGCTCCAAGCACGGCGGGCGCGCGAGGCGGAGACGGAGCTCGCTCGCGTGGCGGAGGAGCTTCCCGAGCCGCTCACCGGGCAGATGCCCTTCGGCATTGGGTATGAGCGGCTGACGGATGCCTTTCGCTACGACAGGGTGCAAGGCGTCTCCCTGGGCCTGGGCTCGCGGATTCGGGTGCCGGGAGTCGCCTTTACCGGACTGTATGGCACCATTCGGTACGGGTTCAGCGACGATCGGGTCACCGGCCGCCTCACCATCCTGCGAGACGCCCCGGGCGGGCGGTTCAGCCTGAGTGGCTATCGGGAAATTTCGAGTCTCGATCCGCTGACACCGAGCCACGGCCTCGGTAATACGCTGAATGCGCTGTTCGCCGCGCACGACAATGGGGACTATGCCTTGACTCACGGCGGCTCGGTCGGGTTCGAGACTTCGCTGAGCACCGGATTGGACCTGGGAGTGGGTGCTCAAGTGGAGCGCCAAAGAAGCGCAGGCCGGGAGGCGCGCTCGGCGGTCAACGACTTCCTCGGGGGGTCGGGCTTCTTCCCGCCCAACCCGCCGGTGGATGAGGGAACCTTCGGCGGCGGATGGGTTCGCCTGACGGGGGTGACCGCCACTCGCTGGAGTGTTACCGCCGACGTCCTCGCGGGGGAGGGTCGTTCGACCGGGCGGCTGTTCGGCGAAGTCCGGCGTTCGATTGGTGCTCGCCGGGGAATCAGCCTCCGAGCCAGGGCGGGGATCGCGACCTCGCCGACGCTGCAACAATCCCAGTTCAGGCTGGGCGGACTGGGAACGGTGCGCGGCTTCGACTACGGCGAGCGTCGTGGGCAGGCATTCTGGGCCGCGCAGCTCGACCTCGCTCCGATCAGAGGGCGCATTCGTCCGGTGGCCTTCATCGATGCCGGGCAGGCCGCGCGAGCAGAAGACCTCTTCTCCAGCCAGGCGCTGGTCGGTGGGGGAATCGGCATCTCATTATTCAGCGGGCTGATCCGGTTCGATCTCAGTCATCCGATCTCTCCTGATACGGGCCGAAAGGTGCGCTTTGATCTCGTGGTCCAGGCGGCGAGGTAGCGTGTTGAGGCCTCTCTGGCTGCTCGCCGCCGGCTGCGTGATCTTTGGAGCTTGTGCCAAGCAGCCCGCTGGATCACAGGCTCGACTGGAAGCCCAGTGGATCGGAACCGATACCGGAAAGGTGGCGGGACGGCCGACGGTCGAATGGTGTGACAGTCTCCGCCTACTCCAGATCCAGGTGGTCCGCGGGGATACCGGCATCGCGCTCGCGCTCTACCCGGGTGACAGTATGCTGGGCGGGACGTATCGCGTCCTGCTGCCCTCGCGAGCGGACTCCGCCCCGCCGCCGGCGTCGGCGGTGGCGCTCCGCTGGTTTGCCTCGACTGCCATCAGAGGATTTCAAGGAGACAGTGGCTCAGTCGTGGTGGAGCGGGATGGCTCTGGAGTGCTTTCGGGCAAATTCGAGGTAGGTGCCAGATCGGCTACCGATACCCGCCGAATCAGACTTCACGGGTCGTTCCACGGTCTGCTTCCCCGGCCGGCGACGGCGGGCTGCTTCCCCAAACCGACGCCCCCCGACTCGGATGTAGATTACAGCATGGAGAGCACCTACTTCCGCCGCGGTTTCGGACTGAAGGCCGAGATCGAAGAGCGACTCGCCACCGACTATCACAGTACGGTGGTCGAGACGCTCCGTGCCAACCAGTATCGCCTGACAGTTGGACCGCGCACCTTCCGGTTGGCGAAGGAATTCGGCTTCTGCTACGGCGTTGATCGGGCGGTTGATTACGCCTATGAGACCCGCGCGAAGTTTCCCGACCGCCGACTGCATCTCGTGGGGGAGATCATTCACAATCCTCATGTCAACCAGAAGCTTCGGAACATGGGGGTGCGATTCCTCTCGCGGGGGGAGAGTGGGGAGTTCGACTTCTCCGATCTGACCGCCGAGGATGTCGTGATCATGCCGGCCTTCGGCGTCACCATCGCGGACTTCGAGCGGCTGCGCGGCATCGGCTGCGTTCTGGTCGATACCACCTGCGGCTCGGTCCTCAATGTATGGAAGCGAGTGGAAGGCTACGCCCGCGACGGATTCACCGCGATCATCCACGGCAAGCACTACCATGAGGAAACCAAGGCCACGGCCAGCCAGGTGATGAAGTATCCCGACGGCCGATATCTGGTCGTGCGCGATATGGGAGAGGCCCGCGTGGTTTGCGAGTTCATCGAGGGCAGGGGAGACGCGGCTCTGCTGGCGGCCCACTTCCGCAACGCAGTCTCACCCGGCTTCGACTTCAGTCAGGGACTCACGCGGGTCGGGTTGGCCAATCAGACCACGATGCTCTCCGGCGAATCGCTCGCCATCGCCGAAGAGGTTCGCAAGAGTGTGATCCGCCGGTACGGCGAGGCAACCGTGGCGGAGCACTTCCGCTCCTTCGATACGATCTGCTCGGCGACACAGGAGCGGCAAGATGCGGTCGTGGCGCTGCTGACCGAACCACTCGACGTCATGGTGGTCATCGGCGGATACAACTCCAGTAACACCTGCCATCTGGCCGCACTGGCCCACTCCAAGGGTGTACCCACGTATCACATCGAGGATGCCGACGCGATTGACACGGAGACGGGAGTCATTCGGCATCAACCCATCGGTTCGAGCCGAGAGGAGCGGGTGGAGGCCTGGTTGGGCGACGCCCGGCTCATAGGGATCACTGCCGGTGCGTCTACCCCGAACAACAAGATCGGCGAGACCATCGTACGGATCTGCGCCATCTCCGGAGTCGGCCCCCAGTTGCAGGCTCTTATCGCGTGACGTTCATCGATCTCAGCCACACCATCGAGAACGGAATGGTCACGTATCCCGGCTTACCCGGGCCGATCGTCTGCGACTATCTCAGTCGCGAGGCGGCCCGGGGTCGCTATGCCCTGGGAGTCGAGTTCCACATCGGCAAGATCGAGATGGTGGCCAACACCGGCACCTACATCGATTCGCCATTCCACCGCTACGCCAATGGCGCGGATCTCTCGGCTCTCAAACTGGAGTCGCTGGCGGGTCTGCCGACCGTAGTCGTGCGATCACCGTGGAAGGATGGGCGGGCCATCGCGCGGGGGGCGTTCGAGGGACGTTCGCTCAGGGGGACGGCGGTCCTGGTGCACACCGGGTGGGACGCCAATTGGCGAACCGAACGCTATCTCCATAGGCACCCCTTCCTCACCGGCGATGCGGCGGAGTATCTGGTGAGCCAGGGGGCGTCGCTGGTGGGGATCGATTCGGTCAATATCGACGACGTGGGCGACTTGGCTCGTCCGGTTCATTCGATCCTGCTCGGTGCCGAGGTGCCGATCGTGGAGCACATGTGTAATCTCGCGGCCGTGCCCGATGACGGCTGCCGCTTCTTTGCCGTGCCGTCCAAAGTGTCTGGGTTTGGCTCCTGGCCGGTGCGGGCGTTTGTGGAGACGGCTGACAGCTAACAGCTAACAGCTAACGGCTCACCTCTCACCTCTCACTTCTCACCGATGTATCGCCAGGTCGCCGTCTCCGGGTTTCCAGCCATCGCTCTTCGCTCGGCCGAGATTGAAGTCGTCGTGGTGCCGGCGATCGGGATGCGGCTCACCAACCTGCGACGGCTCCGGGGGCGAGAGTGGTTCTGGCGCAACGATCAGATTCCTCTCGCCTCGCCTAGTCCAGGTGCCCTCTACAGCGAGACCGCGGACTTCGGCGGGTGGGATGAATGCTTTCCCACTGTGGCTGCGTCACGAATCCCGGGCGCGCCATCGGTTGACTCGCCCATTCCCGAACACGGAGAGCCGTGGAGTGCGTCCTGGACCAGCTCGGTGTACGAGCACGCCGGGGGAACCACGCTCACGAGCTCAATGCAAGGGACGGTCTTCCCCTACCAGCTCCAGCGCGAAATCACCCTGGACCCGAACGACCCGGTGCTCCGCCTGCGGTACCTCTTACGACACTTGGGCGACGCGCCGTTTCCCTGGATCTGGTCGGCCTCCCCACTACTCAACATTCAGTCCGGAAGCACACTCACCCTTCCGACGGTAACGCAGATGAGGGTCGGTCGAGTGCATGGGCGGGACGACTTGCGTGGGGACATGATCCTGAATTGGGCCAGCGGGCTCGGAGGAGAAGGTCGGAGCCTAACGCTTCCGCCGGAGAGTGGGTGGGCGGCTAAGCTGTTTGGAGACGTCGGCAGCTCTGGTCGCATGAGCCTCACCGATCCGCGGCGCGGAGAACGGCTGGAGCTGGTCGTTGACCCGATGGAGGTGCCGCAGGTAGGGGTCTGGATCAATGCTCGCGGATGGGCGCCGCCGGGACGAACGCCCTATTACAACATCGGGCTGCAGCCGTGCATCGGCGCGCCGGATCATCTGACCGACGCAGTTCAGTGGGGCACCGCCCGGATGCTGTCACCGGGGGAGGAGTGCCGCTGGGGAGTGGAGGTGTGGCTCCGCGAAGAGGACGAGGGCGGGGGCGGGGGCGGGGGCGGGGGCGACTAAACCGGTTCGGTGCTGCCTTGAGAGGGTCGCTCCAGTCGAGTGTCTTCCCAGGAGACCGGGTCCTCGATCGGCTCGAGATGGGTATCGATGGTGCTGTTGGGCACCGCGCCACGGATCTGCTCTTCGATGGTCTCCAGGAGATCGTGTCCCCGCTGCACCGTCCACCCGCCAGGCACGAGAATGTGGAAGGCGATGAACCGCCGGGCGCCAGCCTGGCGGGTCCGGAGGGCATGGTAGCGCACACCGTCGGCGGCCTGGGCATCGAGGATTTCCCTGATGGCGTAGACCATGTCCTCGGGCAGTGAGGTGTCGAGCAGGCCCAGCATCGACCGCCAGAGCAGCTTCCCGCCGGATCGGAGGACGTTCACGGCCACCGCGATGGCCACAATCGCGTCCAGCCGGTGCCAGCCGGTGAGCACGGCGGCGCCCACGCCGACGATCACCCCAACTGACGTCCAGACGTCCGCCATGAGGTGCTGGGCGTCGGCTTCGAGCGTAATCGAATCATTCCGGCGGCCGGCGGCGAAGAGCACTCGGGCGGTCCCAAAGTTGACGGCTGTCGCCGCGGCGGAGATCGCCAGGCCGATACCTGGCGCCTCGATTGCTTGGGGATGCAGCAGCCGGCGCAGGGCGGCGTACATAATGCTGGCCGCGGCGAGGAAGATGAGCACCCCCTCGAAGCCGCTGGAGAAATACTCGGCCTTGGTGTGACCGTAGGTGTGCTCCGCATCCGCGGGGCGGGCGGCGATCCAGAGGGCGAGCAGCGCGACCAGCGCGGCCACGAGATTGACCAATGACTCGAGGGCATCGGAGAGCAGGCCGATCGAGCCGGTGAGGAGATAAGCACCGCCCTTGAGCGCGATGGTCACCAGTGCGGCCGCGACCGAGATCAGAGCGTACCGCGCCGGAGTGCGGGCAGGGGTCACGGTGCCCGCTCCGGGAGCATCCGGGCCACCTCCGCGATGGTGAGGGGGGCGCTTCCTTCCGCGCGATTATTGACCAGCAGATAGGCCGGAATCCGGGCGTTTACCGCCGTCTCGATCAGTCGCACAAGGTCCGCCCGAAGCTCGGGGCTGGGATCGAGGATGCGGTCGTACGGCGAGAAGGCGTCCACCGCCTCATTGTACGTCCGGCCCGGGCGGAGGAGGGCGCGGGCAACGATGAATGAACCGGTGAGGGATCCCGGCAAGTCCAGTTGATCGCCGATCGCCGGCATCCTGGTCCAGGAACTGAAGACGTGCGCTACCCCATGCTCTCGCAGGACGGCGAAGTACATCGGGGTGAGGAACTCCTCGTTGCGGACCTCGACGGCGTACTGTCCTTCCCGCGGCAGTTCCGAGAAGAACTGGTCCAGGCGATCGGCAAAGTGCTGCGGACTCATGCCGCCGAACCGAGGAATGTTCTGGAACTCGAAGACCAGCGGGCCGGTGTGCTCGGCGAAGTACTGCTGATACGGCTGGTAGACCGCCTCGAGAAAGACCTCCGGATTGAGGAAGTCAGGATTGGACTGTCCGGCACGGGCCTTGTCCATAGCCTTGCTGAAGGTGTGCACCGTGATCTGGTTCCACACCTTGCTGACACAGGGAAAGCCGGGCGGGAGATGCTCGGCGTAGCGCCGGAGGACGCTCTCTTCGGGGGGCGCGTAGTAGCTGGAATCGACGCCGACAGTGCGAAAGAGCGGAAAGGCCGCGTACTCCCGAAGCATCCGGGCCGGGGCGCCCTTGGCTCCGTAATCCCGGTGATAGACGATGCCGCGCCAGCCCGGATAATTCCAGGAGGAAGCCCCTAGCCGGACCAGGGGAGGAATGCGCTCGGCCAGGCGGGTGAACTCATCGAGGGACGATACGATAGACCCCGCCATTGGTGGACAGAACGTACAACTCACCCGCAGCGTCCTCCCCGAAGCTGGGCACGCCTCCGCCGGGTCTCAAGCTGGGCCAATCGGCCTGGCCCGACGCCCGCCCATTCTGGTACCGGAAACTCCGCACCCACCCCTCGCAGAAGTCGGCATACAAATAATGCCCCTGCAGGTCGGGAATGGCAGCACCTCGGTAGACGTAACCGCCGGTGACGGAGCAGCCCTGGTTGTGACCGTATTCCAGGACCGGCGGTGTGAGACCGAACTGGGTGCAGGGGTTCGAGGCATAGCAGTGAGTGCCCTCCATCAGATTCCAGCCGAAGTTGACGCCTTTGCCGGCGCCGTCTGCGGCCGGTGCGACATCGATCTCTTCCCATGCTCCCTGACCTACGTCCCCGATGTAGAGATCGCCGGTTGATCGGTCGAAGCTGAAGCGCCAGGGATTGCGGAGACCATAGCTCCAGACTTCCGGCGCCGCACCGGCTCGGCTCACGAAGGGGTTGTCCGCGGGGACTGTGTACGACGAGCCGCTCTGTACGTCCACCCGCAGGATGGAGCCGAGCAGATCCGACAGGTCCTGGCCGCGGCCCTGCGGATCTCCGCCCGACCCGCCGTCGCCCAATCCGATATAGAGGAAGCCATCCGGGCCAAAGGCAATCTGACCCCCGTTGTGATTCTCGAAGGGCTGTTGGGCGGTGAGCACCACCTGCTCGCTGGCGACGTCGGCCACGTCCGGGTCGGCGGTCACATGAAAGATCGACACCCGGGTGTTCCCCTGAAGGTCGGTGTAGTGCACCACGAATCGTCCGGTGGACGCGTACTGCGGGTCGAAGGCCAATCCCAATAGCCCCTGCTCCCCGCCGGTCGAGACTCGGTCCGACAGATTGAGGAAGGGAGTGGGAAGCAGGTTCCCGTCTTTCACGATGCGAATGCCGCCGCCTTTTTCGACGATGAAAAGCCGTGCGGCATCACCGGGCGGAGCGGTGAGGTACAGGGGAAAGGTCAGGCCCGAGGCAACCTGCTCCAGTCCGATCGGGACGTCACCAGGCGGCGGAGCCAGAGTGCCGTCTGAGGTGCAGCCACTGGCGCCGGCCAGCCAAATCAGCGAGAGTCCGATGGATTGGATGAGGTACCAGCCGTCCATGAGGGATCCTTTCCGGTTATCAAGGCGATGACGCTGCGAGAGTCGATCCTGATGATGGGGGTCATGTCGGCGACGGCGTGTACTCCACTCGGGCTCTGGGTGTATGATGACCCCTCCGTCACCGTCTCCCGAGTGCGTTTGGTGGACCGTCCGGTCGGCAACTCTCCGGTGCTGATTGCGCTGGAAGTCCGCAATCCCAATGACTACGATCTCTCCACCGTGGGGGTCGAACTGCTGTTGCGGCTGGATGACGTCCAGATCGGCCGGATGGCTCGAGACAGTACCGTACCACTCCCTAAAGAGACGACTTCAACGGTAGTCGTGCCACTCATCCCCACCCGCGGCGCTGCTATTGCCCGGCTGGAGACATTCCGGTCGGGGGCTCACCGGTTTGCCGTCAGGGGTCGGGCGCAGTTTTCGACTCCGTTCGGAAAGCGGAAGGTGCGCTTTGCGCAGGAGGGGCAGATCGTGTTCGACCGGCCATCTTCGTAAGCATCCGGTCGAGGCGATCCAGCTGAGTGATGGTGACGGTAACCCCGCCGAACTCCTCTTCCACCTTGCCTCGAAATATGAACGGTCCCTGATCGAACAGGACATGCCCGCGCTCGCGGAACACCTGAGGGAAGAGCACGGTCTCAACCAGGCCAGTGCCATCGTCGAAGGTGGCGAACTCCATGGGTTCGTCTTTGATGGTGTGGACCGGCTTGGCAGTCGTGAGCATGCCGGCGACGAGGACGTGCTCTCCCACGTGGCGGTGCAGCTCAGTGCTGGGACACAGGCGAAAGCGGTGGAGCTCCTCGGCGTGAAGCGACATCGGGTGGGCGTCGGTGATGAAACCGAGGGTAGCGAGCTCTTCTCGCCGCCGGCGCTCAGGGGCGTAGTCCTTGAGGACTGGGACGGCAGGGGGAAGATGGTCGAACCAGTCCGGCTGGCGAGAAGACGGTGAAGACGGAAAGGGCGGTAAGGAAGGTAAGGTGGAGTCCTTGCCAGCATCTGCGTTCTCCGCCACCGTTTCTTCAACCTTACCGCCCTTACCGCCCTTACCGCCTTTTCCGCCCCCTTTTCCGCCTGAATCCACCAGCCAAAGCATCATCGGCCGGGTCCAACCACCGGCGATCGAGTCGAGTGCGCCGACCTTGATGAGCGCGCGCAGATCCGAGGGGGCGATGCCGGTTCGGGCGCGGAGATCGAAGAGGGAACGGAAGGGACGCGCCGCGAGCAGCCGCTCCACTCCCTCGGCCGATAGTCCTTTCACGAACTGGAATCCGATCCGGATCTGCCGGTCACGTCCCGTGGTGCGGAACTCGCTCGCGTTCACGTCGGGCGGCAGCACGGCGAGGCCCATGCGCATCGCTTCGGCGACATAGGCAAAGGGGTGATAAAACCCACCACCGTTGGCGAGCACGCCGGCCATGAACTCCGCCGGATAGTGCGCCCGGAGATAGCAGGCGTGCTGGGCCACTTGGATGTAGGAGGCGGAGTGCCCCTTACAGAAGCTGTACCCCGCGAACGACATGATCATCTCCCACACCTGCTTGGTGATCTCTTCATCCCGGCCGAGCGCCATGGCGCCGGTGAAGAACTCGGTGGCGTAGGCGGCGAGATGCTTGACCGGCCGCTTCTTGGAGAGCGCCTTGCGGAGCCCGTCGGCCGTGGCGAGTGGCATGCCGGCGTAAACCGCGCACACGTTCACCACGTCCTCCTGATAGACCATGATCCCGAAGGTGTCGGCCAAGGTGTCGCGCAGCACCGGATGGAGCGGCTCATAGAGCGCGCCATGCAGGCGCTCGAGGTAAGTGCGGATGAACCGGTTGGATGCGGGACGGATGATGCTGGTGTTGAGCACCAGCAACTCGAACGCATCGGCCCGGCTCTTGGCGCAAAGCATCCGCGAGGCGGGTGATTCGGTATAGAAAACACCCATGGTCTGGCCAGTGCGGAAGAGAGCCTTGGTATCCTCATCGTCTTCCGGGTCGGAGGAGGTGTAGTCGATCTGCCGGCCGGTGTGGGCGTGGACCTCGGCAATGGCATCTCGGATGACAGCGAGGGAGCGATTGCCCAGGAGATCGATCTTGACCAGACCAGCGTCCTCCGCGCCGTCCTTCTCGAACTGAATCACCGGCACTCGCAGATCGGGATGATCCTCGAGGGTCTTCACCGCCGGTTCGGTGGGGACGTAGTCGGTGAGCGCGGTGGGTACAATCACCACGCCACCCGGATGCACCGAGAGGTGCCGCGGCATGCCCACCAGCGGCTCGGCCAGGCGAGCGAACTCGAGCCAGCTCGGTGGGAGATCGAGCTCGCGAAAGTTGGGATGGTTCTCCAGCGTCTGCTCCAGTGGCAGGTTCTCGAAGATCGGGATCCGGCGGGTCACCTCCCGAATCTCTCCCGCGGGACGGCCGTACACCTTGGCTACCTCCCGCAGCGCGCCGCGGAGCCGGAAGCAGTTATGGTTGGCGACCATCGCCGCCTGGGGATGAGGATACTGGCGGAAGACATAGGCCAACACGTTATCCCGCTCGTCCCAAGGGAAGTCGAGATCGATGTCGGGTGGGTCCTTCCGCTCGGGATTGAGGAACCGTTCGAAGAGGAGCCCGGCACCGAGCGGCTCGACGTGTGTGATGCCGAGACAGTAGCTCACGATCGAGTTGGCGACGGAGCCGCGGCCGCAGTGGGTAGGTCCGTGCGCAACGATATCGCGCACCACTAAGAAGTAGTCGGCAAACCCCTTCATCCCGATGATCCCGAGCTCGTGCTCCAGCCGCTCCCGAGTCACCGGCGCGATGGTACCGTATCGCTGCTCGGCTCCTTGATAGGCCAAGGCGCGGAGTTGCTGGAAGGCATCGGTGACATCGGCGAATCGCGGCGCGACCACCCGACCGGACGGAATCCGATACTCGCAGCGCTCGGCGATCTCGGCGGCGGCGCGGACCGCCTCGGGGCAATCGGGGAACTGGCGGTCGAGATCGGCCTCGGGGCGGAGCCACCCCTCTCTTCGCCCCACTTCACCGGCCCTAAAGGACTTCCTCGCGCCCGGGTCGCGCTGAAGCGCTCCCGAGGGGAGCTCGGTCGCGGAAAAGGCGGAAAGGACGGTATTGAGATGAATCGCCCGCAGCAGACGGTGGCGGTTCCAGTCCTCCGGATGAGCCATCACGACAGCATTGGTGACCGCCGAAGGAAGCCCCAGCCGCCGCGCGGCTGCCAGCACCGCGTGCCTCTCCTTGCCGGGCCGCAGCTCGGCATAGAGGTCCTGCGGGCCGCTGCTTCGAGCGATCCGTTCGAGGAACGCAATGTTGCAGGAGAGAAGGATCAGGCCGTCTCGGTCCCGAGAGAGGAACTCCGAGAGCAGCCGGTTGTCACCCTGGAGCGACCTTTCGCGCGCTGCGCGCGCTCCAGGGTGACAGCTTTCGCCAGCGTCCTTCCAGTGGATTTGGCTGATCGCTCGGCACAGCGCAGCCCACCCCCGCTCGTTGGTGGCGAGCGCGACGGTCTCCTCCTCGTCGGTCACCAGATGGGCGCCGAGTATGGGGCGGACACCGGCCGCATAACAGGCGCGCTGAAACTCAATCGCTCCATAGACCCCGTTGGTGTCGGTGCAGGCCAGCGTCTTGAACCCACGATCGGCCGCCGCCCGGGCCAGGGTTTCGGCGCTGGAGACGCCGATCCCGAAGGAGAAATGGGAGTGGAGATGGAGGTGGACCAAGAGGCCTGCCTTATTCGGGCTTTATTCGGGGCATGCTTTGCCAATCTACCCCCTTGGGCAAGGCCGTCAAGCCAATGCCGATGTCTTTGCGGAATGCCGTGGAATGACGGGCCGCTGGGGCTGTGCGCAGAGCTGCTATTCGCCCGATGGTGGTCAGCTAACTAACGACAAAATTTGAACTTGCAGCAGTTACCTCGGCTGGGAACTGGGGGCCGCCACGATCCTTGCCACAGAGCGGACCAACCATGATCGAGCATCTTGTCACCCGGTTCGAGGCCGCCCGCCTCGATCTTCATCAGCGCAACCTCCGCCGGCGGGAAGAGGCCGCCATCGTGCGGCTGGGAGAGAAGACCATTACCGAGGGCGGCCGGAGTGGCCGGCTGGCTTCCCTGGCAGCCGAGGCGGCCGCGGCACGGGGTCGGTTGCAGGCCATCACAGCCGCGCAGGGCACGTCTCCGCCGGCCGCGTCTCGCCAACGGATCGAGGCGCTCGAACAGAGGCTCTACCAGATCCACTTGACGGCAGGACGCCTGGTACTAGCCATGCCCCCGACCGGCGCCGAAAGCGAAGTGCACGCGATACGGGCCGAGATGGCTGACGCGGCAAGCGAACGCGACCGCCTGCGCGGGGAGGGACACCGCCTCGGCCAGGAAACCTGGACGCAGGTCCGTTCGTGGGTCGCCCCGCGGGCTCCCGCCCTCACTGCCATGGTACTGGGATGGTCGATCGCTCGGAGCTACGCGGTGTCCCACACCGCAGCGATCCTGAGCTCGGTCGGCCTCAGCGTCAGCCGACGCGGGGCGCACCTGGTGAGCGCGACGACCGACATCTTCCTCGTGCAGTATGGACTGCCGCTTGCGGCGTCCGCACTGTGCGCGTACCTGGCACACCGACTGGCTGGCCGAGTGCGGGCTGCACTCGAGGCAGTTCGAGAGCGCTCGAGCCAGGCGCGCGCGGTGCCTGCCCAACACGCCGGCAAGAAATCACGGTAGTCACGGATGCTCCCTCGCATACAAGCTCAGTTTCACGAGGTCCGCCTGGACCTGCACAGCCGCTGGCTGCGCCGGCAGGAACGAGCCGCGCTCCGCCGCTTGGGCGAGGACATCGCCGCCGGACCGGAGAACGACAACACGGAGCTTCGCACGATCCTCACCGAGATCGCCGAGGCGCGGCAGCAGCTGGGTGCGCTGGCCGAGGAGCGGGCAGCATCGCTCGGGGCTGACCGGACAGACCTTCGCGAGGTCGCGAAGTGGATCCGGCCGCTTGTCATTGCACGAGGACTCTGCGCTCGGGCAGTACTGTCCCATCGAGCGTCGGCTGTGCACCGGAGGCTCGTGCCACTCCACGAGGCGGTGGGCGCCCTGGCGGCGGGACGTGACTCGGCGGCACAGCGGCATGAATTAGTGGAGGCGCGCCTCGGACTTGACCGCCTTACCGCGGAGCGCGAACAACGACTGGCGCCGTTCGGCGGGACCGCGCACCCCGCGTGGATCCGCCGAGCGGGAACGGAATCCGCCGGGCTGGCCCGCGCATTGGTGAAGCAGCTCCGCTCTACCCTCGTGCCGAAGATGCCGGCGCTCGGGGGCATGGCGGTGGGTTGGTGGATTGCCAACACCTACACCGACTCTCACGTCCGTTCGGCGCTCCGTTCGCTGGGCATCGGCCACGGCGGCACCCACGTCGTGAGCGGATCCACCTACAAGGCGATGAGCTTCTGGCTTCCACTGCTGGCCGCGGCGGTGTGCGCGTATCTGGGAGAGCGGTTAGCGGAGTTCTATCGGGACCGCGTGCGCGTTAGGCCGAGCGACTCGCCCGGAGGCGCCAACCGCTCCTGAACACTCCGAAGGAGACGAACCCCAAAGCTCGTCCCCTTCGCCCGCCGCGCCTTGCCAGCACTCGGCTGCTGCCCAGGCAACGAATCGATCACTTCCCTGCCGGGAAATCTCCCGTGCCGAAGTCTGGCTCGCGCTTCGCATCGACCCCGAGCCGAACCTCCGGCCGCAGGTGGCTCAGGTGCGCGGGGACCTCGAGGCGCCGGAGCGGGAATCAACCGATCGGCGAGAACCTCACGCTTTTCCACGGTGGCTTAAGTCGCTCGATCCGACGATAGACCGGGCAGGTGGACGCATGGGCACCGGGGAGATACCCGATGCTCATCAGGAACTCTCCTACGATCTCGCCACCCGTGAACCGAAAGGTCTGCTTGAAAAGCTTGGTCCACTCCTCTTTGGAGCGGGGGTGATGGGCCGCGAGCCATCCGGCGAACGAACCGTGAGTGTTCCGCAGTTCCAGGATCGTCTGCGCATTGGCGATGGCAGCCTCCACCTTGAGTCGGTTGCGGATGATGCCCGGATCGGCCAGCAGCCGGCGGCGGTCGCGGGATCCATAGGCTGCGACCCGCTCGGGCTCGAAGTCGTGGTAGGCGCGCCGGAACGCCTCCCGCTTCTTGAGAATGGTGAGCCAGGAGAGACCCGCCTGATTGATCTCCAGCATCAGCCGCTCGAATAGCGCGGCGTCGTCGGCCAGGGGGAAACCGTATTCCCGCTCATGGTAGGGACCGTGCCACTCGTGGCCGGGAGCGAAATCGCAGTAGGTAGTTGCCATAGCTGGGTGTGTTGGGTCTTTCTTCGGTCCTTACGATTAGAATACCGGCCGGACCATACGGCGCCAGGAACAACTTTGTTACCGTCCGGTGCTAGCGTTTCGACCCGATAGATCGCCTCAGTCACTCCTCCAGTCGCCGACTCGGGAGCAGCGCCATGCAAACTATCTCACCGAATTCATCGCAAGAAACGGAACCAAGGACAGCCGGTGGAACAGACGGGTGTCCTCGAGGTCACGGGGCTTACCGAAGAACAGGTACTTGATTCGTCGGAGCAGACTCGGCGGACGGTCTTCCAGGGCGAGATCGTCTTGGGCACCCTGGGAAGAGGTCGACAATGTCAAAACTCCGGCTGTGTGGGTTCGGGGAAGATCCAGAAGTCGAGCGAAAACTGAGGAAGGACGGTGGCCGTTGTCAGCCCGAGGCAGGCAATCTTGATGGAATCTTTACATCGCCAACCGGCTCCGAGTCAGTCCGCCCGAAGCCGATACCCGACACCCGGCTCGGTCAGCAGGAGTCGGGGGCGAGCCGGGTCGGGCTCGATCTTCTGCCGCAGTTGGGCCATATAGACCCGCACATAGTGCGACTGGTGAGCTCGAGGTATGGCCGGAAGTTCTGGATCACGCCCTGTTGCACCAGGATGAGAGCCAGCACCACGCTGAGCGGGAGCAGCACGTACAACGTCCCGCGCACCAGATCGGCCCAGAAGTTCCCCAGGCATCCAGCTGAACGCCGAACGATCCCTCGCACCAGTGCCACCGCCAGAGCCATGCCCACTGCGGCGGAAACAAAGTTGTGGAACGCGAGCTGGGTCATCTGGGAGAAATACGGCATGGTCGTTTCGCCCGAGTATGACTGCCAGTTGGTATTGGTGGTAAACGAGGCTGCGGTCTCGAACGCCTGCCGGTCGACGACCGCAGGCAAGCCCTGCGGGTTGAACGGCAGCAGGTGCTGCATCCGCAACACGAGGTAGGTGAGCAGCATGGAGGCCGCGCTGAAGAGCAGCATCGCTCCCGCGTAGCGAGTCCAGTGTTGGTCCTCCGCCGGGTCCACGCCGGCCCAGCGAAACAGCAGGTGCTCGACCGGCGCGAGCCAGCGGACCCGGCCGTCGTAGACTGCCACGAGGTAGAGCCCGAGTGGTTTGGTGGCCAGGAGAACGGCCAGCACGAAGACCGCGATCTGCAACCAAACGTTGGCCGTCATCTAGAATTGTTCCGGTCGCAACAGGGTGTACATGAGATAGACCAGGATGGCGACGGCGATCAGACCAGCGATCAGCGACTCGGCGCGCATTATCGAGTCTCCCGGTCGGGGCCGCGGCCCAGCCGCTCGCAGGCGCGAACATAGGCCAGCATCACGCCAAAGAAGCCGATAGTGCCGAAGATATAGAGCAGATCGAGCATGCCTGTCCTCGTGTTCAGTCTCGAGGTAAGGGTACGGCACGCTCCATCAGGGCGGTGTACGGGCCCGCTTCGGCAGTATCAGGAAAGCGTAAAGTGAGTGACGCAGCCGGGACTGCCCTGGCCATTTTGGCCATCCCAATGGAGCTGCTCACCGGGTTAGTCTACTATGTGGCCCGGGCCGATCCCGGCCCGGGCGCCTGGTCGCGGCAGCTGCGGCGCACCCGTGCCGCGACCGACGGACTGGACGGCGGAAGTAAGTGCGCGCAGGAGGGGAACATGCTTGCGATCTCGAAGGCGCTACTGGCGCTTGGCGGTGGGCTGCTCATCGCCGGGATGGGCTCAGTGGTGCCGCAGCAGGCAACGACGGTCACCGGCTGCCTCTCGAAAGGGGCGGCAAAGGACACCTTCGACCTCAAGGGGAATGACGGCAAGCAGTATCGGGTGACGAGCACCACGGTGAAGCTGGGCCAGCACGTTGGCCACACAGTGAAGGTCGAGGGCGGCACCCCGGCGGCTGATAAGCCGCTGACCGTGACCAAGCTCACGATGGTCAGTGCGAAATGTGGCTAGCGGCTAACAGCTAACGGCTAACGGCTAACGGCTAACAGCTAACGGCTAACGGCTAACAGCTAACGGCTAACAGCTAACAGCTAACGGCTAGTCCGAGGATTACCCGGCATGTCGCTGCTGAGGGCCTCGAGCTGTTAGCTGTCAGCTGTTAGCTGTTAGCTTCTCTCCCATGCGCGCTGTCATCTATTCCGGATCTGGTGGGACCGAAGTCATCGCCTTTGGCGACGTGCCCAAGCCCGAGGTGCGGCCGGAGCACATCCGCGTCCGGGTGCACGCCGCGGGGCTCAATCGCGCCGACCTGATCCAGCGCCGTGGTCAATATGCGGCGCCCCACGGATGGCCCGCCGATATCCCGGGGCTCGAGTACGCCGGTGAGGTGGAGGCAGTGCGGCAAGTATCCCGCTGGAAGGTGGGCGACCGGGTGATGGGGCTGGTCGGCGGCGGAGCCATGGCGGAGTTCGTGACGGTGCACCAGGACGAAGCGCTGCCGATTCCTCCGGGGCTATCCTATGCCGAGGCCGCGGCCATTCCGGAGGTGTTCCTCACCGCGTACGATGCTCTGGTGACCCGCGGTCGGCTCGCGGCCGGGGAGCGGGTGCTGATCCACGCCGTGGGAAGCGGCGTCGGCACTGCCGCCACCCAGATCGCCAAGCATCTCGGCGCGGTGGTGCTGGGCACTTCCCGCAGCGCCGACAAGCTCGCACGGGCTCTGGTCTATGGGCTGGACCGCGGCATCGAAACCGGTCGCACTTCGTTCCGTGATGAGGTAGGGGAGCCCGTCAACCTGGTCATCGACTCGTTGGGTGGCCCCGCGTTGGCTGATAACCTCGCCGTGTTGGCGCCCAGAGGTCGCCTGGTACTGCTCGGGGTTCTAGCTGGAGGCCGGGCGACGGTGGAATTGGGCCCAATACTTCATAAGCGACTGGAGATCATCGGGACGGTGATGCGAAGCCGTGGTCTGGAAGAGCGGATTCCCTTAGTCCGACAGTTCGCCGAGCGAATCCTGCCTCTCTTCGACCAGCGTATCGAGCATGCCGCCCCGCTCCGACCGGTGGTGGAGCGGGTCTATCCGATGGGTGAACTGGCGGAGGCCCATCGGGCTATGGAGGGCAACGAGACGTTCGGCAAGCTGGTCGTCAGCTGGACGGACGAAAAGAGGATCGCTCCACGGTAGGGCGGTACGGCGGTAGCGGTACTGACGTCGATCCCATTCGTACCGGCGTACCACCGCTACCGCCGTACCGCCTTACCGCCGCACCGCCGCCGAAATGAGGCACGCCGGAGCGCCCTTCAGCATGCACTCGCGCTCCCGGATCACGATGTGCTCCTGGAAGTGTGCGGCAATTCCTCGGATGATTCCTTTAGCCACCGCACACAGTTTGCGATCAGAGGTGTAGGTGACGAGTACCTCGTCGGGCCTCACCCGGGTGCAGCGGAGGCGGGGCGGCTCCGCTCCTGGGTTCTGTCGCCGCACCACGGAGTGCATCGTCCCCTCGGTGTGTTCGATCAAATCGAGTGTGCGCCACCCGCGCTTGACCAGCCGTCCGTAGACCTGCACCAATCCGGGCACCAGCGCCGCTCCGAAGTCCTCCAGCAGATCGGCTGGAGGTATCCCGCTGAGTTTCGAGGCCGCGGTGACGATCGCAACGACGTCGCTATCGGGATAGGTGGCCGAGGTGAGGTAGACGGGGTTGCCGAGTCCCGCACGTCTGAGGATCTCGGTCCACGTCTCCGCGCCGTGCTTCTGGGTGACGAACCTTTGCAACTCTGTGAGAATGATCCCATGCATCGATGCAGTGTCCCTTCCGAACGAGGGAGATGGTGACGCGGGCAGCACAGCTGCTGAGCCTCGAGCGGTGCGCCGGGCGTCCCACGGGGATTCGCGAATGAGGGGGAGGGTCACTGAATTTAGACCGATTGCTCCCGCTCGAAAGGGCAGTGTCAGCCGAGCGAAGAGCGCCCTGAACCGAGCCTGGTGAGCTTGCCGATGCTCCGCATGCCATAGCGGGTGCGGATGCGGTCGATAGCGTGTTGAAGGGCGGCAGACGGTAAAGGCGGTAAAGTCGGTAAAGGCGGTAAGGTGTTTGACCTTACCGTCTTTACCGTCCTTGCCGCCTTTCCCGCCCTGTCCTCCCACAGCTCCAACTGCACCTCCGCCTGCTCCAGCCGATCGAGCGTGAGCGCCACGGTGCGCACGGCAATCCGCTTGGTGTTGGCGAGGGTGAAGGCGCGCCGGGC
>JBIOUY010000058.1:0-21105 GCA_044867445.1 Gemmatimonadales bacterium
TGCGCGCGTCGAGCTCCTGGAGCTTGCGTTGAGCCAGGCGCCGCCAGCGCTGTGACGGAGGCGTCGAGTCACCGAAGCCATTCAGCACGTTACGCAGCTCGCGAATAGAAAAGCCGGCCTGTTGCCCTACCCGCAGAATGGTGAGCCGTTGCAGGACCTCAGGGGTATAGCGTCGCCGTCCGTTTATCCGCGATACGGTCGGCAGCAAGCCCACGGATTCGTAGTATCGGAGTGCCGAGGGCCGGCATCCCGCCAGGCGGGCCACCTCGCCAATAGTCAAGGTACTCATCGAACTCTCGCGGTCAGTACCGGGGGGCAGGGTTGACTTCAAGTGCACTTGAAGTGTTACCATGGGGAGGTGCAAGCCGGCAAGCCCTTACTGTCTCTTGGAGGAGATCATGCCAGTCTCAGCTCACACCTCAACCCCGCCCGCCCTCGCCTGCAACGTAGGCGCGCTGGATCCGGCAACCCGGATCGATCATTTCACATGGATCCGGGACGAACTGCCTCGACTCGTGACCGAAGTTAGGGAGCTGCCCAACGGGATCGCGCTGGCATTTCCGGCGGCCCAGCTCGCGTCGGTGGCGACGTTTGTGGCCCGCGAGCGGAGCTGCTGCCCGTTTTTGCAGTTCGAGCTCGATCTGCCGTCCGGAGAAGAGCCCCTGTGGCTCCGGCTGACCGGTCCGAAGGGGCTGAAGGCATTTCTCTCCGCCTTGCTCCAGCTCCAGGGCTGAACGGCCCCGACCGGCTACGTGGCGGGAAGGTCGAAGTCCACAATCGCTGCCGCAATCGTGGTCTCGAAGTCGTGTCGGGCACTATCGCCCAGCAGCCGACGAGCCGCGCCCAGAAGACACTCCAGTTCCGCCACCTCGAGCTCCTCGAGATCAAAGGGAGTGGGTCGGAGGTCAGCGTATCCCGGAAACTGCTGCTGGATGGGGCAAGAGTTCTCGATCACCCTGCCGGCCGGCGTAACCATGCTGAGACCGATAAGTCGGCAGACCAAGGGCCGGTCGGCGTAGATCCGGCACCGGCCGGCGTCATCCAAAAAGGGACAAGACTGGTCCACGAGGGCCTCACACAGGCGGTCGAATCGCTGGTCACCCAGGTCCAGGACGGCGTGGGGCGCGGACCAGTCCGGCTCAAGGGCTTCCATCTTGTTCACGAGCACTCTCGCCCTTCGCTTCACCTCGGCCTGCTCGTCCGGCGGCAGTCGTCGGAGAGCGTCCAGCAACAGCTCGACATCGGCCACGGAGACATCGAAGGGACCGTGACAGCAGGCCGAACATCCGCAGCGGCAGGGCAGGAGGCCTTGCGCATGCCGGCGTCCCTTCTCGAACCACTCGTCCAAGTGCTGGAGCAATTCACGATACGCGGCCGGCCCAGTTCGCTGTGACATAGTTGCTCCCTAGGCGTTCCGCGCCGCGAGCGCCAGACACAACCAGCCGGCCAGGAACGCCGCGCCGCCGAACGGCGTGACCGCTCCCAGCCAGCGCATGCCCGACAATGCGAGAGCGTAGAGGCTGCCGGAGAAGAGCACCGTGCCGGCGGAGAAGAGCCAGCCCGCCCAGGTGGAAAGCGAGCCGGGCCACCGGGTAACGGCCCAGGCCACAGCGATGAGCCCGAACGCATGGTACATCTGGTACCGGGCTCCGGTCTCGAACACCGCAAGCAGCTCGGGGGTGAGTCGGGCGCGCAAGGCGTGGGCACCGAAAGCCCCGGCAGCCACCGCGATCAAGCCGGAGAGCGCCCCAAGTCGGAAGAAGGTCGTGTCCACGTCTTACCTCTGGGACAGGCCGGCGGCGGCGAGCTCGGCGGGGGATATCCGCCGGTCGGCCCAGGCGCCGAGCCCGGCGATCGCCAGTATGAAGCCGATGTCTCCCAAGGCGACTGCGGTGACGCTCGGTGGGGGAGGGCCGAGCTCGCTGGCGAGATAGACGGCCAATAGAAGGCTGACCACCAAGACCAGGCGGAGCGGGCGGACAGGATGTCGGCGGGAGCGCATCGCGACGTACACCGCGAGCCCGGCAGCCAGACTCAGAAGCTCCACGATCATCGCCACCGTCGGATGAGCCCAGAGTCCAAAGCCGAGCTTGAGTGAGTCCTGTCCCGCGAGCGGCAGGTCGGGTCCATGCACCAGGACGTCGAGCGGCCAATGAGAGATCACGGCCGCACCCACCAGCATCGCGGCCTGCCAATGGCGGCTGGTGTCTCGGGTGGGCCAGGAGTAGTACATCGCCGCTAGGGCGATCCCCCAGAGCAAAGCGGCGAGCAGACTGTGGGAGAGCGGATAATCATAGAAGTCGAAGGGCGTCCTGCCGATGAAGTCTGGGATGATGCGGACGTGTTCCCATCCCAAGAGCAGGAAACACCCCCAGACCAGGTCGGCCAGCTCGGTGGCAAGAAAAAGAGTACCGAGTGACACCTTAGGCTCCGCGCGCTTGAGGGCGAAGGCCAGGCCGTAATGTCCGAGAAACATGCGTCAACCTTTCTCGCCTGCCAGCCAGGAACCTCCATCAACCACGAAAATTGACCCCGTGATCCACTCGCCGGCCGGACTCGCCAGATAGGTCACCATCTGACCCACATCCTCGGGTGTGCCCCATCGGCCGAGGGGAATGGATTCGCTGGCGTATTCGTCCATCCGAAACAGATCCGGCGCGTTGGCACCGGCCGGCGTGAAGGCTTGCTTGACGCCTTCCGTTGGTATCGGCCCCGGCGCAATCGCATTCACCGTGATTCGATCTCCGGCCCACTCCAGCGCCAGGGTGCGGGTGAGCGCATCCACCCCGGCCTTGGCCGCCGTCGCGTGGGCCATGAGAGGCCACCCACGATAGTGCAGAGTCATCGAGATTGAGATGATTCGCCCACCACCCTGTGCCTTCATGACCGGATACGCTGCCTGGCAGCAGTAAAACGTGCCGTACAGATCGGTCTCAACCACCGCGCGCCACGCATTGGGCGAGAGGGTCGCAGAGGGGGCGTAGAAGTTGCCCGCAGCATTGTTGACCAGCACATCCAGCCGGCCCCATTGCTCGGTGGTTCGCTCGACCATCCGGCCGACCGCTTCGGGCTCGCGCACGTTGGTCTCGATGGTGGCGACCCGGGCACCGCGCGCGCGAAGCTGCTGAGCGGCGGTTTCGAGATGCTCCGGCTTTCGGCTCGCGATCGCAACCGTGGCTCCCGCAGCGGCGAGGCAGGAGGCAATCCCGAACCCGATCCCAGTGCCACCCCCCGTGATGAGAGCGACCTTGCCGGAGAGGAGATCGCCCCGGAAGACCGCCTCGGACGTCACGCGCCCTCCGCGCGAGAGCCGGCGCGCGCGGCGAAGGCCTCGAGCCGCCGGCGGAATTCGCTGCCCTGGAGTGCCTGCAGCTGGGCCGCCCCCTCGGTGGACAGGGCCTGCTCCAGTGCTCCGATCTCAGGGGCCCGGACCAGCCGCTTAATGGTCCGAATGCTCGAGCCGGCGTTGCCAACCAGGATGCCGACCAGGCGGCGCACTTCCTCATCGAGTGCTCCGTCGTCGACCACCTCATCCACCAGGCCGATCGCTTCGGCCCGACTCGAGTCGATGGTCTCCCCGGCGAACAGGATGCGGAGAGCGCTGCCCACTCCGATCAGCCGGGGGAGGGTGAAGGTCGACCCCCCATCGGGGACCAGGCCCATGCGGGCAAAGGCCGACGTGAAAGTCGCGCTGGCTCCCGCCAATCGAAGATCGCATGCGAGGGCAAGATCGAGTCCGAATCCAGCGGTCGTGCCTTGGATGACCGCGATGACGGGCAAGGGGCAGCGCGCTATTGCAAGCACGGCCGATTGAAACGCGCTGAGGCCCCGCTGGAGATCGGCGATGCCAGGTGTGCCGCCGAGCGAGTGCAGCCAATGCAAATCGAGTCCGGCGCAGAAATGGCCCCCCGCCCCCGAGATCAGGACGACGCCGGCCTCGCCGTCCTCGGAGATTCGCTCGATCTCGTTGGACAGCTCGCGGGCCAGCCCAGGGGTCAACGCATTCCGACGGGCGGTTCGGTCGAGCGTCAGCCGGTGGACCGGGCCGTCGGTGACGTGGCTCAGTTCTTGTGTCATCGAGCAAAGTCCTGGTGTAGGAGGCGGAAGACTTGCCTACCAGGCAGGTACCTCGGGGGATATTATACGGCCCAAGTCGAGATCACGCCCAGCACCCCCCGCGGTTTCCGCGTTCTCGGCCTTCGACCCCTGTGATCTTGACAGAACCCGCGGCGGTGCCAGCTCCAGCCGCTGCCCGCTCGCCTGCCGCGCGCGCCCCGCGCCGACTCGCCTTCCGGCTCTGGATCGCCTCGATTCTGTGCTGGTGGATTATTGGCGTTCACTTCTCTAAGCTGTGGTGGCTGGTCAATGCCACCCAGCTTCGCTGGATTCTCTTCTGTTACGCCTGGGAGGCTCCGGCCGTGGGATGGACCGGCGCCGTCGCTCTTCCCTATCTCATTTTGCGGCGATTGCTGCGCCGGCTGGACGAGGGAGATCTGTCGGCCGGCAAAGACCTCGCGCGCTTCCCGGCGCGCGTGGCCGCCATCGTATTGGCGACCAGCTCGATCGGCTATTTCCTAGGTGCAGTGCAGGTCGGGCATTTTGCTTATCTCCCGCCGCTCGAGTTCGCCAAGATCACCCTGCAGGGTCCGGTGCTCGGCGCACTCTTCAGCGTGGCGGCCTACCTCCTTGCCGAGGAGGCCATTGAGGGGATCCCTCTGCCGGCCGGCACTCCGGCAGCCGGACCAGAGGTGATCCACTCTCTCTACGGCAAGGTCTTTGGCATCACCGTCGCGCTCACGCTCGGCCTCTCGGTTCCGCTTTTCCTGTACGGCCTGAGTCAGGCCCAGCGCCAACGGGAGGAAGTCCGGGCCCATGCGATGGAACAGGTGCTGGAGGGCTTTACCATTCGCTCGAATGTGGAACAGCGTCTGAGCCAGTTCGGCCCTCACACCTACGGCTTCATTGTCCGGAGATCCAACAACTTCGTCGTAGGGGGAAAGGGAGCTGGGACCGTCCTCTATGGCGATGGCCGGCGGGATTTCGGAATCATCCAACGGTCGGAGCACGGCTGGTTCGCCAGCCGGGACGGAGATCACAAAGTGGTGGCGTTTAGCCACCGGCCGGGAGTGCTGCCTGACGGCGACGGCGCCATCTTCGTGGCGGTGTCGCCCATTCAGGATTACGGGGCCGAGCTCCTCTCGGCCAGCCGAACGACGGCGACGGTCGCTGTCGGTGTGCTCCTGATCGGACTGGTGCTGGCCGGCATGATGGCCTACAGCATCGTGCGGCCGATCGAGCGTCTGCGCGCGGCCGCGTCCCAGATGGCCGAAGGCGATCGCCAGGTTGAGACCATGGCCATGGCAAGGGGCGACGAGGTCGCGGCACTCGCCCGTGCGTTCGATCAGATGGCGGAACGGGTGCGCACCGACGAGGCGAGCTCAACAATCCGCTCTCCGCAGTGCTCCAGCTCTCCGAAGAGCTGCAGGCAGAAGCCTCCCGGACCTCGCCCGACCACGAAGCGCTCGAGACTATCGCCGAACAGGCACGCCGCTGCCGCACGATCGTGCGCGACCTGCTCTCCTTCGCGCGAGGCCGGCAGAAGCCGGCGGAGCCCACCGACGCGGAGAGCGTGCTCGGGAACGCGCGAGCGGCGGCCGAGCCGGCCATGCACCAGGCCGGCGTCCGGCTGGAAATCAATGTTGTGGGCCAGCTGCCGGTGCTGGCGGTGGACCGGGCAGGGATCGAGCAAGTGCTGACCAATCTGCTCGTCAATGGCGCCCAGGCGGCCGGCGCAGGTGGGGTCGTCGGGCTCGAAGCGGCCACGGAGGCCGGTGGCTGGCACTTCGCCGTGGAGGATAGCGGGCCGGGCATTCCCGCCACCGTTCTCCCTCGGATCTTCGAGCCCTTCTTTACCACCAAACCGGAAGGGCAGGGCACGGGACTCGGACTGGCCGTGTCGCTGGGTATCGTCCAACGGCATCGGGGGACGCTGCTGGTGGAAGCGGGAGGGAATGGGCGTGGCGCCCGGTTTGTGGTTCGGATCCCGCCCGCTGCGCCGCCGGCGGCGCCCGCTTCGGAGCCGGCGGCCCGGAGCAGTAGTGGCAACGGCGCCCCAGCTCGGTGTCAGCGTGCGCTCATCGTGGACGATGAGCAGTCCATTCGAATGGCACTGACGCGATATCTCAAGCGGCAAGGATGGGAGGTAGATCAGGCGGAGGACGGCGAGGTAGCGCTCCGGATGCTGGAGGAAAGTCCGGCGTCAGGCTACGGCCTGGTGATTTCCGATCTCCGCATGCCGCGCCGGTCTGGATTGGAGGTTCACGACTGGCTGGCCCAGCATCGGCCCGATCTCTTTGTCCGGCTCATCATCGCTACTGGCGACGTAGTCTCTCCGCCGGTCCGATCGTTTATTGCCCGCACGCCCCGACCGGTGATCGAGAAGCCGTTTGAGCTCAGCGCGTTGGAGGAGCTGGTGAGAACGACAGTGAGCAGTGAGAGGTAAGAAGTAAGCAGTAAGCAGTGAAGAGTAAGGAGTAAAGAGTAAGGAGTTGAAATGATTCCTCATCCCGAGCGAAGCGAGGGATCTGCCGAACCGCCATGGCGACCGGCCATTTAGATCCCTCGGTCGCGTTGCTCCCTCGGGATGAGGAGCCCTGCCCCTCTCCTGACCTCTTGCTCCTCACTTCTCACTCCTCACTCCTCACTCCTCACTCCTCACTTCTCACTGCTCTACCGCCATCCCCATCGCGTGGAACCCCTTGTCCACGTAGACCACACTCCCCGTAATCGCCCCCGCAAGTGGGCTGCAGAGAAAGGCCGCGGCATGGGCTACGTCGCTCGCCTGAATCGGATGCGGCAGGGGAGAGTTGGCCGCCGTGTAGCCGATCATCTTGTCGATAAAGCCAATCGCCGAGGCTGCTCGCGAGGCCCAAGGGCCGGCAGAGATGGCGTTGATTCGGACGCCCCAGCGCCGACCGGCCTCGAACGCGAGTGTGCGAGTATCGGCCTCGAGCGCGGCCTTGGCCGTGGACATACCCCCGCCATAGCCAGGGATGACCCGCTCACCGGCCATGTAGGTGAGCGAGAGAAAGGCGCCCCCTTCGCCCATCATGGGGGCCAGCTGCCGCACCAGGGCAAGATTGCTGTACGCGCTCACGCTGATCGCGCTGAGGTACCCCTGACGGCTGGTGTCCACCAGGGGCGACTTTACCTCGGGCGCGTTGGCCAGGCTGTGCACTACGATGTGCAGGGCACGCTCTCCGAAGTCCTGCCGAAGGCGCTCGCTCATGCCCTGGATGCTGAAGTCGCCCTGTTCCTTATAGCGCTTGTTCTCCCGGATCTCGACCGGAGCATCCGCCAGAGTGTCGAAAGCGGCATCGAGCGGATAAATCCGCTCGAACTCCAACATCCGGCCGTCCGACAAGCGGAGCGACTCGGTCATCTTTCCTCGCTCAAGCAGCTTGGTGAAGATGCCGAGCGCGGGCGGCCAGCTTCCGACGCAGATGGTCGCGCCCGCCTCCGCCAGCGCCTTAGCGATGGCGAAGCCGAATCCGGCGTCATCGGAAACGCCCGCGACGAGAGCGCGCTTTCCACTGAGGTCGATCGCGAGCATGCCCCGCACCTTGACAGGAGACGCGGGAATATAGTCAGGGCGCCTGAGCCGACGAATCACTCCGCTGAAGCAGGGCGACGAACTGGTGCAGCTCGGTGATGTTGAGGTCGGACACGGCCCAGTAGTTCATCCCCCCGCGGCTCCAGTGTATCAGCCCATATCCATGGTGAGAGCTGGATCTCGGGGGCAGTTCACGCTCACCCGGCCCGATGGGCCACAGGAACACATCGATGAGATGATTGCGTCGACCGTACGCCAGCGCGGCCACGGCTCGGCCGCCGAGATAGTCCAGGCGCCCTCCCAAGAGGGGAAACCCGTCGGAGGCGAGATCCGGAACCGGGGGCGAGAAATCCAGCTTTCCGTTGAACCAGGGCTTGACGGTGTGATGATCCGATGACGCGACATCGGTCAGGTGATCGAGCATCAGCGCGCGAATGTGCCCGGAGACCACTTCCGCATCGAGCGTCTCGCTGCCGGTGGCTCGGTCATGCGCGGAGCCCAGCATCCAGCCGGCTCCAAATACCAGGAGCGCCGAAGCAGCGATTGTCGTCCACTGGCCCCACCAGACCCTCGGCCGGCCGTGCTCTGATGCCCGACGGCGGATGGCCCGGCGGATCCGAGCTCGCCCCTCAGCCGAAAGTCGGTGATACGGCACCTCGGCCTGAATGGCGGCGACCAGAGCCATTCGCGCCTGCCGCCGCTCGCCACAGGCAGGACACCGCTCCAGATGCCGTCGGACTCGCTCAGCCGATACCGGCCCGAGCTCACCATCGAGATAGGCGTCCAAGGCCGGGACCACCTCGCGGCATCGCATCTCAGCGCTCCTCCGGCTGGTGCTGTTTCAACGCGAGCTGCAGCCGCTCGCGCGCACGAGAGAGCCGGGACATGACCGTGCCAATCGGCAGTCCGGTCACCTGGCTGATCTCTCGGTAGGAGAGCCCCTCGAGCTCCCGCAGCACGATCACCTCACGGCCCCCGGCCGGGAGCTTGGCCAGGGCATCACGGAGCACCCGACCGGCGTCGCGCCGCAGGAGGAGGCGCTCGGGGTCGTCCGGCGCTGCGGCAGCGGTATGAATATCATCGACGAACGCAGTCAGCAGTTGCTCTCCCCGGCGTTGCTGCCGCCGCCGGGTATAGAAGGTGTGCCGCACGATTCGGAGCAACCAGGCTCGGGCGTTGGCTCCGTGATACGAGCCGAAGTATTTCAGGGCGCGAAGATAGGCATCCTGGACGACATCCTCGGCATCATGGTCATCGCGTGTCAGATGCCGCGCCAGGTTAAAGGCGGCATCGATGTGCGGCAACAGGGCTTCCTCGAACTCCGCGAGTGGAAGAGCCAAGCATCTCCCCAGGTTTGCTCCAGCCCAAGGTAGACTCCGTAGCGGTCGATTTTATTCCCTCGGCGGGGTAAGTAGCCCGGAGGGAATTTCCGACATCGTTCTGGAGTCATGGGGAGCGAGTGGCAACTCTCTCCCTTTTCGCCGGAGCTTCTCGTGTTTCAGGAATCCGCTCTTCCCGCATCGATTGCGCTGTCCGCTGTGTTAGTCCTGCTTCCCTCCACTGGAGTCGCCCAAGGACGAAAACTCGAACAGGCTGAGGTGACTGCTCGCCTCTCCGAATGGTCTGTCAAGCTGGACGCCGCCGCCGTCCCGGCTGGTCCGGTCACCTTTCACGTCCGCAACGAGGGCAGCATCCCTCACGGGTTGGAGGTGGAGGGCAACGGGATCGAGAAGGAGGTCGCGTCTGTTCCAGCCGGCGACAGCGCCAGCCTGGAAGTCACGCTGAAGCCGGGGAAGTACGAGGTCTACTGCCCGGTGGGGGGTGACTCCCACAAGCAGCTCGGCATGGTGACGCACCTGGAGGTGACGCAGAGTGGGGCCTCCTTGGAACATGAGCGCGAGTACGGCGGTGCTCCATCGGCCTCGGCGGCATCGGTCCACGCACTCCGGGTGCTCGGCGGTGGGCCGGTGATCCAGATATTGCCCGGTCCATTTCCGTTTCCCGATAGCGCCGCTCTCGTGATCAAAGGACGTCCCGCTGACCAGCGGGCCGATCTAATGCACAAGGAGGAGGAGGGCCCCTACTCGAACAAGGTGACCCGGATTGCGGGCACGCTTGCTCTCAGCGCGTGGGATCTGGGACCCACACGGGACTCGGTCAACGGAATCGCCCAGTTCACGACTGAGGACGGCAAGCGGTGGCGGGTGGTCATGGACCGGGTTCAAACGAAGGACATCCCCTTCAATCCGCGGTTCGGCGGCGTGATCACTGGGCTGTTCTATCACGGTGCTACCGGATTACACACGCCCCTTGTTCCCACCATTCGAAGCCACGTCGCGCTCTGGGCCTATGCCCATCTGTATCAGGGTGACTCGCTGGTTACAGACAGCGCGATGGTGCATGTCATGCTCTTGTCCCGCACCCGAAGAAAGAGCGACTTCGCGCTCGCCTGCTGGGACTGCACACGCGAGCCGATCGAGGAGTTGCAGCTCCAGGTCACTCCGGCGCCGGGGCAGCCCAAGTTCGCTGCTCCGGGAGGCTTTCTCTTTATCAATTGGGAACGGTCTCGGGCTGAGCCGCTGTAATCACTCCTCTCGGAGCACCTCGAGAGGTGTCCGGCGGAGCACCTCGCGGCTGTTCGCCAGACCCACCATCACGGTGAGGAGGACGATCGCGAGGCTCAGGGCTGCGAGCGGTACAACCGGCAAGGCAAACCGGCCCTCGAAGAAGAAGCGAGCCAGCGCCCAGCCCGCGACGCCCGCGAGCACTGCCGCGCTGAGCGCTGCCATGGCCCCGAGCGAGAGGTATTCGGCCAGCACGACCCGGAAGATCTGGCTCCGAGTGGCGCCCAGCGTTCGCAACAGGGCCCCTTCCCGGATTCGCTGAAAGCGGGTGGTCGCGAGGGCGCCGATCAGGACCAGCGTCCCGGTCGCGAGGGTGAAGAGTGCCATGAATCGAATGGCCAGAATGATTCGGTCGATGAGCCGCTCCAGCGTCTCCTGAAGGACGGAAAGATCCAGGGTGCTCACGTTGGGCAGCAGCTCGGCCAGGCGGCGTTGAAAGCGACCGCGCGCCTCGGCGCTCTCGATTCGGGTCAGCGTCACCAGGGTCTGGGGCGCGGTTTCCAGAGCGCCGGGCGCGAACACCACGAAGAAGTTGGGCTCGAAGCGGGCCCATTCGACCTCTCTCAGGCTGGTCACCCTGGTCGGAAGAGCGATGCCTTGCACATCCCAGACGACCTCATCGCCTACTCCGACGCCGAGTTCTCTGGCCAGGTCGCGCTCGACCGAGATGGACGCGGGCGCCCCGACGGTCTTGCGATTCCACCAGCGGCCACCAGCGAGTCGCTCGGAGGCGACCAGCGTGTCACGATAGGTCGAGCGGTATTCCCGGCGGAAGACCCAGGCGTTGGGCGAACCATCACGGTCGCCACCGGTAGTGTCGCTCAAGAGAGCGCTCACTGGCTTGCCCTTTACCGACTGGATCCGCATGGGCACAATGGGGACCGTGCCGGTCGAGGACAGATTCGCATCGTGAAGTGCACGCTGCACCGTGGCGAGCTGATCCGGTTGGATGTCGAAGAGCACCAGATTGGGCCGTGCAGGGCCGCCGGTGAGCCGGAGCTGGCGCATCAGGTTGTACTGTACCAGGAGCAGCGTCCCCAGCAGAAAGGCACCGAATCCGATCGCGAGCACGACTGTCACGGTCTGATTGGCCGGACGATGGAGATTGGCGACTCCCTGCCGCCAGACATAGGGCCAGCGAACCGGAGCCCAGCGGCGAGCGCTGCGGGCAAGCGCCCAGGAAGCGGCCCACAACACCAGCAGAACGCCGGCAACTCCCGCTGCGAAGACAGCACCCTGTCGCAGATTCCCCACCTGGAGGGCCGCCAGGGCAACGGTGCTCAATGCGAGCGCCGCTGCTACAACCCAGCGCCACGGGTCGGCGGGAGGTCGGGTCGCCTCGAAAGGCCGCCGGAGTGCCGACAACGGCGAGACCCGACGCACCGAGAGCATGGGAAGCAGGGCAAAGAGGAGCGCGGCCCAGAGCCCGAGCCCGACGCCGAGGGCGAGCGCTCGCCAGGAAAGCTCGGTCTGCACATCCACCGGCAGGAGCTCCGCGAGCACACGGGGAAGGAACCGCTGCAGCACCGCTCCCGCGGCTGCGCCCAGCAGGCTACCCGCCAGGCCCATCGCCGCAGCCTCGACGCCGTAAATGGCCAGCACCCGCGTCCCAGTCGCCCCCAGACAGCGCAGCACGGCAATACTCTCGAGCCTTTGTCGGATGAAGACGACGACCGCGCTTGCCACCCCGATGCCCCCGAGCAATAAGGCGAGGAGCGCCACCAGCCCCAGGTAGCCGGTCAGACGGGACAGTGCATCGTTGAGGTTTCGCTGGTCCTCACTGACGGTGCGGATGCGTATCCGCTCCGACCGAAGTTGCGGCCGATAGCGATCCGCGATCCGCTGGGCCGACGTGCCGGGACGAAGCTTGAGAAAGACCTCGTATTCCGCCCGCGATCCCAGCCCCAGCAATCCGGTCTCCGCCAGAAAACGGGCGGGAATGAAAATCCGAGGACCCAACGCCGCACGAAACCCGGTGTTGCCGGGGGCGCTGATCACTGTGCCGATGATCACGAAGCGGGTCTTGCCGAGAGAGAGTGTGTCGCCTACCCGGGCGTTCAGAGTCGAGAGCAGCGACGGGTCGACGACCACGTTCGGCCCCGATTGGAGCGCGCTCCACGCGGCGGCCGGATCCGTCCGAATCGTGCCGTAGAAGGGATACTGACCCTGCACCGCCGCAACCTGAACCAGGCGGGTGCCGGCGGTGCGAGGGACATAGGCCATTCCGCCGAAGCTGGTGACCCGGGCCAACTGGGCACCGCCAGCCACCAGAGTGTCGAGTACCGCCTCGGCATGCTTGGTCAGCGGCTGGCGGCCGAGCAAGGAGAGATCGGCGCCGAGCAGGGCCTGCGCCTGCCGCCGAACCGAGTCGCGCAGATTTTCGGTGAAGGAGTCGATGGCCACCAGTGCGGCGACGCCTACGGCCACCGATGCGGTGAGCAGGAAGAGCCGGCGCGGGGCCGCGCGGATGTCGCGCGCCGCCATCCGGAACACGAACCCGAGTGCGCTCACCCGGCGCTGTCCGCGACGATACGCCCGTCGAGGAGCCGAATGGTGCGGCGTGCCCGGGAGGCGAGATCGAGGTCGTGCGTCACCAGGACGAACGTCGTGCCCAGGTCGCGGTTCAGTTCGACCATGAGGTCAATGATCGTGGCACCGGTCCCGGCGTCGAGATTGCCAGTAGGCTCGTCGGCAAAGAGCACCTTGGGACGGGTGCTGAATGCCCGCGCCAGTGCGACCCGTTGTTGCTCGCCCCCGGAGAGCTGGGCAGGGTAGTGATGGCCCCGGTCTCCCAGGCCCACTCGCTGCAGCAGCTCGGCCGCACGGGAGCCGCCATCCTCGCCTCGCAGCTCAAGGGGAACCTGCACGTTCTCCTTCGCCGTCAGCGTAGGGATGAGCTGAAAGGATTGGAACACGAAGCCGATCTTGTCCCGCCTCAGGCTGGCCCGCTGATCCTCGGTGAGTCCGCCAAGCTCCTGACCGTCGAGATGGACGGCGCCTGTACTGGGCTGGTCCAGGCCGGCCAGAAGGCCGAGCAGCGTGGTCTTGCCGCTCCCGGAGGGGCCCACGATCGCCACGAATCCGCCGGGCTCGACGGCGAAACTGATATTGTTCAAGACGATGAGCTCTCGCCCTGCCGAGAGATAACTCTTACTGAGAGAGTCGCAACGCAACATGGTGACAATGATAGCCAGGTCTGTCGAGACGAGTCTCGTGGTTCTGTTGGTCCTCAGCGCTTGCAGTCCCGCGGGCCAACCCCCCTCGCGTGCGAGCGCGTCTCCGCCGGCCGCGCATGCGGACGATGCAGGTAGCCCGGGCCGAGTGGTATTCCTGGGGACGAGTCTCACTGCTGGACTCGGTCTCGATCCCGAGCAGGCCTACCCCGCACTCATCCAAAAGAAGCTGGATTCTGCGGGACTTCCCTATGTCGCGGTAAACGCCGGGGTCAGCGGCGAGACATCGGCGGGCGCGAGACGGCGGATCGACTGGGTATTTCGACAGCCCGTGGCGATCCTCGTCATCGAGACCGGTGCCAACGACGGGCTCCGCGGGCTGGAGGTGGATTCGCTCCGGGCCAACATCGAAGCGATTATTGCCCGGGCGAACCAGCAGCGACCCAAGCCCCGCATTCTCCTCGCTCAAATGCGCGCCCTGCCGAATTACGGTGCGGCCTACACCCAGCGATTCGAGGCCGTGTACCGCGATATCGCTCGACAGTACGGCATTCCGTTGATTCCGTTTCTCCTGGAGGGGTTTGCGGGGGTGGACTCGCTGAACCAGGGGGACAACCTGCACCCAACGGCCGCGGGGCACCGGCAGATGGCGGCGCGGATGTGGCGGGCGTTGAGACCGGAACTGCAGAGCAGTGAGAAGTGAGAAGTGAGAGGTGAGAGGTAACAGGTGAGAGGTGAGAGGTAACAGGTGACAGGTGACAGGTGAGAGGTGAGAGGTGAGATGTGAGCAGTGGCAGTAGGAGTATGGAGTGAGGAGCATTAGAAGAGGTCCTCATCCCGAGCCCTTCGACAGGCTCAGGGCGGGCTCCGCGAGGGACCTACTCCCCCGGCTTCGATGGCCGCCCCAGTAGATCCCTCCTCCTCGCTGCGCTCGGAGTCGGGATGAGGATTCCTCTCACCTGTCACCTCTCACCTGTCACCTCTCACCGCAGTTCTGGTCCACGCTTCCAGCTCCTCGGTGCCCCGACGCCAGTGCTGCTCGAGGTGACGCACCGCCGGCTCACGGTCGCCGCGGCCCAGGGCATCGATCATCCTGGCATGCTGACCAGTCGAGAGGCTCACGCCGCCGGTCTGGCGTATGTAGGCGTGGAGGTACCGTCGGGGAGTCTGGCGCAGAGTGGAAATCATCTGGAGCAGCCTCGGGTTGGGGCAGCCCTCCAACAGAATCCGGTGCCAATCGTCATGCAGGTCGATGGAAGCGGCTGGGTTGCCCCGAGTGGTCTCCATCCGACGATCGAGGGCAGCGAGCCGTTCAAGGCGCTCACCTGGAAAATCGGGCGAGAGCCGCAGGGCCAGTGGTTCGAGAGTGCTCAGGATGGTGCCGACATCCCGTATCTCGCTGGGATCCAGTGGGCGCACCCGGAACCCCCTTCCCGGAATGGCCTCCAGGGCACCGTCCCTGCTCAGCCGAAGCAATGCTTCGCGGACGGGCGTGCGGCTGACGCCGAGCCTGACAGCCAGGGGTGCATCGCGAACCCTGCTACCGGGCGCAAGTTCCCCAGCGTGAATGAGATGGAGTATCTCTCGGCAGACGTCTTCGCGGAGTGGGGCTCGGACGATCATGGGGCCCTGGGATCAGCTAGCAGCGCTAGGGGTTTCTGGTGTGCGGAAAGAATGCTGTATACAGTATCGCAAATGTAATATTCAGTCAACTAAGAAGTCACTCCCCTAGTAGCCTGAGCTGCCTTTACCAAGGCCCACTACCCCTGACCTCCAGATTGGGGGCACCTTCGTATGCAGCACGAGCCCGCAGGTAGTGAGGCGGGCCGGATCCGAGCAGAGCAGCCTGAGTCGATGAACGGCTATTACTTTCTCGCCTCACCTGTCACCTGTCACCTGTCACCTGTCACCTGTCACCTGTCACCTGTCACCTGTCACCTGTCACCTGTCCCCTGTCACCTGTCACCTGTCACCTGTCACCTGTCCCCTGTCACCTCTCCCCTGTCACCTCTCCCCTGTCACCCCCTCAAATCGGCTCCAGCGCCCTCAAGGTCGCGTCCGTCACTGTCCCGAACGTCAAATGCCCCGCGAGTCCGCGCGCATGAGTCTGCCAGGGAAACCGCGGCGGCGCAGGCGTGAGACCGAGAAGGCTGACCAATCCCTCGTCCACGACAGCCCAAAAGGCTGTGCCGAAGCCGGTGCCGCCCAGCTTGCCGACTCGATCGAACCGACGGCGAAGCACGGCGTACACCGCTCCAGTGCCGATGCCGAGCGCCCAGTGTATGGCCGAACCGAATCGTTCGCGTTGCTGGTCGTCGAGCGATTTCCCGAGCAGGCGCGCGGCCTGTTCCGCGGCGGCCCCGTATGCGGTCTTCCCCCCGCGCGCCTCGTCCTCGGCGCGGCGGGCGGACTGGTTCTCTCGGTCGTAGAGGTATGTCGTCACCTTCCCCATAACCCACGTCGCTACAGCGCCTGCGATAGCCCCTTTGACCAGGTCGCGAGTTACAGTACTCCGATCTCGCCTGCGCATTGCATCCTCCTGGAAAATCCGGTCGAATCGGGATTTGCCGATCCTTACCGTCCAACCTCTTGGGCGGAGAACCCGGCCGCTGTGAGCCGCATCCCGCCCGGCCGCGTGGGGGGCCTCCGTGGGCTAGAGGTGGGTAAACGTCCGGTCACAAAGTCGAGCACTGCTTGACCGCGTCGTAGCGCCGCGTATGGTATTGTCCCGAATACATCGTCCTGTCCGTTGTTTCGCCCAGAAAGTTGAGATCAATGAGAGCATATCGTGGTCGGGTCCAGGCCGCGGTTTTCGGGGCCTGTCTGTGACTCGGGGTGTGCACCACTGCCCACGCGCAGGGAGTCACCGGAGCTGCGCTCCAGGGCACAGTCACGCAAACTGACGGTGCGCCCGCTGAGGGAGCGCAGATCCAGCTCCGCAGTGCTCAGAACGGTCAGGTGTATTCCACCACCTCGGGCTCCAAGGGGGCGCTACTTTCTGGACAACGTCCAGCCCGGCGGTGGATACGTGCTCACCGTGCGGGCGATCGGCTTCAAGCCCACCTCCCGCGCCGGCCTCGATCTCGCGTTGGGTCAGCGCCTGATGGCCGACGTCAGTCTGGCTCCTGAAGCAGTGCAGCTCGCGGAGGTCCAGGTCACTGCGCAGGCCGATCCACTGATCAACGCTGGCCGGACCGGACCGTCTCAGCGCATTTCGGACAGCGCGATCGCCCGGCTCCCGCTCCAGGGACGCAACTTCACCGATCTGACTCAGGTCAGCCCGCAGGTGGTAGGAACCTCGGTGGCGGGGCAGAACAACCGCTACAACAATCTTCAGATCGACGGCGGAGTAAACAACGACGTGTTCGGCCTCGCCGAGATCGGGTCACCCGGCGGACAGGCCCGGGCCCGTCCCATCTCTGTCGAAGCCATCAAGGAATTTCAGGTGCTGGTGGCCCCCTTCGACGTTCGTCAGGGAAGCTTTACCGGCGGCCTGGTGAACACGATCACCAAGTCCGGCACCAACCGGTGGACCGGCTCGATCTTCGGCTACTACCAGGACAAGGGACTCGCCGGCTTCCGGACAGATCCCACTTTTCCGGGGCTCTCAGTGGGACAGTACGGCGGATCCCTCGGCGGCCCTATTGTGAGAGACCGGCTCCATTTCTTCGCGACCGCCGACATCCAGGATCGAAGCGCTCCGTTCTCCTCCAATTTCAATCTCACCGGCAATGACGCCTCGGACATCGCCAACACCGGCTTTACCGTTACCGATGCCAACCGCTTCCGAGATATCCTCCAGAATACCTATGGCATGACTGGGATCGGCGACGCGCTCGCTCCCAAGCTCGCTAACCCCAACGTCAATCTGTTCGGCAAGCTGAGCTGGCAGTTGCAGCGTCTGGGGCTGGTCGAAGCGAGCTACAATTTCGTCGACGCCAACCGCGACATCCTTGGCCGGCTGGCGACCAGCCCGGCCATTCCGGGACGTCTCCGTGACGGCTACCAGCTTTCCAACAGCGGATACGAGTTCGATAACACCACGAACACTGCCCGGGTCAAATGGACCAGTCAGTTCGGTACGGGAATGTCGAATGAGTTTTTGGCTGGATTTTCCAGCATCCGGGACAAGCGGGTTCTGGGCAGCGACCGGCCGCTGGTACTGGTTCGCGCGGGACAGGTGGGCACCGCGTCAACCTGGCTCGCCGCAGGAGGCGAGCGGTTCTCGCAGCTCAACTCACTGGACCTGGTCTCCGCAGGACAATTTGTCGTTTGGTACCGGCGCACACCGGTTTACCGTCGGCAGCGCGAACGAGTTCTACAAGTTCAACAATGCCTTCTTCCAGGCTCGCATAGGGGTGTGGGCATTCAGCAGCCTCGACAGCCTCGCAGCCGGCACTCCGGCCGCCTTCTAACGGGTGCTGCCGGACGGCCGCACGACCGGAAGGGCCGATAGCGGTATTCAAGGTCCAGCAGGTCGGCTTCTACGCTCAGGACGAGTGGACGCCCAACAGCCGCCTGACCCTGACTGCCGGACTCCGTTTGGATGTTCCCTTCAATGACACTCCGGCCCAGAATCCGGCGCTCGTAGCCAACCCCTTCCTCCCCATCAACACCGCGGACTTCCCCAGCGGCAACGTTCTCTGGTCGCCCCGGTTGGGCTTCAACTTTGACGCCTTGGGTGATGGGCGCACTATCGTCCGTGGCGGAGGGGGCTATTTCACCGGACGCCCCGCCCTATGTCTGGCTTTCAAATGCCTTCGTGAATACCGGCCTGGAGCAGGTGACGCTCACCTGCACCGGCGCGACCGTTCCGAGCTTCACGGTCGACCCCGCCGCGCAGCCCTCGGTCTGCGCCGGTGGCGGTACGGCCTCGGCACCGGTGCCGTCGTCCAACTACTTCGTCTCCGACTTCAAGTTCCCCCAGACCTTCCGCATCTCGTTGGGCGCCGATCATCGGCTCCCCGGCGGCTTCGTGTCCACGATGGACCTGCTCTACTCCAAGAACGTCAATCAGCTCTACGTGCAGGACGCCAATCTCGTCGACCGAGGGCAGAACAGCGAAGGTCGTTTCATGTACGGCACCATTGGCACCAGCGGGACCGGCGCCTTTGCAGCGGCGCCTACGCGGCTCACTCCCACCAGCGGCCCGGACGCGATCGGCGCGGCGGTCCTTCACACCAATACGCCGCTCGGCCGCACCTACTCGGGGACGATCCAGCTGCAGAAGAGCTTTACCAGCGGCTTCGAAGCCAATGCCGGGTATACCTACTCGGACACTAAGGACGCCATCTCCCTCACCAGCAGTCAGGCGTTCTCCAACTTTCAGTTCGGCGCGGTGGATGGTCCGCTCGAGAGTCGCAACTTGACGACTTCCTTCTTCGACGTGCGGCACAAAGTCACCCTGAGCGGAACGGTCAATCTGCCATATCGTACCAGCCTCTCCCTGATCTACGTGGGCCGGTCGGGCGATCCTTACACCTGGGTGGTCAACGGCGACGTGAACGCTGACGGCATCAACGGCAACGATCTCCCCTTCATTCCGGCCGACGCCAGTCAGATCACACTGGCCAATCCGGCGCAGTTCGATGCCTTGAATCAGTTCATTCAGAGCCAGGACTGCCTTCAGAAAGCCCGAGGCCAGATTCTTCCTCGGAACTCCTGCCCGAATCCCTGGCAGAATTACCTGAATGCCCGCTTGGGGGCCGTCATTCCGACGATTCACGGACAGGAGTTCGAGCTCTCACTCGACCTCTTCAACGTGCTCAACTTCATCGATCGCGATTGGGGACTCTACAAGCAGGTGAGCGAATTCGAGGAGGGTCCCCGATTCCTCAACGCGGTGGGCTTCGATGCAGCCAACAACCGGCCGATCTATTCTTTCACGGCGCCAGCGGTCATCGAGCAAACTGTCTTCGGGGAGAATCCGTCGGGGGCACAGGCCGGGGTGAACCGGTCTCGCTGGACCATGCAGCTCGGGGCGAAGTACCGGTTCTGATAACAGCGAACAGCGAACGGCTAACAGCTAACGGCTAAAGCTAACGGCTAAAGCTAACGGCTACTGCACACGGAAAGCCGCTAGTGGACCTTCCGTAGGTTTTCGGGGAGCGCGATCATTTCGGAGTAGCAGTCGTTTTCGGTAAGCCGTTAGCCGTTAGCCGTTAGCCGTTAGCCTCCTTACATTTCCCTCCTCACCCCGAGGAGTCAGACTCATGATGCAGCCATGTGCGCCGCTGCTGGCGCTGCTGTTGCTTGCGAGTCCCGTCCTGGCCCAGTCCGAGGCCGCTCTCAAAGAGTACTTCGAAGGCAGGATGGTGACGGTGAAGATGGCCATGCCGGGCACCGAGGATGGGGTCGACATCTATCCCATCGAAAGCCGTCCTCTGGATTACACCCGCTATGCCGATCGGCTCAAGGACTACGGCACCGCCATCAAAGCCGGCGAAGAGGTGATGGTCACCAAGATCAAGGTCAAGTCCAAGCTGATCGAACTTCAGCTCGGCGGTGGCGGCTACGGCACCATGGGTGACGAGACCTCCAGCAACGTGAGCACCAGCCCCGCCCCCAAGACCAAACGGGAGCAGAACCTCGAGGCCGAGCTCAAGCGAGAGACCGATCCGGCCAAGAAGCGCGCGATGAAGGAAGAGCTCGACGATCTCAGAAAAGACCGAGAGAGAGAAGACGCCAGAAACCGCGCTGCGGTGGCCGAGGCGCAGGAGCACAGGAAGCAGAATATCCGCCAGCGGCGACTGGAGGGCGGATCCCGGTTCAACATCCGCTACCGCGAAGGGGTCCCCCCAACTTCCCTCACCCCCCGAGCGATCAAGCGGGCGTTAGCGGAATACGTGAGGTTCGACGCGGTCGCTGATTCGTCGATTGCCGCGAAACCGGCGGGGATGCCGCTAGCCAATCCGCAACCGTCACCCAAGCCGACCCGACGGCTGTACAAGGGGATGCTGCTGGAACATGCCGACGCTGCGCTCGGGCCTGCGCAGAAGTCCACCGAGCGCATGGAAGGCAAGCTCAAGGTCATCACCCGGACGTACCCGTCGGAAGACGGAGTGATGACCGCGGAATTCGTCGAAGGGGTACTGTTCCGCTATACGCTCAAGTCAAACTGAAGCGCCTAGGCCAGCCGGGCATCCAGCTCGAACTGGACGTTCCCTTTGAGCGCCCCGGAGACGGGGCAACCCTCCTTTGCCGCCTCGGCCGCCTTGGCAAAGGCTGCCTGATCCATTCCCGGCACGTCGCCGCGAACCTCCAGGCGCATCTTGGTGATCTTGAAGCCAGCGCCGGCTTTTTCGATGGTGCAGGACGCCTTGGTGCTGATCCGTCGCGCGATTTTGCCAGCCCCCTCGATGCCGGCCGACAGGGCCATGCTGAGGCAAGCCGCGTGGGCCGCGGCAATCAGCTCCTCAGGGTTGGTTCCCTTGGCACCCTCGAAGCGGGTGGGAAACGAATAGTCGCCCTGAAACGCGCCTGAGCCGGCGGCGAAATGTCCGCGACCGGTCTTGAGTCCTCCTTCCCAGGTGGCGCTGGCGCTGCTGGTCGTCATGTCGGTTCTCCTTGCTAGTGGCTGCCTTTAGTGACTCAGAGCCCGATCGGGTAGCCGAAGCCCAGGGCCAGGCGAAAGGGACTGGTATCGTTGACGAAAGTCCAGCGGAACTCCAGGAAGGGCCTCAGGGTCTGCGCGGCG
>JBIOUY010000059.1:0-11783 GCA_044867445.1 Gemmatimonadales bacterium
GCCCAATGACCCCAAAGCTGAGGCGGCTGATGGTCCGGCTGGCGAGGTCGGCCGCGGGACTCCAGCCCGGCACAAACTTGATGGCACCGAACCAGAGGAAGACGACGCCCAACGCCAGTCGCGTAAGGGTGACACCGTGGCGCGCCATCCACGAAGTGATGCGGATATCGATCGGGTCAAGCCGCTTGGGCATCGTCATGAGAGTCTGCCAGAATGAGAGGGGCGTGTCCGCCTAATTAATACTACTGTCGCCGGACTTCTCACCGTTCTCTAACACCACCTACCACATTCACCACCCCGCTGCGGCGTCCTAGGGGAGCAGGCCCGCTCCACTTGCGAACGGGCCCATTTACCCGTTCCAGGAGGCCGCATGCGAAACCTTGTCCTTCTCGCCCTGCTCGCAGGGGCGTCCCTGGCGTGCCAAGACGCGGCCGAGCCCGGCGGCGTCAACCCGTCTTCCGAGGCCAGCGACCGCGCCCACCTCGATCTCCGGGAGGAGCGGGCCTCACTGATCGCCGACGGCAACGCGCTCTCCGACGCCATCGCGCAGCAGGGGCTGCTGTCCGCGTTCGGCGAAGCGCTGGCCGAGAGCGCACTGTTCCTCTCGCCTCGTACCCCCGTACTCGAGGGCCGGGCGGCCACGCTCTCCTTTCTCTCCACTAACCCGGTGGCTCCCAGCGCCATTCGGTGGCAGGTGATCGTGGCCGATGTCTCCAACGATGGCACCCAGGGATTCACCTGGAGCCAGGGCGCCTTCACCATCAACCTCGGCGCGGGCCCGATCGAGCTGCCCGGATTCTTCCTCATATACTGGCGCCGCGCCGCGAGCGAGTGGCAGATCGCGGCTCTCTCCCTCAATGCCGGCGGCCCTCAGACCGGCGGCATACCTGATGGGTTCGGCACCCCAACCAGCAAGCACCGGCGAAACTTCCCCAATACCGAGGCAGCCGAAGAGCGCGCCGAGCTGCTTGCCGTGGATGCCGCGTTCTCAGCGGCGTCGGTCAGCGGTGGGACTGGGCCGGCCTTCGCGGCGTACGCCGCCTCCAACGCGATCGCGGTGGGCGATGGGCAGCTGATCTTCGGCCCCGAGGCGATCGGCACAGCATTCACCACCGGGCCCAACGACGTGGTGAGCTGGGTGCCGAGATTCTCCGACGTGGCCGCGAGCGGCGACCTTGGCTTCACGGTGGGCGACGCGATCTTCGTCTTCCCTGACGTGGGGACCTTCTACACCAAGTACCTGACCGTATGGCAGAAGCAAGACACGGGGGAATGGAAGTTCCGGTCCGACTTCGGCAGCTCCCGGCCGGCGCCGACGCCCTGACCGGCCGCCGCGTTAACAGTTCTCTAACGCCCGGGTGCCCGGTTGCGGCGCCCGGGCGTCTCCTTGGATAGTCCCATGCATCCCATCGCAAGCGAACCACCGGGCGATATCCGCCATCCCCAACTCCGAGATCTGATCGGGGTCCGACGGCTGCTGCTCTACGGTTTCGGGTTCTGGACTGCGGTCGGGCTGGTCTTCGCGGTCGAGCACGCGCTGCTGCTGACCCGAGCCGGAGCGGCGGAGCCGTTCTACCGGTTGGTCGTGGGCCAGCTGGCGAGCTGGTGGCCCTGCGTCCTGCTCACCCCGCCGGCTGCCGCCGCGACGCTGTGGATCCGTGCTCGGCAGCGCTCGCTGTCGGCCGCGCTGGGCGCGCACGCGATCGCCCTGCTCCTGTTCCTTACCATAGGCGGCGCGATCATGGGCGTCCTGGAGAGTCTGCTGCCGTGGGAGAAGTCAGAGGACGGATTGCTCGCCGCAGCCGCCTGGGGCATGGTGCGCTACCTCGGCCCCGACCTCCTGCTCTACCTCCTCATCGTGGCCGCGGCCCAGTCGGCGGCGCACGCCTGGGAATCGCGCCGGCGCGCGATCGCCGCCGCGACCTACGCGCGGCAGCTGGCGGAGGCTCGTTTGCACGTGCTGAGCGCGCAGCTCCAGCCGCATTTCCTGTTCAATGCCCTGCACGCGATCTCGGCGTTGATATGGGAGGACCCGGGCCGGGCCGACCGGCTCCTTGCCCGACTGAGCGAGATGCTCCGGCTCACCCTGCGGAGCGGCACCAGGGTGGAGACCACCCTCGCCGAGGAGGTCGCCCTGCTGCAGCGCTACGCCGAGATTCAGGAGGCGCGCTACGGCGACCGGCTGCGAGTGCTGTTTGACGTCGAGGCCGGAGTGGGCGACGCGCTGGTCCCGCGGCTCATCCTCCAGCCACTGGTGGAGAATGCTATTCGGCACGGGATCACCCGCCGGATCACGCCGGGACGGGTGGAAGTGCGCGCCTGGGGAGGCGAGGGCCGCCTTCATTTAATAGTGCGGGACGACGGGGTCGGTCTCAGGAGCGGCACGCCAGTCCGAGAGGGCGTGGGGCTCTCCATCACCCGGGCCCGTCTCCGGCAGCTCTACGGCGCGGAGCAGCGGTTCGCTCTGGCGCCGGCGCCGGAAGGTGGCGCGGTCTGTACTCTCTCCTTTCCTCTCCGCCTGGCGGAGTCCACCTCGTGACTGCGCCGCCGCCTCGGATCCGCGCGCTCATCGTGGACGACGAGCCGCTGGCTCGAGCTCGACTCCGCGGTCTCTTGGCCAAGCATGCCGACGTGCAAGTGGTCGGCGAGTGCGTCGAGGGGTCGGAGGCGATCGCCGCGATCGAGCGGATGCACCCCGAGGTGGTGTTCCTCGATATCCAGATGACCGAGACCAGCGGGCTCGATGTGGCGACCAGTCTCGAAGGTGAGCCGAGGCCCGCAGTTGTGTTTGTTACCGCCCATGAACGCTATACGCTGGAGGCGTTTGGGGCTCGGGCGCTGGACTACCTGCTCAAGCCGTTCGAGGAGGAGCGCTTCCTGGCGACGCTGGAGCGGGTGCGGACCTGGACCTCTGCGCTCCGGGCCCAGCGGACCCACGAGCACCTGGTCGCGCTGCTGCGCCAGCTGGCGGAGACTCCGCTGGCGGATCTGGAGCGGCTGCGGGCGCCGGCGATGCCGCTCCGCTACGCCGACCTGGAGGCAGACCCGACGACCCGAAAGGTACTCCGCGCCGGGCGTCCGGTGCCGCTCCGGCCCAAGGAATACGACCTCCTGGCCGCCCTCATGCGCAGGGGAGGAGAGCTAGTGACCCGGCGCGAGCTATTGGCCGAGGTGTGGGGCTACCGGGATGACGTCACCAGCCGCACGGTGGACACTCATGTCGCTATGCTGCGGCGGAAGCTGGGCCATGCGCCGGAGGAGGCGGGGTACATCGTGACCGTAGCGAAGGCCGGGTATCGGTTGCGGGGTGAAGCGCGCATCCCCTAGCCGCCTGCGGAGGAGACGCGATGCCTCATGGCGGCGAACTCCCGCAGTGGCTAACAGATCAGTGCGTTGGAGCTGATGCCGCTCCTTCGGGTCCTGCACCCATCCGGGTCAGGGTCTCGCGGGTCATCGCCAGCGCTAGCTCGTGCTCTCCCATGAACACCTGGCCCAGGTTCTCCTGCCTCAGGAGCTCCGCCTCCTCATCACTGTGAGTCCGGAGCAGGATCCCGATGTGGGGATTCAGGGTTCGGGCAACTTCGACCATCCTCCGCACCTTCATCGTGTCCGGTGTGGCGATGACCAATAGGCTCGCCCGAGCCACGTGGGCCTGTATCAGCACCTCGGCATCCCCGGCATCGCCGGAGACTGCATGAATGCCGCGGGCCCGGAGTCGCTCCACAGACTCCCGGTTCAGCTCCGAGACGACATAGGGAATTTTCCGCTCGCTCATGGCCTGGGCGATCCGGCTGCCTACCCGCCCATATCCTACCAGCACCACATGCCCGCTGAGGGTCTCCACGTCCACCGTGGCCGGCAGCTCGGCCAGCGGATCGTCCCGCCGCTCTAATCGCCGCGCCAATGCCGAACGCGACCGCACCCACTGCTGAACCGGCTCGATCGCCGCGAACACCAGCGGATTGAGGGTGATCGAGATCAGGGCGGCGGCGAGTATCAGGCTCTGTCCCTCGGGTGCCAGCAGCCCCAAGCTCAGCCCCAGGCTAGCCAGGATAAAGGAGAACTCGCCGATCTGGGCCAGGCTGGCCCCTACGGTGAGGGCGGTCGTGAGCGGATATCGGAACGCCAGCACCAGGGCCACGGCGGCCGCGGTCTTTCCCAGGAGGATGATTGCAATCACCGCTAGCAACTTGACCGGCTGCGAGAGAACAATCGCAGGATCGAACAGCATGCCCACCGATACGAAGAACAGCACCGAGAAGGCATCGCGGAGCGGCAACGATTCCTCCGCCGCCCGATGGCTCAAGGCTGATTCCCGCATCATCATCCCAGCAAAGAACGCTCCCAGCGCAAAGGACACGCTGAACAACTTGGCGGAGAGGTACGCCACTCCCACCGCCGCGGAGATGACCGCGAGAGTGAAAAGCTCCCGCGAGCCGGTGCGGCCTACCGCCCAGAGCACCTTGGGGAAAAACCGCCTGCCCACGATCAGCATGACGGCCATGAAGGCGGACACCTCGCCGAGGGTGAGGAGTAGACTGCTCCAGACTCCGCCGGCCAGTGGCTCAGCTCCCTTTCCTTCAATGACGGTAGCCAACGCGGGAAGCAGTACCAGCGCCAGCACCATGACGAGATCCTCCACCACCAGCCAGCCCACCGCGATCCTGGCGTTGAGTGATCCCAAGGCAGCACGCCCCTCCAGCGCGCGCAGCAGCACCACCGTGCTTGCCACCGACAGCGCGAGACCGAACACCAGGGCGGCGCCGAGGGTCCACCCCCACCAGAGCGCGGTGACTGCCCCCAGCGCGGTTGCGACCGCGATCTGAAGGATGGCGCCAGGTATGGCGATCCGGCGCACAGCCATGAGGTCTTCCAGCGAGAAGTGAAGCCCCACCCCGAACATCATCAGCATGACGCCGATCTCGGCTAGCTGACCAGTGAGATGGACATCCGCCACGAAGCCGGGTGTGGCTGGCCCCACGACAATGCCCGAGACCAGATACCCCACTAGGGGCGGCAGTCCCAGCCGCGCGGCCACGAACCCCATGATGAGGGCCAGGCCAAGGCTGGCCGCGATGGTGGTGATCAGACTGATGTCGTGAGGCATGCTTCCGTAATGTCGGGTGAGGAGCAACGGGCGCGGCTATAGCCGTGCCCGTGCCCGTCGGGGATCTAGTCGTCCTCGTCGCGAGGTGCGATGATCAAGCCCACCGCAATCATGATGAGAATCGCGCAGATCGCGTACGTGCCCATCTGCACCACGTTTGGCAGATCCTCCCAGTGATTCCGAAACGCCGCGATAACCACGCCTGGAACTAAACTGACGATGATCAAAGTCCAGACGGTGTGGCCCCGCGTCCAGCGGGGAACCCGTGTCGTAGCCTCAGCCTGTGATTCGAGCTCCGGGGCCGGGTTCTTCTCGGCCCGCTCCATGGATTCCGGCATCAGTACTCCTCGCGGCTAGTCACCCGTTTGTCTGAGTGAGCCGCCGTGATCGTGTTGGCGTGTGAGAAGAGGGACCTGGAGCGCAGCCGGCGGTCGAGCCGGTATGCGCTCAGCGATGCGGAGGAGGGCCGGTGGGGAAGAGGGTGAAGTGCCGCGCCGAGCCTGCTATGAAGGACGAGTACCGCGGCTGCTTGCCTGCTGAGTGCTGAGGGGCAAAGAATTTAGGCGCCGCGTAGGCGGCAAGCGCCCTTCCGGTTGTGCCCCCGCCCGCTTGCCAATTGGCCGGGGCCTTGGCTTTGATGACCGGGTCAGGACGCTCCTGGTAAGGAGAGTAGTCGGGCAGGGGCCGGATGTGAGTCGGCTGCAGCGTTGCGTCGGCCGACCCCGCGCCGCCCGGGCACGCCGAGAGCAGAGGGCCCGCGAATAGTACGGCGAGCAGCGGAATCCAGCTGGCGGAGAACCCACGGCGCATGCTGTCAACCTAGACCGGTTGGCCAAGGATCGGTAGCCAAGGCCGATCAGAGACTGCGCGGAGAGCAGGCGCAGTACGCCGTCGAGAAGCCCGGGTATATTCACTCGCGTGATTCCTCTCGAGGCCGTCTTCCGAGCTCTGAACGAGCGAGGAGCCCGCTATGTGCTGGTGGGTGGACTCGCCGTTGTGCTCCATGGCCATCTTCGCGCAACCGGCGACGTTGATCTCATCGTCGATCTCAAGGATCGCGAAGTAGAGAAGACCCTCGCTGCACTGGAGGCGACCGGGTTCCGACCGTATGCACCGGTTCCGGCCCGCGAGTTCGCCAATCCGGAGAAACGGGCTGCATGGGCCCGGGACAAGGCAATGCTCGTGTTCTCGCTTCGGCCCGAGGCCGGCGTGCCGATGGTCGATCTCTTTTTGGAACACCCGATCCCATTCGATCAGCTGTGGGCGCACTCCATACTCATCCGTTTGCGAGGCGTGCAGGTTCGCGTCGCTTCGATAGATGACTTGATAGCATTGAAGCGAATGGCTGGACGCCCCGAAGATCTGGGCGACGTCGAAGCCCTGACCGAGATAAAGCGGCTACGAGGTAGCGAATGAGCCCGGAACGCGAGGCCCTGCTGCGGACCACGATGGCAATGACCGTAGACCAGCGAGTGGACTGGCTGGAACAGATGATGGCAATCGCGATCGAGAGCGGAGCCTTGCCGAAGCGAGTTCCCGACCAGGAGCGGACCCGGCGTCAGAGGTCCTAGCGGAGGGTGTAGAGATAAGCGGCCATGTCACGGGCCTGCGCTTCGCTGACGCCCAGGTTCGGCATGGCCGTGCCGGGCTCGATCGCCTGAGGCGTCATGATCCAGCGCATCAGGTTTGATGGGCTGTTGGTGACCTCCCCCGCGATATACGATCGTAGAGCGAACTTGGTCAGAGGTGGTCCCACCATGCCGTAAGCGTGATCGACACCCGGGATCAAGTGACAGGAGCCGCATCCGAACGCAGCGAGCTGCACCTTGCCCTCCTGCGGATTGCCGCCGGGTACGGCGAGAGACATCTGAGGTTCGCCGCAGCCACCGAGCAGCGCGAGCACCACGATCCCCGCGCGAACCTTGCGAGGCGGAGTACAGGTCACCCTACTCCCCCGCGAAGGCGATCGTCGTGAGCAGCGCGTTGTCGGCCTGGCGAGAGTCCAGCCGGGTGTGCTGGACCACGATCGGCACGTCAGCCTCGATCACGCTCGCGTAGGGTGTGGCCCTGGGGATCGGCTTTGGATCGGTCAGATCATTGTACCGTAAGTGTCTGGTGCGCCGAGCCGGCACCGTCACCCGGTACGGCCCCACGGACTCGCGGTCCTCGAAGTAGATGGTGATCTCCACCTGAGCATCCCGGTCTCCAGCGTTGAGAATGCAGGCGGTCTCGTGGCTCGTCATCTCCGGCTCCGGACCGTGGCTCCAACCGGGGATGTATCCCTCCGCGATCGCCCATCGCTTCCTGCCTATCGGCTCCGACATGGTCTCCAGTCTCCTAGCCCGCTGATCTCGGTTGCGACACCGACTGGTAATGGCTTCAGTTTTCCGGCGGTCATCTGCCTGGCTCCAGCACCGGCTCCAGCCCCGAGACAACTCCACTCGCCAGCGCGTGCCGGCGCAGCTGCCACGTCCCGAAGGCGAGTGCCGGGCCGGTGACAGCGCCTAGTGTGGCCAGATCCAGCCAGTGGACCCGCACACCCGAGGCATGAAGCTCAGGCATGAGCAGCCAATACACATCGAGATAGTGCATTGCCAGCAGCCAGCCGCCGGTTGCTGCGAGCACGGCCGGCGTCCGCTTGGCGGTCCGGAAGAGGAGCACCAGGAAAGGAGCCACAAAGTTGCCCAGGAGGAGCAGCAGCGCCACCCCGGCCCACGAGCCGTGCAATCTTGGCGCGTACCAGGCGACCTCCACCGGCATATCCGCAATCCAAATGATGAACAGCTGGCAGAAGGCGACGTAGGCCCAGAACATGACGAAGGTGAGGAGCAGCTTGCCCAGCGCGTGATAGCTGTCTCGTGGCACGGTCGGCAGGAGTCCCGCCCGGCAGCCCGGCGGCGAGACCACGGCAAGCAGCGCCAGCGCGCCGAGAAACCCGCCCGCGAAGAAATAGACGCCGTAAATCGTGGAGAACCACTCCGGGGACAGCGACATCATCCAGTCGAATGCGGCGAAGCTGAGCGTCAAGCCGACGGCGGGAAAGCTGGCAGCGCTGAGCGCCCGTTGCGCCCGGATAAAGTGGGCGGACCGTTCGCGCACCTGGCGAATCGACCAGCGCCGAAGCAGGACCCCTACTGTGATCCAGACCGAGAAGTAGACCCCCGCCCGGATGAAGAAGAAGGGGACGTTCAAATAAGCCGCCTTGGCCTCGATGCTCTCCCGGGTGGATTCCGAGACCAGGCTCAGCGGCGGGACCCAGGGGTAGAGCCGATTGAGCCCAAGAGCCAGCGGCAGAAACAGCAACGCGAAGATCGGCGTCGTCGTAGCGATGGACTCCACCGCATGACGGAACGGAGCCAGCCACGCCGCCCCGGTGAGATGGCCGATCATCACCAGCGTCAGCGCCCCCAGCGCGAGGCTGAGACCGGTGGCGTAGGCCACGAGATAGGAGAGGAGCGCCTGGTGTGGATCGACCCGCAGACCAATCGCAAAAAGTATGAGTCCGACGACACCGGTGACGATGCCGGCGGCCATCGGCCCACGCCCTTTCACCGCGGTCGTCTCCGTGAGGAATCGACTCGGTGAAGTTCAGCGGCACCGATCGAGTCCTCGCGCTCGTCGGCGGTGGCGGTGTTCCGCCGCTGGATCTGCTGGAGGTAGGCCACGACTGCCCACCGCTCGGGCACACTCAGCTCCGCAGCGTATGACGGCATCCTGCCGACCCCGTTGCGGATGATCTCGTAGAAATACCCCGCCGGCAACAGCCGAAGCTCCGGCCGGCGGAGCGAGGGAGGGCGGCGCTCCACGAGGTTGGCGGCTACGATGCTGCCGCCGTATCCGCCAGTGCCATGACAGACCGCGCAGAAGATCTGGTAGCGGGTCCGGCCGATCGTTACGAGCTGGGATCCGAGTGGCAACGGCACCTCGCGAACGTATTCCCCGTTGCGCGCCCTTCCGGCCGACAGGACCGGGTCGAGCGTCCGCTCGCGCGATACTGTCCCGGCCGGTGGCACCTGCATCACGGCACCATTCTCGAAGAAGTTGCTCCCCCGGTATGCGGCGTATCGCGGCTGGTCCCACATCCGCTGCAGCGCCGCGTCGACCGCGGGCTGGGCGCCGCAGCCGCACAGCAGGGCCAAGGCCATCATCAGCATCCTCATAAGGACGCCTTCACTCCGACGATGCGCACCGGCTCGAGCAGCGCGAGCGCCACCCGAATCCGATCCAGGTCCAGCGGTTCCTCAGCGCCCTCGATTCCCACCCAGTAGCGGTCCCCCGATGCACGCTCGAACCCCTCGACCTCGAATACCGGGTGCCAGAGCGCGGGAAGCCGAAGGCCGATGCAGAGACCGACGAATGCCACGAGCGCCGCGCAGAGAACGGCCGCCTCGAAGGTGGCAGGCACGAAGGCGAGGACAGAGTGGATGGGGCGTCCCCCCACGTCGTAGGGGTAGTCGTAGACGTTGGCGTACCATTGAATCCCGTAGCCCAGAATCGCCCCGACCAGTCCCCCGCCGAAAACGAATCGTGGCAAGTGCGACCAGCGGAGCTCGAGCCGCTGAGCGACTCCGTCCACCCAGGAGGGAGAATAGGTCTCCAGGTCCTGATACCCATGCCGGCGGAGCAGAGCCACCGCCTCGAGCATCGCGTCGGCGCTCGCGAATTCCGCCAGGATACCGGACCGCACCTTTCAGCCTCCTCCAGCCAGCTCTCGCCGCAGCAGCTTGAGCTCGCTGACCGACACAAAGGGAACGAAGCGCAGGAAGAGGAGGAACAAGAGCGAGAACAAACTCACGCTCCCCAGCAGGATGGACCAGTCCACCCAGGTGGGTGCATAAAGATGCCAACTGGAGGGAAGGAAGTCGCGGCTCAGCGAAGCCACCACGATGATGAACCGTTCGACCCACATGCCCAACAGGATCAGCACACCTGCGGCGAAAAGGATCGGAGGACTGGTGCGCAGGCCGCGAAGCCAGAAGAGCTGCGGCACAACCACGTTGCCGCCCAGCATGAACCAGAAGAGCCAGGCGTAGGGGCCGAGCGGGCGATGCAGCAGATACAGGTAGCGCTCGTAGCGGTCGCCACTGTACCACGCCATGAAGGTCTCGACGATATAGCTGTAGATGAGCAGCCAGGACATCGCCAGCATGAGCTTGGCGATGTTGTCGAGGTGCCGCAGGGTGATCACGTCCTCCAGGCCGAAGATCCGCCGGATGGGTACGATGAGGACCAGCACCATGGCGAAACCGGAGTAGACCGCGCCGGCCACGAAATACGGTGGGAAGATCGTGGAGTGCCATCCGGGGAGCTGCGCGATGGCGAAGTCGAGACTCACGATGCTGTGCACCGAGATCACCAGCGGCGTCGCCAGCCCGGCGAGCAGCAGATACGCTGTCCGGTGCTGCTCCCATTGCCGCCCCGAGCTCCGCCAGCCCAGCGCGAAGATCCCATAGATCCGTTGCCGCAGCCGGCCCGGCGCGCGATCGCGAGCCGATGCGAGATCGGGGATCAGCCCGAGGTACCAGAAGAGGACCGACACGGTGAAGTAGGTGGCGACCGCGGCGGCATCCCACGGCAGCGCGCTCCGGAACTGGGGCCAGACGCCCATCCGGCTCGGGTACGGAATGAGCCAATAGACAAACCAGGGACGCCCGAGATGGATCACCGGAAAGAGACCGGCGTTCACCAGGGCGAAAATGGTCATCGCCTCGGCCACGCGGTTGATCGAGGCACGCCACCGCTGCTGGAACAGGAGCAGGAACGCCGAGATGAAGGTGCCGGCGTGCCCGATCCCGATCCACCAGACAAAGTTGATGATGGCGAACGCCCAGGCGACCGGGATGTTGTTGCCCCAGACCCCGATGCCAGTCGCGACGGTGTAGGCTACCGCGGCTCCCAACAGGAGCGTCCCCGCTCCCGAGATGGCGAAGAGGAGTTTCCAGACGGCGGACGGACTCCACAGTGGACTGAGCAGCCTCTCGGTGAGCTCGCCATCGCCTGGCCGGCCGTGGAGAATTGGGTATTCCCCAAGTCGGCCCGAGGGCTCGACCCGCTCCACCGCGGCGCTACCCGCCATTGGCCGGCGGCTCGAGCGCCGGATTGGGATTGGTGATCCGGGCGAGATAATGCACCCGGGGCTCGGTCCCGAGCTCGCGGAGGACCGCATAGCCGCGAGGCTCAGCGCGGCTGCGCACTACTTCGGAGTTCGGGTCACTAAGCGAGCCGAAGACGATCGCTTGGGTAGGGCAAGCCTGCTGGCACGCCGTTCTCACCTCTCCATCCCGGAGGAGTCGCCCCTCGATCTGACCCGCGATTTGGGCCCGGCGAATCCGCTGCACACAGAAGGTGCACTTCTCCATCACCCCGCGGGCCCGCACGGTGACCTCAGGGTTCTTGGCCATCCGCTCGGTCTCCGCCAGCTCGGCGTTGTAATCAAACCAGTTGAAGCGGCGCACCTTGTAGGGACAGTTGTTGGAGCAGAACCGAGTCCCCACACAGCGGTTGTAGATCATCTCGTTGAGGCCGTCGGGACTGTGCACCGTGGCGTTGACCGGGCAGACGTACTCGCAGGGCGCCTTTTCGCAATGCTGGCAGAGCATCGGCTGCTGCACTGTCGCGGGGTCATCGGCATCGCCGGTGAAATAGCGGTCGATGCGCAGCCAATGCATCTCCCGGC
>JBIOUY010000060.1:0-21956 GCA_044867445.1 Gemmatimonadales bacterium
GTGCCGTTGCCATGATGGTCGGCGATGTCCTCGAGGCCGAGGTATTGCTCCGCGGTGATTACCCCGGCGGGGATGCCCACGCGCACCATGAAGGCGTAGGCCTTTTCCTGGCCCGCGGCCTCACGCACGCGCCGGTAGTCCCGGGAGTCCTGCTGGTAGGTCCCGTGAAACTTGAGCAGCGTCGCGTCATCGGAGCCGAAGTGGCTCGCGTCGGACGCCAACGTCTCTGCAATGGTGCCGCGGAGGTGGCGACTCGATTTCTTGGCGACTTCGACTTTGGACTCTGGTTTCTCAGTCATTGCGCGCTCGCTGATGGTCGCGGGTCACTTGTCGCGGGTCTCGCTCATGAATCCTCATCCTGAGCGAAGCGAAGGATCTGGGTGACAGGTCCCGGAACCATTCAAGGAGGTCCCTCCCCCTCGCTGGGCTCGGGGTCGGGATGAGGAGTAGTGGCTTGAGGCGAGAAGGTGGCTCATTCCGGGCTCGCGACCCGAGACTTCTCCAACTGCGACCCGCGACCCACGTCCCATGGCTCCCCATGCAATCCGCATTCAGTCTTCTCCGTCCCGGCCCAACGTCCTTCGCGTGAGTACGTGCCGGGCTTGGCGCCAGGCACCGGCCGGGTGCAGTGGGTGCAGCCGATCGTGGGATAGCCTCGCTCGTGCAGCTCGTTATAGGGCACGTTGTGGCGCTGGACGTAGTCCCACACCTTGGCCCGATCCCAGCCGGCAAGCGGACTCACCTTCAGCAGGCGATATCTCCAATCCCATTCGATCACCTTGATCGACGCGCGAGCGGAGGATTGGCTCCGCATGAGACCGGTCACCCAAACGTCCACGCCCTCGAGGGCCCGGCGCATGGGTTCGACCTTGCGCAGCCGGCAGCAGGCGTCGGGGTCCCGGCGCCAGAGCTCGGGACCGTGGACAGCCTCCTGCTGCTCCGGTGTCAGCGTGGTGCCCCGGTTCTCGAACCGGAGGTGGGGATACCGCGCGATCAACCGGTCGCGCAGCTCGAGGGTTTCGGGAAACAGGAACATGGTGTCCAGGTAGACCACCGGCACGGAACGCCCGTGGCGGGCGACCATGTCGATCAGGGCGCAGCCTTCCATCCCAAACGAGGTGGTCACCACCAGCTCGCGTCCCGCGAAGTGATCGAGCACCCAGGTGACGATCGCCTCCGGGGGCGAGTCTTCGCCGATACTGGTCCTCTGGATCGCCTCGACTGCTGTCATCCCAGCTCCAATTTCAAGACCCCAGAAAACGAAAAGCCCGCAGGACGGAACCTGCGGGCTTGAAGGATCAAAAAGATTACGCGCGAGCCGTTAGGTCGTCCGATCGGGGCGAGGGTTGACCATACAACAACACACGGCGGCGCCAAGGCTCATGGTCTTAGGGTAGCGCGCGCCGGAGAGCTTGTCAACCGGTGCACGCCGGAATCACCGCCGCTCGCTGTTCCCCGCTGGGATATGAAATCGCTGACCAATGGCCCCAAAAGCGACAAAAGTGTCGGATTGGTATGAATCGTCGCTCGGCCGTTGTGGATAGTGGTCACCGCCACGTCGTGGAGGGTGTCGTTCACCTCCAGTCGGGTGTCCACGAACTGCTGCGCCCTGAGCACCCTCGGGCCGAGGATCATCAACCAGCCGACCGAGAGGAGGGCGATCAGGGAACGCACGCGGCAACCACTCCCATTCATGGCTTCTTGATCGAGTCGGTGATCATCGAGGTGTCCTTGGTCGCCGTCGAGTCCTTCACGGCGGCGGTGTCCTTCGCGACGGTCGAGTCCTTCTTGACAGTCGTATCCTTCGCGACCGTTGAGTCCATTGGCGCGCCGGCCGCTGGGGCCACGCTGTCGGGCTTGGAGGAGGAATGCAGACCATCGCCGTCGACCTGCAGGGCCCGTCCTTACAAGCATGTCGATCGTGGGCGCGCCTGCCAGACACAATTGCGCGTTCTTCACCAGGGAGATCTCCGTGCCGGCCGGGGATACCCCATCCGGCGCAAGGACCTGCTGGTGCCTCCTCCCCAGCGCTACTGCAGCCGCTGGGGCTCGCTATACAGGAAGTCGTCCAGCACGACCAGATCGACCAGGCCCCCACCGGTGAGATCGTTGATCCCGGCACCGATTGGGGCTTCGCCCAGCGTCAGCACGACGCGGGCAATGACCGGTTGATCGAAGGTGACGCCCACCAGGCTGAAGGCATCGGGAGCCGCGCGGGGCGGCGCCGGGACGTCGGCGATCAGCCGGTTCTCCTTATCGTACGCCTGGAGACGCGTGGTGTTCGCCTTGTCCACGTCCACAAAGACCGCGCCGAAGCTCTGCACGACTGCCGCGGTGTCGGTGCCCGGAATCCGGAACCTGAGCTCGCTCTTGGTCGTGCCGATGGGCGCGAACAGCCGGGGAGTGCTGAAGGCGATGAACTCCGCTCCGTAGGTCTGGTTGACATCGGTGAAGTTGTTGTCGCTCACCCGGAGGCCGGTGCCGTTGTTCACGATATAGATGGCCCCGCGGGGCGCGTTCTGGTTGAAGAAATCGGCCGGGAAGGCGTCGTTGTTGTTGAACTGCGCCGGGACGCCGTCCCAGTTGATCTCCCGCCGTCCCGACGCGTGGAACCCGGGCTCGTTCTTGTTGTTCACGTCACCGATGGCAAGGCCGAACTCGGGGACGTGCGCGATCACGTCGCCGCTGAGGGCGACGATGGTCTTGGGCGTGGGAATGGGGTCGGGCGCCGTTACATCGCCCCCGTTGTAGTCGCCGCACGCCTGGCTGAGGGCCGCGGCGAAGATCGCGATGAGTGTGGGAAGCCTGCGTGGGTTCATTGAAGTCTTCTCCAGAATGGGTGGAGGCCGCACCGCGTCGCTCCGCACTGGCCGCGACGATATTGAAAGCGGAAGTGCGCGGCGTATCCGGCCATCGCGCGGGAGTCGGACCTCGATTGTTTCTGAAAGCGACGGAGGAGAAGAGGGGGGTTAATGGGCCTGCATCCGTGGTAGTCCTTGACCTCCGATTGGCACGGTTTCAACTCGGTTGCTGAACCCCGCAATGAGCGGCCGCCCCTTCGCGATGGCGGCCTTGACGGTGGGCAACCCAAGGGACGCCTGGTGGCTGGCCACACTGTCCCAGACTTCGGTGATCCACATGGCATCGGGATCCGCCGGGTCGGTGGCGACGATATAGCTCAGGCAGCCCGGCATCGTGTCCGTACTGTCTAGCAGAATGGCCGCGAGGGCGTCGCGCTGGCCGGTCACGGCGGTCAGCTTCCCGATCAGTCCATACATGGTCACTCCCTAGAAACTTGGGGGGTAGAGCTCGGCACTCCCGTCCAGATTCCCGGTTTCCGCATAGGTCATAGGCAGGGCCTCCGGCGCGAGGACGCGCCCGCCCACAACCTGCGCCAGGACGAGCTCGTGATCCCCCGCGGCATGGCGGGTGATGACGCGGCACTCGAGGTACGCCGCCGCATCCAGAAGTACCGGCGTTCCTTCAAGAGCCGCTTGCCATCGCTGCCCCGCAAGCTTGTCGACCGCTCGACCGGACCGAGTGCCGAAATGGCGCGCCAGCTCGACTTGGCCCCGACGTAGGATGCTTACGCTGAAGACGCCGGCAGCCGTGAGAAGGGGATACGACGCATGTGTGGGGTTGATGCTGAGCGCAAGCAACAGAGGATCGAAGCTGACTTGGGTGATCCATGCCGCGGTAAAAGCACCCCGTTGGTCACCATGGGCCACTCCGACGATGTATAGCCCGTTGGTGAGGCGGCGAAGGAGCTCGAGGGGTGCATCGCTCATAGTTAGGCCGCGGCCGGCGTGGATCTCCGTACCCGCTTCCACCCAAGGGCGATGCCTGCCAGGAGCAGCGATGGAAGCCATACCCACGGCACCTCGCTCGCCAGCACGGCAAGCCCGCCGTCCCTGAAGAACCTTCGGATCCCGATTGGTGACACCTGAATCGGTGTTACGGGGAAGAAGTAGCGTGAGTTGTCGAATGGCGCGAAGAGAGCGATTCCCAGGCCACCGTTGGTCAACGCGTCGAGCAGCCCATGTGAGGCGATCGCCAGAAAGAGGTAGAGCCAAAGCGGGCCGCGCGGCATCCCCGGGACCCCGTTCCGGAAGCTCAGTCCAACGACGGCAGTCGCGAGGGCTGCAGCAAACGGGATCGAATGCGTGAGCCCTCGATGTCCCAGAAAATCGCCGTATTCAATCCCGAATCGGAATCCGACAACGTCGAGGTCAGGGGCCACAGCGCACACTGCGCCAACCAACCACACCCGCTTCGGAATCTCTGGCCGATAGAAGCAGGCCGCTATCCCGAGTGCCGCCACCGCGTGTGAGAAAGCTGTTGGCACGGAACGCTCAATCTACGCACGTGATCTGGGGCCGCAGGTGCAACCGGATGATCCGGTCTATTCGGGGACAGGAATCGCCGGATTCCAGGCGACCTCCCAGAGATGTCCATCCGGGTCCTGAAAATATCCCGCGTAGCCGCCCCAGAAGGTCTTCCGCGCGGGCTTGACGATGCGCGCCCCTGCACGGGTGGCCTGTTCCATGACCGCATCGACCTCTGATGGGCTCTTCACATTATGGCCCAGGCTCAATTCGGTGGCGCTGCTCGGGCTTCGAGGTATGCCTGCGTCGTGCGCCAGGTCCACGCGCGGCCAAATGGCGAGCTGGAGCCCTGCCTGGAGCTCGAAGAACGCGACGGCGCCATGCTCGTACTCAGTGCCCACAATTCCCTTCGTCGGTAAGCCGAGGCCGTCGCGATAGAACGCGAGCGACCGTTCCAGATCATCCACCCCTAGCGTGATCAGAGTGACGCGAGGCTTCATCATTGGACCCAGATTCGTGGGTTAGGCATCAAGCTGCGAGATACGCGTGAACCTCAGCTCCTGAAGCCAATCGTCCTCGCCGGCCACCGATGCCACAGAACGTTCCCACCGTGCGTTCGCAGCCTTCTCGTAGTCTCCCTCCCAGCAGACGAACACTTCGACAGGGCCGGCCTCGGCTGCCTCCCCGATGTACTGGACCAGCGCTGCCCGAGAGCGGATCACTGCCGAGGGATCGTCCGGATCGGTGTGGAAGCCGCAGCTGCATCCTGTGTGTGCCCCGGCGTAGACAATCTCGGAGAGCGAGAATTGTTGGCGTACCGGCTCCTCCTGCTCGCTCAGCGGCACGGTATTGAAGTCGGGAGCCTGAGTGTTCCAGGGGATCAGGACCAGCGGTTGGTCCGACGCGACGAATATGCCGAGGCACATGGAGCTTCAGGCGGGGCAGCGCCGGCTCCCGGAATCCGACACGCCCCCGGCGTGCTCGATTGCCTGGGACACTTGGTCCGCCATCCAGGCCCCACCCCGCTCGGCGAGTTTCGCCGCCAGCTCCGGTGTCAGCTCGATGCCCTTGAGCTCCACAATTCGGTTGCTGACCAGCACCGTGTCCCGGACCCGGACGACCTGCGCTTGGAGGTCGGTCACCCAGGGGCTGGCCCGGTTTAAGCGCGGAATCACCACCCAGTCCGCGTGCGTGCGCGCCACCAGGCCTACCGCCACGTCCGGATGCTGATAGAGATACCCTGCCGCGATCTCGGCTGCCGCCTCCGCTCCCGAATCGACCGGGACCAGCTGATAGCCGCAATTCGTGCCCAGACGCTCCCGGAGTGCCGTGGCGAGCAGCTCAAGCCGGGTGGACAGCTCGGGATTGGTCGGCTGGTTGGCCAGGTCGTTGAGCGCGATCGAGAGAACCGCGACGCGCGTGGGCGGCGACGGCGCAGGAACCAGCCCTACGGTCAACGGCAGCAGGCTGAGCAAGAAGAGATAGCGCATGGGCATCAGCTATGACCTTTCACGATGGTTGTCCGCCAGCTCTCTGCTTGGAGCGGAGCTAAGTGGCGAGAATCACGAGGCCCGGTGGGCGATAGCCAGGAGATGCGCGCTGATTCCCACGACGGACCCCTCCGTTTCCAGCAGTCGGGCGACGCGCAACAGCGCCGCGCGCCGCTCGGAGTTCGCCATTCGCTCCGACACATCCGATAGGATCCAGCCCGGACCCTCCAGGCCGTACACCCCGTTCAGGGCCAGGCCCGCAGCCCGTACCTCGTCGGCCAGCTCATCCGGGTGATGAAAGTAGGCCGTGGTGAAATAGTCCAGCCGGTCGGTCGGATTCCGGTGTTGACCGTCGCGGAGATCTTGCTCGACGATCCGCGCGAACCGGGGATCCTGGAAGAGGTCGCGGGCCAGTCCGTCCAGCGCGGAAGCCCACCGGGAGATGGCGGCGGCGAACAGCCAGCCGCCCGGCTTGAGCACCCGCGCCGCCTCGCGCAACGCCCGTGCCCGGTCCCTGGGGTCAGTCAGGTGGTATAGCGGACCGAGCAGGAGGACGAGGTCGGCGGTGTCATCCGGCATTTCCAGGCTTCGGGCGTCGCCGACACGGCAGGAGACCAGCGATCGCTTGGCTCCGGCGCTGCGCCGCTGTGCTTCAGCCACCAGTCGCGGCACCGGATCAACCAGGTGCACCGAATACCCGGTATGTGCCAGCCACAGGGCATATGCTCCGGCCGCACCGCCCACGTCGATGACGGTCCCAGGCGGTGGCGGAGCAAAGCGCTCGATCAACTCCCGAGTGCGTGCCTCCTCGAGCTGAAACGGCCCCTGCTCGAGTCGAGCCTCCTCGGGGGCGCGATCGTAATAGTCCGCGATTACCGAATCCAGGCGCATCAGTTAAGGCCCGTTCACCCAGCCACCGGTAGCGCCACGCGGAATTCCGTTCGGCCGGGCTCAGACTCGACCTCGATCGACCCGTCGTTCCGGTCCAGCAATCGCCTGACGATGTCGAGGCCAAGTCCGGTGCCCTTGCCCACGGGCTTGGTAGTGAAGAACGGATCGAAGATCCGGCTCTTCACCTCCGCGGGTATCCCTGGTCCGTCATCCGCCACGCGCACCACAACCCTCGTTCCTGCGGCGCGCGCCGTCACCATCACCCGCCCGCCGTCGCTCACCGCGTCGAGCGCGTTGTCGACCAAGTTCGCCCACACCTGATTCAGCTCCCCACCGAAGCCGCGTATCCGCGGCAGATCCGCCGGCACATCCACTGTCAGCGACGCGGCCTTCGCGCGCGCCTTTGCCGCCATCACGGCCAGGGTATCGGTGAGTCCCTTCGCCACGTCCACCGGCTCGGGGGACGCCGCTCGATCCATGTACGTGAAGCCCTTCACCGCGCTCACCAGCTCGTGCACCCGCGACGCCGCCCGCTCGATGTCGCGCGCCAGCCCCCGGACCGTGCAGCCGGCAGCCACCCAGCGGAGCGCCGCGCGCAGCTGGTCGCCGCTGATTGTCGCCGCGAGCTCGTCGAGCAGCCCGAGCGTGAGGTCGGTCTCGGCAAGCGGTGCGGCGAGCGCGTCGTCCGCGTCGTGATCCAGCAGCCAGGTGGCCAACGCCTCCTCCCGATCCGCGCGTTCGAGCGGGGAGAGCACGCTCGTGGCCGGCGAGCCGCCGCAGACCGCGCGGACCCGCTCGACCATCCCGAGCGCGCGGGCTTCGAGAGCCGCTGCGCCGAACGCGCGTGATGCGGCGTCGGACTCGGCCAGCGCCTCGGACATGAGCTGTGCGCTCCGTGCGGCGGCGGAGGCCGGGTTGTTCAGCTCATGCGCCAGCCCTGCCGCGAGCTTGCCGAGGGACACCATCTTCTCGACCTGGAGGTCGCTCACCTTGAACGCGCGCGCTCGGTCCACCATCACATGCACCAGTTCCGCGGTCACGTGGGGACACTCGAGCGGAAGCGCCGGCAGGTGCTCGCGGGCCACGCGCAGACATTCGACCGGTTCCTGGATGATAGAGTTGCCTGGGGCGTTGATCAGACGTGAGTACGGGAGCAGCCCGGTCGCGTCGCCGTCGCTCCAGTCCATGACCTTGCGCCACGTGCCGCCCTGATCCATGAAGTGCGACACGTGACCGGTGAAGATGACGTACAGCGCCTCCACCGGCTCGCCCTTCTTTGCGATCATGAAACCCGGCTCGTAGCGCTCGAGCGTCCCGTGCGACACCAGCCATTCCAGCTCGGCGCGCGGCACCTTCCCGAGCACCCGGTGCTCCGTGAGGCGGGCGAGGAGGTCGGTGTCGTCTGTCGCAGTCCGTGACAGCGGTCGCGGGTCGGTCATCGGCTACACCGTCTGCAGATACTGGTGGATCATGCTCACCGTCGCCGAGCCCTCACCGACGGCAGCCGCGCAGCGCTTGCCGGAGCTGTGGCGAGCGTCGCCGGCGCAGAAGATTCCGGGCACATTCGTCTCATAGAGATAGGGATCGCGCATGGCGGTCCAGCCGGCGGGGCGTTGTCCATCTGTCATCACATCGCGCCCGGTGAGCACAAAACCGTGCGAGTCGCGCATCACTAGATCGGCGCACAGTTCCGTTCGCGGCGCGGTCCCGATGAAGATGAACATGGCGGCGGCGGGCAGCTCTCGTCGTTCCCCGCTTACCCCGTCGATCACCGACACGGCCTCGAGCCGCCCGTTGCCGCGCACGGAGACCACGCTGGTGTTCACCAGCACTTTCACGTTCTGGGTCTCGCGAATGCGGTCCACCAGATAGCTCGACATCCCAGCCTCGATCTTATGTCCGCGGCAGAGTATCGTGACCTTGCGGGCGTACCGGGAGAAGAACATCGCCCCCTGACCGGCCGAGTTCGCGCCGCCGACGAGAATCACGTCCTTGCCGCGATAGGTCGCGGCCTCGGTGAGCGCCGCGCCGTAGTACACGCCCGCCCCCAGGAGCGACTCGATGCCGTCGGCCGGGAGACGCCGCACCTCCATACCCGTTGCAATGAGGAGCGCGTACCCGGTGAGCTCCGACCCGTCGGAGAGAATCACCTTTCGATAGGGATCCTCGCGCTTGATCCCAACCGCCTCCTGCGTGGTGAGGATCTCGGCGCCGAATTTCTTGGCCTGGCTGGCCGCGCGTCGGGCGAGGTCGGCGCCGGAGACGCCCCCCGGGAAGCCGAGGTAGTTCTCGATTTTCGAACTGGTCCCGGCTTGACCGCCGGTAGCGAATCGTTCGACCAGAATGGTGCGCAGTCCTTCGGACGCGCCATACACCGCGCCCGCGAGACCCGCCGGCCCACCGCCGACGATGATCAGGTCGTAAAACGGCTTCCGCGCGCGGGTCTGCAACCCGACCTTCTCCGCCAGCTCGCGGGTAGTAGGCTGCACCAGCGTGGTCCCATCGGGGAAGAACACGATGGGGAGGCGCACCGCGCCACCGCTCGCGCCCGAGAGCAGCTCGCGCACGGTCGCATCGTCGTCCATGTCGAGCCACTGGTACGGCACCTGGTTCGACGCGAGGAACTCCTTCACCGTATAGCTCGCCGGCGAAAGTGCCGTGCCCGCCAGGCGGATGCCGTCGAAAACCGGCCGGGCACGGGCGAACCAGTCCGACAGGAGGTCCTCCAGCACGGGATAGAGCCGCACCGTGGGCGGCTCCCACGGCTTGAGCAGGTAGTGGTCGAGGCCGACCTGGTTGATCGCGGTGATGGCGGTCTCGGTGTCGGCGTAGGCGGTGAGGAGCACGCGGCGCGCGTCGGGGTAGATCTTGATCGCCTCGAGCAAGAACTGGGTGCCGGTCATGTGGGGCATGCGCTCGTCGACCAGGAAGAGCGCGATCTGGGCCCCGCGCTGGACGAGCTGGCGGACGGTGTCGAGTGCCTCGGCGCCGGAAGACGCCTTCATCACCCGGTAATCGGCGCGGAAATGGTGCCGAAGGTCGCGCTCGATGGCGTTCAGCACTTGGGGGTCGTCATCGACCGTCAGCAGAACGGGCTTGCTCATGAGACAGATGATAGCGTTTCGGTTAAGACCCCTGGACGAGGCGACGCCGCATGAACCGCCCGATTTGAGGAGGGGTACGCTCTGATCATAGCGCGCAGCGCGCGAGGCGGGTAGAGCATCTCGACTTAAGCAGGATCCTGCGCTAGGCCGGTGCGACACTCCGCGCCTGCCGCACCTCGTAATGCGCGGACCGAGCGTCAAACTGCTGCAACAGCACCCGCGCCGCGGGAGGGACCACGGCCACCTCGTAGTCAGCTCCAGCAAACCCGCGCACCGCGTCGATCGAGTCGAACCACATCAGCGTGACGAACTCCACCGAATCCGCAGCCGGCCGGCGCAGCAACTCAATACCCAGGTAGCCGGAGATGCCGCGCGCCGCGATCCCCTGGAAGATCTCCGAGCGGAGCAGGTGTTCATAGGCATCGGCATTCCCCGGCGAGGTCCACCCGTGCCATATCCGGCAGATCATAGGGTCCTTCGGAGCGCACTCCTACCCAAGTAGCGCGCCTACCTGCTTCTGGTGATCCTCGGGCAGTCGTGGTAGAACCTCTCGAGCCAACTCGAACACTGGCTGCAGCTCGGGCCGCCCGTGCCGGAACCGGGCCAGAAACTGGAGCCCTCTGATGTAGGTCTCGCCGGAGAACCCGGCGCTCGGTAGGGGCGGCTTGCGTAGCACGCCCGTCACATACCGCGCCACGGGTCCGACGGCGCGCTCGTCTCCGGCCACTTCAATCGCCCACATCGGGTAGTACTTGCGCGTGCGCTTGTCCTCCAGGGCCTGCACATAGAACGGCGTTTCCGCCTCTCAGGCGACATGCGCTATGGCGAGCAAAACACAGTCTTTGACGTCCTGCATCGGGTAGTGGAGCTTGGCCTTGAGGGCGGGGATGCAGCGGAGGGAACCAACGTTTCGCAATGCGATCACGGCCCAGTAGACGTCCTGCTTGCTCTTGGGAGCGTCCAGGACGCCAAGAAGATCCTCCTCGACCGGCAGGATACGGCGCCGGCGGAAGTGGGCGACAATGAACTGCCACTCGTCGTCCGTGAGTGTGAAGCAGCCTGGCGGCATAACGCTCGGGAATAGTTGTTGAGATGACTCGTGGCATCAGTGCTACCCTATGGGCCACTCGCACCACGCGCCGCGAGGCGGGACACCACCACGATAGCTACTTGCACGGCAATGAACCGCAGCATCCCCCGCATCCCATGCGGCCGCGGCTGAGGTAATATCGTATAGCCGCGGCACAGGCCGGATCAGCAGAAAGATTACCAGACCAAGCAAATCCGGGAACGCGGTCATGAAGCCCTGCGCCGCCGCGATGCCGCGCGCCCGCTGGACGGCTCCCCGTCATGGATCGCCAACGACCCATGCTCCGCAAGGAATGATGCGACCCTCGCCGGATCCTGGCTACACCACGCCGAGGTGTAACGGGGTCGCGAAGGCTCGCAGGCGTCTGGTTCAGTTAGCCCTTGCGCTAAGTGTGACGTCTGCTAACTTAGCCTTATGGAAAAGTATCCCGAACAGCTGAGCGGCATTTTCCAAGCGCTGGCCGATCCCACTCGCCGTGCCGTGTTGAGGCGGCTGGGAAGAGGTCCTGCAAGCATCAGCGAGTTGGCCGAGCCATTCAACATGGCGTTGCCGTCCTTCATGAAGCACATCCACTTTCTCGAAGACAGCGGATGGATCCGGACGCGCAAGGAAGGCCGCGTGCGGACCTGCGTCATCGAGAAGAAGCCATTGGCCGCAGTCGAAGCGTGGCTGGCCGCGCAACGCGCCCTCTGGGAAGCCCGCACCGACCGGCTCGAGCGGTTTGTCACCACCGCCCGGAACAGGGAAAAATCAAAATGATCCAATCGGCAAACTCTGCACATCCAGATCTCGACCTGAGCATATCGCGAGTCATCAAGGCGCCCCGGCCGGTCATTTGGAGGGCCTGGACCGACCGCGCGAGCTTCGAGCAGTGGTGGGTTCCAGCGCCGGCGCAATGCAAAGTTGTGGAAATGGACCTTTGTCCTGGCGGCTCATTCGTGACTCAGATCAGCGAAAACGGCGGCGATTTCAGGCCGCATCTGAGCGCCTGCTTCCTCGCTATCGACCACCTCGAACGGATCGTCTTCACCAATGCTTTGGTCGGTGGATGGCGGCCTGCCGAGCACCCGTTTATGACAGCGATCATCACGCTGCGGGACCATCCGACGGGCACGGAATACCTCGCCCACGTGATGCACAAGAACAACGCCGATCGGATCAGGCATGAAGAGATGGGCTTTTACGATGGGTGGGGTACCGTCGCGGAGCAACTCGCCACACTCGCCGAGCGACGAGCGTAATCGAGGGATAGCACGTGCGCAAAATCGTTTTGCAGATGATGACCACCCTGAACGGCCGCCTCGACGATCCGATAGCCTGGCTTCATGGGGTGAGTGACGACCAGTACCGCGAGATCGATCGCATCTATGCCACGTTCGACACGGTCCTGGTCGGGCGTACCACCTACGAGGAAATGGCGGCCTATTGGCCGGGCGTTCTCGCTGAAGCCGCGGGCACCGAGACCAATCAAGCGATGGCGCGCCGCATGCACACGTACAAGAAGCTGGTCTTCTCGAGATCAGGACGTCAGGAGCTGACCGAATGGAACAATACCGAACGGGTTGTTGTCGCCAGCGATGACGACTTGGCAAAGTACCTCGCCAACCTGAAAGCACAGCCTGGCCGCGATATCCATTTGGCCGGCGGCGCCAGTTTCGCCCAATCAGTCATCGCTCTCGATCTGGTCGACGAGTTCCATTTCTTTTTCTACCCGGTCGTCTCGCCTGGGGCGTCCTGGTTCTCGCAATTGCCTGACCAGCGTGAGCTGAAGCTGATGGGCGCCACCACCTATGAGAATGGTGTGGCTCGGCTGCATTACCTGGCGCATACGCCCGAACGCAAAGCCCGACCAGCCAGCTTTTCGGACCTGTTGACCTAGCCTGCACCCTCAGGTCCATAGCCGTGCAATCCAGCGCGGCGTCGCCACCAGCAGGACATGCAGCAGCCAGCCGAGGAGATAGAGCACGGCCGCAGCGACCACGGAGTCGCTACCCCACGACGAGATCCTCAGGTAGGCCGGCGCGTCGCCGTATCCTTGAGCACGCGCTCGACAAAGGCGCTCTTGGCCGCCGTGTAGCGGCTGCGCTCGGCGCTGTAATCCTCTGCGAGCTCGCGTTTCAGCGCCGCATAGCTATCTCGTAACGCTGCATCCGCGCGCAAGGCATCGCGGAAGGCGAGGGCGCGGTGCCAAGCTCCGCTCCCGTAGCGCACCACATGGACCAGGTGGGTGCGCGCCGTGCCGCGCCCAAAGACAAGGTGATCCGGAACCCCCGCATGCGCCGCATATTCGTAGCCGAGCGGGGCCAACGCCGCTCTGTAGGGCGCCGCGTCAGTCGCCTCTGGGGCGCCGACGAGGATATCCAGCACCGGCTTCGCCACGAGACCTGGCACGCTGGTACTACCATAGTGCTCGATGGCGACGGCGAGGTCGCCCAGCGCGCCGCGCAGACGTGAGGCGTCGGCGGCGAACAGCTCAGCCCAACGGGGCGTCCACTCGGCGAGCTGCACAGTGCCATGCGCCAAACCGGGCAACGCAGGATCATTCACCAAGCCTGCTCCCTCAGGGTGCGTCTCTATCCAAGGGCCACTCTGGAAAGGCCCGCGCCAAGGCGGCGCGCATGCGCCGCGCGTGAGAGCCTGGCCAATAGGTCCGGCCGCACGCCGGACAACGTCGCATTGGGCCCGGCAAGTCCCGAGCGCCCGGTGGGATCAGGCTCCTGCACTCTGCCTCAGTGATCGGCCGGAGCTGTGTATTGCAGACCAAGCATCGCGTGAACAGCTCGACCGGCGGCGTGAGGCCCACGTCCGCAACGACCTGCCGCAGCTGATCGAGCGGCTTCTCTGCAGCAATGAGCAGTGCGCGGCCTGGCCGCAGTTCCACGAGGAGTGGGCGATCCCGCGTCAGCAGGACCCGATCCTCCGCCTGAGCCCAGTCCACAAGCGCTGGGTCATGGATTGCCGAATCGTAGGCAGTGTCCCACCCGAGCACCCGGAGCCAACGGGCCAAGCGCCCCAGCATGGCATCGGCCAGGAAACGAACGTCGGTCATGGCGGAGATCTGGGCAACCCATCAGGCCCGCGCCCGCACTAGGTACGCTCCGGCCTGTCGGCCGCATGCGCGGGTGAGGCGGCATCCTGCAACTGATTCAGGAATCTCTGGACGTCGGGCGGGAGCTCCGTCCGCCGGATGATCTCTGGCCAAAGCTCTAACGGCGGGGCAGCGGTCAGTTCGGGCGGAAGGCGTATCACGCCGAGATCATCATGGAGATACGTGCGTCGGCCGCAATGTCGCGCGTCACACGCCAGCCGGATCCCAGGCCGGCATTCCTTCCAAGGACAGGTGCGCCCGAGGTACTTGCCCCGCGCATCCGCCAGGAAAACGTCTGCTCCGCGCCCCGCACTCTGGAGTCGGCCTTGGAGCCGCCGGGCCCAGACCGCCAGCTGCGCCAGATCGACGGCATCATCTATGGTGACGAGCAGGTCGACATCCTTGGGATCGACCTTCTCAGTCAGAATGGAGCCGAACAGTGCGATGCGGCGAACTCCGGGCAGGGTGCGAGTCTTCCGAATGAAGACCTCAGCCTCAGCCAGTAGTTGCTCCCGCACAAGCCTCCTCACGTTCGCTGAGCTCATAGTCTGCATGGCAACCCTCGCAGGCATGGGCGCTTCCTCCCAGTGGCTTGGCTCTCGGCGTCTTCGCCCTATGATTCATTCAAGAACCCCGCTGTCGGGAGGGTGTGCAGGAGCCAACATGGCAGACCGTGATCCTTGGCAGAGCTTGACCCGGTATTCGATCGTCGCGCTGATCGTGATCCTTATCCTGTGGATCATCTACGCTGTTACCGGAGGTCCGTTGCCGCCAGGACCTCAGCCGGAGGGGGACACGATCAGAGCCCCAGTAGTGAAGCCCTGACCGCGCGACAGGCCTAGGCCGGGCCGGGTTAAGCAGCGGCTACGCGACGATCTCACACCGTGGAAGTGCCGCCTGGAGTTCCTGAATCCCGGCCTCGGTGAGATGGCGGCACCCGGTCACATCGAGCCACCGCAAGCTGCGTATCAACCGCAGCTCAGCCAGCCCCCGGTCGGTGATGTGGGGGCTCTCCCGCAGATCGAGCAGCTCCAGCGGAAAATTGACCAGGTAGCACAGCCCGCTGTCGGTCACTTGCGAGGGGCCCTCCTGATAGAGACGCCGCACCGCGTTCAGTCGGCCGAGCGCACCGATCTTGCGATCATCGAGCCGAACCACCAGCACGGCCGTGGTATCGGTTGAGAGCATGTCGATGTCCACAACGGATTCCACGCGCGCTACGCTCGGGTCAGGTCCTCCCTGGACCAACTCCCCTCCTTGGCGGAGGCCCGCAAGAGGCCGGTGGGCTGCCGCGGCGCGGGCGTCGGCTAGCGCCCCTGAGTGCGCGCCTGCATACTCCTGAGGACACGACTCCTGCCGCCTAGCGGACGTCTGGGCCGATGGCCTATCCTAAGAAGCACCGAGGCCGCCGCAAGCGGGGTAGCAAGCGTCGGCGGCAGCGGCGGAAGCGCCGACGCCACGGCCATTGACCGTCGAGTTACCGCTCCGGCTGGCTCAGCCACCGCTTCGGCCGCGTTACCCGGCCTGTCGGCTCCATGCGCGGGTCAGGTCAGGCTGCGCGTAGCGGGTCCGCTCCCGGCTCGCTAGGATACAGGTGTACCGGGACTTACGGAGCAACCACCGTTCCGCCTGGACATCTCGCGCAAAGTCACGAGGGATCATCAGGTGAGCACTCCCGGTACCAAGGGGGTGTACGATGTCGGCAGTAGCCCACCTTCGAGCCGCACTCTCCCATGCAGCATTCGAAAGTCCTCGCATCCAGAAGGCTGTTGATCATCTCATGGAGACCCTGGACCAAGACCTCGATCGCACCGCCTACGAACCCTCCAGCGCAACGCTGGAAGGTGTTCGGGAGTTGGTCAAGGTCCTGGAGAAGGGCGGCCCCGGCTTGGACACGGCGGAAAATGAAGATCAGGATGTGGACCGGCTGAGCTGATCGCGCCTGACGCTCGAGTGGAGGTGAGCAATCGTTTGGTAGCGGTGACAGGACGACCCATCCAATCATCGGAACCGTCGCGCGGTCGACCCGGGAAATCATGGGGCGCTGTCTCGACTCGCCTGAAGGAGCACAATGTTGTGCCCCTCGGGATCGTGCAATACCGCCCAGGGCGTGGCTGGAGCGAGTTCAGCGCGGACGACCCGCTCAGATCCGATCCCCTCTAGGGCCCGGGCAAGATCAGGGACCTCCAAGAACAACACCGCCTTGTCCGCGGATGGGTAATCTTCGACGCCGCGCTTCTCGAGACACACGAACGCGGCGCCAGTCGCAAACTGCGCGTGATGGCCGGCTTGCTCCTCCGCTAAGTCGAGACCGAGCACGTCGGCGTAGAACGCTTTTGCCCGGGCCAGGTCTTCGAAGTAGAGCTCGATGCCGGCTAGCCGCGGGTGAGGTTTGGGCAGGCTCACCCTACCTGACTGGAGGGGCTATCCCTCACGACGTGAGCGGCGTCTTGAGCAGCTCGATCTTTCTGAGCCACACCGTGCCTGGAGTAGAAGGGGATCTCGTAGCGAGCCCAGTTGACCGTACCCGAGACCGCTTGCTGATGGCCCTTGGAGAAGAACTCGCCTCGACCGGGCAGGCGGCACCACATTTCGAGAACGGCACCTCAAGCTCGCGCCGGCACAAACCGGGTTAGGCTGTGTTTGCAAAGCCTCGCTCGGCTACCCGCCGGGTGTGGTGCCGGCGAGCACCAGCCCAGCGGGCGCCAGTTGCCCCTCGGCTTACTTGCGCGTCCAGAGGGTGGCTCGGGTTCCCTGTTCCGTAGGGCTAAAGCCCACAATCTGCCCAGCAGCGTTGATGGCCTCAGCCTGACTGGCGAACCTTCTGTCGAGGGACACCAATTCTGTCATGACACCCTTCTCCCAAACGAAGGCGAGATTCCCACTCCCGCCCACTACCTGGCCTCTGGAGTTAATGTCTCTGGCCTCGCTGTTCCCGCCGAGTGTGCCCAGGTCGGTCATGACGCCCTTATCCCACAGAAAGGCATGGTAGACCTCATTTCCTGGCAAGTAGCTGCGGCCCACCACCTGTCCTGCTGAATTGATGGCATTGGCCGAGGTACAACAGCCGCCCAACGTACCGAGATCGGTCACTACACCGTTCTCCCAGAGCTCTCCGCCCCCCACCACGCGACCAGCGGGGTTCATGCCCACGGGACTCTCCCTCGTGAATGCCTCGAAACCGAGACTGGTCATCACGCCCTTCTCCCACAGAAAGACGATTGGAGCAGTGATCCCTCCCGCGAGCTGGCTAATCCCCACCACCTGGCCCCGAGCGTTGATGTCCCATGCCCGACTGTCGGGACCACCCAAGGTGCCGAGGTCACTCATGACGCCATCCTTCCAGAGAAAAGCGTGGTTTGCATTCTCTGGTGATGGTGGGAGGATGAAGCTCTCCCCTACCACGTCGCCGGCCGGGTTGATTCCGAGGGCGTCGCTGAAGTACCCACCCAAGGTTCCCAGGTCGGTCATGACGCCATTCTCCCAGCGAAAGGCGTGGGAAGCGAGACTCTGGCCGCCGGGGCCCTGGATTATCTGGGGCGCACTGGACACGCCCACCACCTGGCCGGCGTCGTTGATGTCATACGCAACGCTGAAGGAAGGAAAACCAAGAGGGATGTCTAGTGTGCCCAGATCCACCGCGGTATACGTCTTGGCAGCGGCCATCTCCGGGCCGGCGCCAACGGAGGACTCGGTCGGCGTCTCCTCGGACGTGCACGCCGCCATGCCGAGCGCCACGGCAGCGGAGAACAGGATGTCTGTTCGCATGTCGATACCTCGCCTTCATACTTGGAGTGCGAATGCAGGAATGACCCGGGAACTCTACGCCCGTAGCGTCAAGCCGAAGTCAAGCCGGATACCGTCAACTCCACATGAAGGAAGCGGCTGTAATGCGGAAGTATCTATCACGGAAAGAGTTTCCGCGCGGCCGCTAACAGGTCCCAGGGAGCCTAGGCCCCGAGCCTGGCGGCAGAGCTGCGCCGGAAGTCCTCCGCGCTGAGCTCGAAGACCACCAGTACGTGCCCTTCCCGCTCTTCCTCACGCTCGCCTCGCATCCCAAGGCGCTCCACTAAGCGGATCGAGGCCAGGTTCAGGCGATCCGTGGCCGCGCAGATCCGGGTCGCGCCCCAGACCTCGAAGGCATACTGCAGCGCCGCCCCTGCCGCCTCGGTGGCCAGCCCCCGCCCCCAGTGCGCCGGCCAGAGCCCGACGAGCAGCTCCGGTGTGGCTGCCGGCGACTCAAACCGGAAACCGCAGAAGCCCACCAGCGGGTCGATTCCGAGCAGCCGGAGGGTCCACTGTCCCAGCCCAGCGCGGGTCCAATCGGCCAGACTGCTCGCCACGACATCCGCCGCCTCCGCCCGAGCAATCACGCGGTCATGCCACAGGAAGCGCCGGACCAAGGGGTCGGTCCACAAGTGGTGCAACGCCTCGATATCTTCCGAGTCGTACGGGCGCAAGAGGAGGCGCTCAGTCCGTAACTCCGGCTTCACCGATCCTCGTCGCGAGTGCGGTTAGGCCGCGGGCCGGGTCACTCGCCACTTCCGTCGTCACAGAAGCCCGATGACTCGGGACTGGCAGGAAGATGGGTGCGTCGGGCAGAAAGGCTCTCGTCAGGGTTAGACGGGCACCCCCTCTCGACCCCGGAGCAGCAACCGTGCAAACGCAATACCGGCAACAAAGATGACAATGTTTCCGATCTGACTAAGGAGGACTTCAGCCAGGATGATCTCGGCCAGGATCAGGCTTGCGCCGAGCCCGAAACCAAGTGCCGGCCAACGAAATGGACCCGCCGCCGACGCGAGCGACATCACGAGTAGCGCAGTGCCGATGAAGAACGCGAGCAGACCCGGCAGGAGCGCCACGAAGACCTCGGCCGACTGGAAGGTTTCGAGGAGGACCACTGCGTCTGACCGGTCGGCGCCTCTGGAGATGAAGCGCCCGAGCAACATCTCAAACACGAAGACCGCCGAAAACGCGCCTACCGAAGCGAGCGTGAGAAGACGCGCAGCATAGCCCGCCGCGGGTCTGCGATCCGTCGCCAGCTTGGTCAGGGCGAGGATGCCCGGGACCAGTAGGAGCAGCCCAACAAACAAGAGGAGATGAGCTGTGTACCATCGCGAAGCTGACTGTGCCACGATCGCGACTTGGGCAGCCGCCCCGGCGTTCTCTGCGGGATGGAAAAGGTCTCCGACGCTCATCAGCCCCGGGCCCACGATCAGGCTCGTGGCTCCTATTACCGTGCGGTACCGGGAGGGGGAGGGGGCAGCATCCATGGCGATACCTCCCTGTGGCAGCCTACGCTCCACAGCGCGGCGCAGGTGCGCAGGGGCCACACTGGAGCTCCGCGCCCATCCGGCCCATCGGCTGCATGCGCGGGGCAGGCGGCGCCGCGCAGGAACACTTCTGGAGCCCTGCTAACTAAGCCACCGGCGCTTCTTCTTTCGCTTGCGAGCGACTGCGAGACCAGCGGCGGCAGCGACCGCAGCAGCACCCGCCGCCACGGCCGCGACCTTTGCCTTCTTCCGCTTCTTCGTGCGGCCGGTAACCTTCTGGGCAACTTTCGTCCCCAAGGCTTTCACCTTCGCGCGCGCTCCGGTGGTGGCCTTCTTTGCTCGCTTGACAGCCTTCTTCTCAGCGGCCTTCTTCGCCAGGGACTGCGCGCTATCCCGTGCTTGCTTGACTGCTGTCTTCACGCGTTGAGCAGCCTTGGTGGCAGACTTCTTGACTTGCGCCATTCCAACCTCCCTTGAGTACGAGAGCTTCAGCAACCCGCGATCTTACCCAGGTGGCCGTTTCACGCACGAAGGCGGAGCCCTCCCGATAGTCTCCAACCTACCTCGGAACGGGCCGCTCAACCTAGTCGCCCGTGAAAGTCGCGTGAAGTCCAGCCATGTGCGCCCGCCTAATTAGTGTTAGACTGCAATTTTCGCCGCCTATTTCCGACCCTGTCAGAGCCCAGCCGGTTTCGACCACCTCTAACGCCTGAAGCTCAATTGAGATGCGCACTCGACCGCGCGAGCGAGCTCCAGGATGACGCTGCAGACCAAGGTTGGGGAGTCGAGGGGTTAGAAGAAGATGCACCGCACTCTCATCCGAGTCGAGAGGTGCACCTCGCTCCCGGCCCTCAACCTTCCTGCACCCGCCGCCCTCCACCGCCGCCACCAGCATGACATCGGACAAGAGGACGCCCTTTGTCGCGGTGTTCCCTCGGGGGGCCGACCCTGCTTCACCGTCTAGGACCTGGCGGCACTTGGAACGTCCCGATTCCGTAGGCAATAGCATGTTATCAAGGCTCGACGTACCTGCGCTGCCGATCGGCCGCGGCATTCGGTGATGCGCTCGACAAACCTCAGCACTCGGAACCGCCATGCTTCGTCTCCGCTCGGTTGCCCTGCTCGCCCTCACCCTCGCCGGCCCGCTGTCGGCCCAAGCCAATCAGGTCCGCTCCGTTGCTGGCCTGGACCTCGCCGGCATGGACACCACCGTCCAGCCGGGCGACAGCTTCTTCCAGTACGCCAACGGCACCTGGCTCAAGCGGACCGAGATCCCGGCAGACCGAAGCTCCTGGAGCTCCGACGCCGTGCTGACCGAGCTCACCGACCGCCGGATCGCCTATCTCATCCAAGAGGTCGCCAAGTCGGACGCGCCCGCCGGCTCTGACCGCCAGAAGATCCGGGACTACTACGCCAGCTTCATGGACACCGCGGCGATCGAGCGGGCGGGTCTGACGCCACTCAAGCCCGCGCTCGACTCGATCGCCGCCATCGCCGGCCGCACCGCGCTGGCCCGCTATCTCGGCACCACGCTCCGCGCCGACGTGGACATCTTCAACGCCACCAACCTCTACACTCCCAACCTGCTGGGCCTCTGGGTGGCGCAGGATCTCGACGATCCGACGCATTACTCGCCGTTCCTGGTCCAGGGCGGGCTCACCATGCCCGACCGGAGCTACTACCTCGACTCGTCGTCCGCGATCGCGGCGGTCCGGGAGCAGTACCGGCCCTACGTAGCCGCCCTGCTCAAGCTGGCCGGCATGCCGGACCCCGAGGCCAAGGCTACCGCGATCGTGCAGCTCGAGACCCGGATGGCCCAGGTGCACCTGAGCCGAGAGGCGAGCGAGGACGTGAAGAAGGGCAACAATCACTGGGCCCGTGCCGACTTCGCGCGCAAGGCGCCGGGGCTCGACTGGGACGCCTACTTCGCCGCAGCCGGGCTGGGTAAGGCACCACGCTTCGTGGTCTGGCAGCCCAGCGCGGTCACCGGACTCTCCGCGCTGGTCGCGAGCGGGCCACTCGACGCGTGGAAGGCGTGGCTTACGTTTCACGCCATCCAGGCGCGCTCGGCGGTGCTGCCGGCCGAGTTCGGCAACCAGACGTTTGCGTTCTTCGGGGCGACGCTGTCCGGCGCCAAGCAACAACGCGAGCGGTGGAAGCGCGCCATCGCGGCCACCAACGCCGCGCTGGGCTACGCCGTGGGGCGGCTCTACGTCGAGGGCAACTTCCTTCCGGCCAAGAAGGGGCGGGCGGAGGCGATGGTTGCCAACATCATCGCCGCGTTTCGCGATCGGATCGACCGGCTCAAGTGGATGGCGCCGGGCACCAAGCGGGAGGCCAAGGCCAAGCTTGCCGCGCTCAGGGTGGGTATCGGCTATCCCGACCACTGGCCCGACTATTCGGCGCTGGAGGTGAAGCCGGGCGACGCGTTCGGCAATGCGGAGCGGGCCGAGCTGTGGAAGCTGCACCAGGCGCTCGCCAAGCTGGCGAAGCCGGTGGACCGGTCGGAGTGGGTGATGACGCCGCAGACGGTAAATGCGGTGAACCTGCCGGCGATGAACGCGATAAACTTCCCGGCCGCCATCCTGCAGCCGCCGTACTTCGATCCCCATCGTCCCGCGGCGCTGGACTACGGTGCCATGGGTGCCACGATTGGTCACGAGGTGAGCCACAGCTTCGACAACTCGGGCGC
>JBIOUY010000061.1:0-26548 GCA_044867445.1 Gemmatimonadales bacterium
CGGGCTCCGCTTGCCGAAGGCGCGTCAAGCGAGCTTAGCTCAGCTTACGCGGCCAGTGCCAGTTCAGTGTTGGCAGTTAGTACGTTCCAGACGGTTTTACCAGGACTCTGGACCTGGGCACGCTGCAATTTCTTCTGCAAACCCGTCGAAGCCAGTCGCCCCCGGGTGAAGGGGAAAGATAGTCGGCGCAAAGCGGGTTTGGTAGGCGGACGCGGCTGCGCCGGCGGTCGCGCAAGCGGCGGATACGCTTACGCGGCGGACCCACGAACGCCATCGTCCGCCTCTTTTCCGTCCGCCGCGCGCAGCGTTTCCGCCGGGCCTAGCCCTCCTACCCCGCCGCTCGCTCCACCCGGTTCCGCCCGCTCTTCTTCGCCACGTACAGGGCTGCGTCCGCCTGAATCCGCAGATTATCCAGGCTGCGGCTGGTCTCGGGCGACGCTGCTACCCCGAACGAGGCGCTCAGGGGCCAGGAGCGCCCTCGCCAGTCCCACGGCGTCGTCCCCAGCTTGATCCTGATGCGCTCGGCAATCCGTGCCCCCAGATCGAGGTCGGTGCCGGGCAGCCAGATGGCGAATTCTTCGCCGCCGATCCTGGCCGCCACATCTCCTCCTCGGATCTGCTCCCGGATGATCCGGGCGAAATGGATTAGTGCGGCATCTCCGGCGGGATGACCCAGCGTGTCGTTCAGCAGCTTGAACCGGTCAAAGTCAGCGTAAATCAGCGCGCCCTCGCCGGCATCGCGGCGGCTCAGCACCTCCTCGAGTCCCCGGCGATTGTGCAGCCCAGTGAGCGGGTCCGATGAGGCCCGGTGCTTCATCCGGTCGGCTTCCAGGGCCGTCGCGATCCTGGGTCCGGCGTGTGCCAACGTTTCCATGACCTCCACCCGCAGCGCTCCCACGGGCTCCTTGCCGCTGCTCGGCCAGACGGCGACGGCGCCCACCGGTCGCTCCCCTGCCCGGATCGGCAGCAGTAGGGCGGCCCCCGGCCGTTGCCGGCGATCGGCTACCGCACCGCCCAGCGGATCGGTGTGGGTGAGCCGCTGGTCCATCTCTCCCCGGGCCACCCGGGCGAGATCACTCTCGACCGGAAGCACCGTGTCCAGCAGCCGTCGATCGCCTCGACCCGAGACGCCAATGACTCGAACCCGCGGCGCTGTATCGCCGTTCCGGGACGCCTCCGGGCCGGCCTCGGCAGCTGCGACGATCACTTGCCCGTCCAGGCTACGCTCCAACTGGTAGGCGAGCCGAAGACCGACACTACCGGACGACTCGAGCGATACCTCGGCGGTGTGCGCCTGCGCGAGTGCGATGATCTGGGGACGGCGCCGCAGGCCGTCGAGCAAGCGACGCAAGTCGTGCTCCACCTGCTCCAGCCGTGCTGCGTCCATTCCATCGGGCAGCAGCAGTCCCACGGCCGCTCCGGCGGCAGCATGGAAGACCAGCGTGCCTCCCTCCATTCGCTCTGCCCCGCTTTGCTCCTGATCCCGGGCTCGCTCCAGCCGGCGGTCGACGGCGACGATCTGCCCGACCGAAAGCCGCTCGGCGTCGACGAGGCGCTCCGCGTGAGGGCCTTCCTCCACCGGATCGAGCTCGGCGATCCACACCCCGAGCGCCTGGTGAGAACGCCGGAGCCACTCCAAGGCGGGATCGGGCAGGAGGTGGGGCGATACTCCCGGCGCAAGACGCGGAAGCCTACCGCGCCGCGCCAGGACCCAGCCCAGCGCACCGCCGACCAGGAGCGCCCCAAGCAGCACGAGGAAACTCATCCCCGCAGCCATCCGCGTCGTCGGAACCATAGGAAGATCGCCAGCGTCACGATCGCCATCGCGCCGAGCACCGCCGGATAGCCCCAGCGGCTCCGCAGTTCTGGCATGAACTCGAAGTTCATCCCGTACACCCCCACGATGAAGGTGAGGGGAAGGAAGAATACCGAGAAGACCGTGAGCACACGCATGACTTCACCGGTGCGGTGCGAGGCCAGGGCGAGCTGGATATTCAGCAGCGTATTGACATCGTCGAGCAGCTCGTCCGCATAGAAATGCGAACTCTCGGCGTTCTCCTGAACGTCGCGGTAGAACGGCGCCGCCCGACCGGTGGCTGGACTCATGCGTTGGACCACGTCGACGGTGCGCCAGAGCAGCCGCTTGATCAGGGTCACCTGGCGTTTAAGGAGATGGATCTCCCGCAGCTCGCCTGCGAACTCGAGACCGCTGAACACCAGCCCTTCGAACGCGTCCAGGCGCCCCTCGATGTCCTCGAGTGGCTTGGTATAGGTATCGACTGCAGCATTGAGGAGACTGGTGAGCACCCGGGGCAACGCCTCCGACGCTGCTGGACCCGAGCCTCCCGGGCCGTTGGCCAGGAACTTCTCCCGCAGCGCCGAGAGCCACGGCTGATCCTTCCGGTGAATGGTGATCAGGAACGTGGGGCCCGCGAAAATGGCGACCTTGCGGGTCAACTCCTGCACCGTGGTGCACCCCCCGCCGGAGGTCTCGTCCCATGCCCGCACGATGGCGAAGGTACGACCCTCGAACTGCTCATGCTTGGGCAGATGCTCGGGATCCAGGCAGTCCTGCACCGAGGTGGAGTGCAATCCGTACTGTTGCCCGACCTTGGCGAGCTCCTCCTCGGTCGGCGCGATCAGGTCGAGCCAGGCAAACGGCGGATTGCTCCGCTCGATCACCGGGTGCAGCGTCACGCCCGGCAGATCCGGCTGGCGGCGGCGGCGGCGCCGAAGCCGTTATCGATGTTCACGACGGTCACGCCGGCGGCACAGGAGTTGAGCATCGCGAGCAGCGCGGCCAGCCCTCCGAAGGAAGCACCATAGCCAACGCTGGTAGGCACCGCGATCACCGGTACGGCAACCAGGCCGCCGACCACGCTCGGTAGCGCGCCCTCCATTCCGGCCACCACGATGATCACGGCTGCTTTCGCGAGGCGATCGCCCTCTGCCAACAGCCGGTGCAGTCCGGCGACGCCCACGTCCTGCAGCCGTTCGACCCGATGCCCGAATGCCTCGGCGACCACGGCGGCCTCCTCCGCCACCGGAAGGTCGCTGGTGCCTGCCGACACGACCAGGATGACGCCGGGAGGCGCCTCGCTCACACGCTCCGGTGACGCGAGGAAGACGGTTCGCGCAGTCGGATTCCACACCACCTCGGCAAAGCGACGCTGGAGCGCCGTGGCGATCGCCTCGTTGGCCCTGGTGCCCAGGAACCCGCCGGTTACCGCTTCCAGCCGCTCGCAGATCGCGACGACCTGCTCGGGCGACTTTCCTTCACAGAACACCACCTCCGGATGACCGACTCGAAGCGAGCGGTGGTGGTCGATGCGGGCGAATGAAAGGTCTTCGAAAGGGAAATGGCGCAATCGATCGAGCGCCAGGTTGGGGGCGAGGCGGCCGGCGGCCACGTCGGCGATCAGGGCCTCGAGCTGCTCGCGTTTCACGCCACCCGGGCGACCGGGTCGAGATAGTCGAGGAAGATGGCCTCGGCCTCCGCAATCGATTCGATCTGAAAGAGCCGTTGCCTGAGCTCACTGGAGCTGTGCAAACCTTTGGTGTACCAACCAAGGTGCTTGCGGAACTCGATTACCGTCTTGCGGGTATCGCCCTGCAGCCGGATGGCGAGGCGGGCGTGCTCCAGGGCCACGGTGAACCGCTCCGCGGCGTCGGGCGCTGCTGGCAGCGGACGCCCGGAGAGCAGCGCGCGGCCGTCCCGGAAAAGCCACGGGTTGCCGAACGCACCTCGCCCAATCATCACGCCGGCACACCCGGTGTGCTCTCGCATCCGGACCATGTCGTGGGCGGTCAGGATATCTCCGTTGCCAATGACCGGAATATCGAGCGCCTCGACCACCTGGGCGATCTCGTCCCAATTGGCCGCCCCGCTGAACATCTGGGTGCGGGTGCGGGCGTGCAGGGTGAAGGCCTTTGCCCCAGCGTCCTGCATTCGCAGTGCAATGCCGACCGGATCGCGCAGCTCGTCGTTCCAGCCGCTTCGGGTCTTCACCGTGACGGGCAAGTGCGTCGCGCCCACAACCGCGCGGATGATTTTATCCACCACGTCGAGGTCGCGAAGGCAGCCCGAGCCCCCGTTGCGCTGCACTACTTTTTTGACCGGGCAACCGAAATTGATATCGATGAACTCGGGCTGATAGTGCTCCGTGATCAGCCCGGCAGCCTCCGCCATGGCGTTGGCATCAGCGCCGTAGATCTGGATCCCGATCGGCCGCTCGACCTCCTCGAACTCTGCGCCCTCGAGCGTATTCCGGATTCGCCGACGGATTGCCTCGGAGGAGAGGAACTCGGACAGCACGACGTCGGCCCCCATCCGGCGGCAGATCTGGCGGAAGGGCGCCTCGGAGACCCCGGCCATCGGGGCCAGAATGAGGCAGAACGAATCGTTCGGGGGATACGGCAACTGCATGGCGAGAAAATACTTGGCGGTCCGACGAGTGGCAATGGAAGCAGCCTCGGGGAGCTGTAACCTCACGCGGGGTATCCTGGTAGCGGAAGGATCACCCTGATCTCCAGGAACCCTCTCCATGGCCGCCTTTCGCTGCGTCGGAGTGCTTGCGTTGCTACACGCAACCGTCGCTCTGGCCCAATCCGATCCTGTCGTGGACTCTCGGGCGCACTATGCCTTGGCAGTGCGGGCCTACGAAGCCCGCGACTATACCGGTTTCCTGCAGCACGCCCTCGCGGCCCAGGCGCTCCGTCCTACGCACGGTGGAGTCACTTATGCGCTCGCGTCGGCCTTGGCGTTGACCGGTGACACAGCCGGGGCGCTGGATGCACTGCACCACTTCGCGAAGCTGGGCAATGCGGCCGATGTGGCCGCCGACTCCGATTTCGTCGCCCTCCGCCAACGCCCGGCATTCATCCAGCTTGCGGCCCAACTGGCGAAGAATCACGATCCCGTAGTTCGAAGTCGCGTTGCCTTCACCCTTGATCAGCCCGACCTGCTGACGGAGGGCATCGCCTATGATCCCACACTGCGGGTGTTCTACATCGGAAGCGTGCGGCAGCGGAAAATCCTCCGCGTGAGCCCCTATGGTGTGCTGTCCGATTTCGTCACCGCACAACGCGACAGCCTGTGGGCACCGATGGGCATGAAGGTAGATCCCGGACGGCAGGCGCTCTGGGTCACCGTCTCGGCTCGACCTCAAATGCTGGGGTACAATCCGGCCGACAGCGGACGCAGCGGGCTCTTCCGTTACGATCTCAAGACCGGAAAGCTCACCGGCCGTTATCTGATCCGGCCGGACGGTGCGTATCATGTGCTGGGCGACTTGACCATCAGGAAGCGAGGCGACGTCTATGCGACTGACAGCCGAGGGCCCGCCATCTACTGGATTCCCTCCGGCTCCGACAGTCTGGAGAAGTTTCTCGAGTCGCCCCTGCTGCTCTCGGCCCAAGGTCTGGCTCTGACATCGGACGAGCGCTGGCTCTACGTCGCCGACTATGCCCGCGGAATACTCCGGGCCGACCTCCATACCCGCAGCATCGAGCTGTTGCCCTGCCCCGATACCGTAGCCGCGTTGGGTATCGATGGGCTGTACTTGTTTGGCGGAGAGCTTGTCGCCATCCAGAAGGGGATGACGCCGGCGCGCGTGGTTCGCCTGACCTTGGCCCCGCGGGGCGATCGCCTCCTGCGGGCCGAGGTGCTGGAGCGAGCCCATCCACAGCACGCCGAGCCGACCCTGGTACCTGGTCGGTCGGGATCTCTACTACATCGCCAACAGTCAATGGGAACGATTCGGAGAAGAGGGTAGGATCGCCGCGCCCGATTCGCTGAAGCTGCCGACGGTACTGCGGTTGCGACTTTGACTCCCCTTCGGGCTGGAGTTAGGTTGGCCGCCATGCAACTCAAGGACTTCTTCAGCCCCGATGCTGTCCGCTTGGATCTCAAGGCCGCCAGCAAGGACGAGCTTCTCGCGGAGTTGGTTAGTCTGCTTCACCTCGATAATCAGTCGTCGGTCACGCTGTTGCGGGTAATCCAGCGCCGAGAGAGTCTCGGGTCCACGGGAATGGGCCGAGGCATCGCCATTCCACACTGCCGCTCCCTGGTGGCGAACCGGCTCCACCTGGCCTACGGACACCATCGGCAGGGAGTCGAGTTCCAGGCCATCGACGGCAAGCCGGTGTTCGATCTCTTCCTCATTGTCGCTCCCCCGCTCGAGGTCTCCAACCTCTACCTTCCCGTGCTCGGCAAAATTGCGCAATTTGCCAAGGAAGCCGACGTGCCAGGCCGCCTCGCCGCGCTCGGCTCGCCTGACGACTTCTTTCGTTTACTGGAGGAGAAGGGAGTCTGAACAGCAGTAAGAGGTGAGAAGTGAGAAGCGAGAAGTGAGAGTGAGAAGTGAGCAGTGAGAAGTGAGCAGTGAGAAGGAGTGAGGAGTAAGGGGTAAGGAGTCGCCAGTGAGCCCTGAGCAGTGAGCAGGACGCCGGCCCGACCACGGACTGCCGAGCTTCGACACGCGGTGCTCTGTGCTGGAGCCGCGTTGTGCCTCCTTACTCCTTACTTCCTACTCCTTACTTCTAACCTCGCGCTGCTTCGGGCTCAAACCGCGCCTGAGCGCCTCGCCCTCGACCGACTGCGCGACTCTCTCCTCACCACCAGCGACACCGCTCAACTCCGACGGCTCGGACGCGCGCTGCGACATCAGGCCGATAATCAACCCGAACCAGCTCTCCTCCAGCTTCGAGCCGGTTTCGTCTTCCTGCGCCTGAGCGATCTCGGAGCACAGCCCGGTTGCGGCGACGCCATCGCGCGCTTTCGCGCTGCGGCCCAGCGCGCGCCTGACTGGCCTTATCCCTGGTTTGGCCTCGGACTGGCCCAAGAGCGGCGGGCGGAGTGGGAGAGGAACAATCGTCTGGCGTTGGGCAGCCGGGTGGGCGTAGGATCGATGGAGCACGCCTTCAATGACCACCGGCGGGCCGTGGCAGCGGATCCCGCTTTCACTCCTTCAGCGGTTCACCTCGAAGTCCTCACCTCGGCCCTCCGGGATACCGCACTCATCCAGCCGGCCCGCGATGCGCTCCGCCGTGCCATTGCCGCCCTGGCTGACCCACCTCCGGAGTTGCTGCTCGCCTGGGCACGGTTGGAGCGCGCGGCGGGAGAGCCGGATTCGGCGCTGGCGGGGTTCAGCCGATATCTCTCCGCGGGAGGAAGCCGAGCACTGGGATTGCTCGAGACAGCGCGCACCCAGCTCGCCATCGGGCGGCGGGAGGGAGACTCGACCTATTTCGAAGGTGCAGCCATGGACGATTCGCTCGCGATCGCCGGCTATCGCGCCGACCTGGCCCCGATCGCGACCGACTCCGAACTGGCGGCACTGGACCAGCTGCGAGGGGCCGGACGAGCCGAGTTCCTCAATCGATTCTGGAGCGATCGGGACCACTTCGAGCTGCGGCGGCCAGGCGAGCGTATCCGGGAGCACTTCCGGCGCCTGGGGTATGCCCGACAGCGATTCGCGCTCACCGTGACCCGACGATTTTATGGCGCCCGGGACGCCTATCGCTCCGGCAACGACGAGCTGGACGACCGAGGCGTGATCTACGTGCGGCACGGGGAGCCCGCGGAGCGACTGCGTCCGTTTGTCTTCGGGCTCATGCCCAATGAGACCTGGCGCTACGCTCGGGCGGATGGAGACCTGCTCTTCCATTTCAGCTCTGGCGGAGACGAGGCGGGTGGAGGTGACCTCTACGACTACCGCCTAGTCGAGAGCGTGCTCGACCTCCACGGAGCCTCCAATGCGCCGGTCGACCAGCTGCTGCTGTCCCGGCAGTCGCTCTCCCCGGTGTACGGCCGAATGCTCAACTGGGGACACTATGGCTCGGCCCATTCACGATCCAGGGAGCGTCGCATCGGCCAGGTCAGCATTGCGGTGGGGACCAGCAGTGATAGCTACGAGCTGCAGTTCGCCCGGCGGCTCGTCGGGGTCGGCAACCTGATTGCGGTGGGACGAGGAGCAGCGGGCGGTCTGGGTCAGTTCGTCTTTGCCGTGGGCCAGGCCGGCACAACGCTAACCATCGGGGCGGGCGGCGTGAGCTATCCGGTTCGAGTACGGCTCGCCGTACTGGACCGGTCCCGACACGCGTTTGTGTACCTCGACAGCACATTCGTGTTTCACCTGAGGCGGCCGCTCGAGCCACGACAGTACCTGATCGGGCGAGTCGAGTTGCCGCTACCGGCTGGACTCTGGAATTGGCGGGCTGCGCTGCAACAGAGCGATAGCCTGGGCGTCGTGCTGCCGATCGACAGCACCCGGGCTGCTGCAGCCGGGCCGCCACTTTCCCTGAGTGAGCTCGCGCTCGGCGTCCGTGAGGCCAGCGTGGTTTGGCAGCCCACACCGGCCGATACCGTCTACCTCACTCCGTTCGACCTCTTCCCCGAAGGCCGGGAGCTCGAGCTGTACTACGAAGGGTCCGGAGCCACTGCCGGCGCCTCCTATCGCCATCAAATCGCCGTGTTCCGTGCTAAGGGAGATGATCCGGCGATCGTGGAGCGCCGGCCGATCGTGACGCTCGGGTTCCAAGAGGCGGCCGCCACCGAGCTGGTTCGCTCCCGCCGCAGCCTGCAGCTGGGCCGGCTCAAACCCGGTCGCTATGTCGTCGAAGTACGGGTGATTGGCCCAGACGGATTGAGCGAAAGCCGCAGGCGGGAGTTCAGGATCGTAAAGAATCGCAAGTAACGAGATTCAGGTCATTCAGTTGACGACTGTGCGGCGATTCACCAGGTTGTGTGCGGCTACTTCACCACGAAGGCACGAAGGCCATAGAGGCCTCCTCATCCCGTCAGCATTCGTCTCATTCCGCCAGAGAAGTTCCCGAGTGAGGTGGTAATAATGTGTCCCTTATGGCTCGAACTCTTCCGAAGGGGACCTCTGTGGCCTTCGTGCCTTCGTGGTGAATCTGCTGGATGTCAACTGAATTGGGTGAACCGCGTTCGAGAGCTTGCTTACTCCCACTCGATCGTCGCTGGCGGCTTGGAGCTCACGTCGTAGACCACACGATTGACTCCGTCCACCTCATTCGCGATCCGATTGGACACCCGGGCCAGAACTTCCGGCGGGAAGGAGAACCAGTCGGCGGTCATGCCGTCCCGGCTGGTTACTGCGCGAAGAGCGATTACTTGATCGTAGGTCCGAAAGTCGCCCTGCACCCCGACCGAGCGGATCGGCAGCAGGACGGCGAACGCCTGCCAGATGTCGTCGTATAACCCTGCCGCTCGAATTTCCTCGGTATAGATGTGATCGGCCCGGCGAAGCAGGTCGAGATTCTCCCGGGTGACGTCCCCGATGACCCGGATGGCCAGGCCGGGGCCGGGAAACGGATGCCGGCCGACCATTTCCTCCGGCAGGCCGAGCTCGCGCCCCACCTGGCGGACTTCGTCCTTGAACAGCTCCCGCAGCGGCTCCAGGAGCGCAAAGGGCAAACGCTCGGGAAGCCCGCCCACGTTGTGATGGGTCTTGATGGTTGCCGACGGACCCCCGCGTGGGGAGAGTGACTCGATCACATCGGGGTAGAGGGTTCCCTGAACCAGGAACCCGACATCCTTGCCGACACTCCTCGCCTCCGCCTCGAAGACCTCGATGAACGTGTGGCCGATGCGCCTGCGTTTTTCCTCGGGGTCGCTGATGCCGGCGAGGCGCTCCAGGAATCGCTCGCCGGCGTCGACCACCCGCAAATCGATGCCGAGATGCCGCCGAAAGGTGGCTTCCACCTGGTCCCGCTCGTGCAGCCGGAGGAGACCGTGGTCCACGAAGATGCAGGTCAGCCGGTCGCCCACCGCCCGATGCACCAGTACGGCGGCCACCGATGAATCGACTCCTCCGGAAAGTCCGCAGATGACCCGACCGGTCGAGCCAACCATTTCCCGGATTCGGGCCACTTCCGTCTCCACGAAGTGGCCCGGGGTCCAGTCCGGGACGCAACCGCAGATATCGAAGAGGAAGTTGCCGAGGATTTCGCCGCCCCGCGGCGTATGGGCAACCTCGGGATGGAATTGAACGCCGAAGAGTGGGCGGTCGGCGTGCTCGATGGCGGCGATGGGAGAGTTGTCGCTCGATGCGGTGACCCGGTAGCTCGGCGGCGGCACATCCACGTGATCGCCATGGCTCATCCAAACCGGGGTTTCCTCACCTTTGCCAAAGCCACGAAACAGCCGGCCACCCTCGATGGTGACGTTGGCCCGTCCGTATTCCCGCCGATCCGCGCGCTTCACGTTGCCGCCGGACAGCCGCGCCAGGACCTGCATCCCGTAGCACAGCCCGAGCACGGGCGTACCCATCGTGAGCAAGGAGGGATCCGCCGTGGGAACCCCCTCGTCGTATACCGAGCTGGGCCCGCCGGAGAGGATGATGCCTTTCGGGCGCCACTCGCGGATCCACTCCACTGTTCGCGAGGGAGGGTGAATCTCACAGTAGACGTGAGCCTCGCGCACTCTTCGCGCAATGAGCTGAGTGTACTGCGAGCCAAAATCGATGATCAGGACGCCGTCGTGGTGGCGCGGAGCGCTCAAGGCTCCATCCTCTCGTTGTGGAAGAGTTCCTGGATCTGCTCCCGCGCCCTCGCGACCCACCAGCGCTCGCCGTCCACCAGCACCTCCGCGGGACGCGGCCGGGTATTGTAGTTCGAGGCCATGACGAAGCCGTACGCGCCGGCGCCGAGCACGGCAAGCCATTCTCCCGCTACCACCCCGGGCAAGGCACGATCCAGGGCGAGAAAGTCGCCAGTCTCGCACACCGGCCCGACCACGTCGACCCGGGTCTCGCCGCGACCGCGATCCTCCAGGGGAACGATTTCGTGATAGGCCTGGTAGTGGCTGGGGCGTACCAGGTCGTTCATTCCCGCGTCCACCACCACGAATTCCTTGCCGCCGGAGTGCTTGCGATACAGCACCTGAGTCAGCAGAACTCCCGCGCTCCCCACCAGGAAACGTCCCGGCTCGACATACGCGGTGAGCTTCGACGAGGCCAGTAGTGGCACGACCGCCTCGGCGAACCGGGTGGGATCCATCGAAGGCTCGTCGGTATAGCGGATGCCGAGTCCGCCACCGATGTCGAGCACCCGAAGCGTGGTGACCCCGGTCTGACGCAACCGGGTGACCAGCTCGAGCAGCCGGGCGACTCCCTCACGAAAGGGCGCCGGGTTGACCAGCTGACTGCCCAGGTGCATGGCCAGCGTAGTAAGCTCGAGCCCGGGGGTGTTCTGGACAAACTCGGCGGCGGACAGGACTTGATCGACCGGGATTCCGAACTTGATACCGCTCTTTCCGGTCGAGATGTAGGGATGGGTTTCGGTAGTGACATCCGGATTGACCCGGATGCCGACCTGCACTCGCCGGCCCTCGGCCCCGGCGAGCTTTGCCAGCAGCTCCAGCTCCTCGCGCGACTCGACGTTTATGTGGCCGAGCCCGCAGCGGATCGCCTGTTGCAGCTCGGTGGACGATTTGCCCACGCCGCTGAATACGATCCGCTCCGGCGCGAACCCAGCGGCCAGGGCGCGCGCCATCTCCCCACCGGAGACGATATCCGCGCCGGCTCCGAGGTCGCGCAGCACGCGGAGCACCGCGAGAGTGCTGTTTGCCTTGACTGCGAAGCAGATACGGTGAGGCACGGCAGCGAGGGCCTGGTCCAGCTCGCGATAGCGTGTCCGGATGACCTCCGCGTTGTACACGTACGTCGGCGTTCCCACCCGCGCGGCGATGTCGCCAAGGGTGACGGAACTCATTCGGAGCTCACCGTGGACTCGGGAGAGTCCCGCATCTGCGAACAGCAGGCTGCGGGACGCCGAGCCGCTCTCCCGGGCCGCAGGATCCTTCAGTAAGCCTTCGCCCACACCGCCTCACTGGTGGCGGGCGAGCCGCACCACATACATGTCGTGGGAGCTACCGGAGAGCGGAACTCCTTATCGGGGAGAACTCGGATGGTGGCCTTGGTTTGCTCCTTGATCTCCTGCTCGCAGGCGGCCGAGCCGCAAAACCCGGCGTAGACGAATCCGCCGTTGGCTTCCATGTGAGCGATGAACTGCGACTTGGTCGCGTTCCGAATGCTGGCTGCCTCCCGGCGTGCGCGGGCGGTCTCCAGCAGATCGCGCTGCATGGCATCCATGGCCCGCTGGATCTGGTCCGCCAGTCCGGCCATGGTAAGCGTCTCTTTCTTGCCGCCGGTGCGCCGCGCGAGGACAACCGACTGGGCAGCTACATCCCGGGGGCCGACCTCTAGCCGCAGAGGGACACCACGCCCTTCCCATTCATAGTACTTGGCGCCGGGCTTCATCCCGTCACGGCTGTCGACATGAACCCGGATGCCCGCCGCGGCGAGCTCGCGGCGGATCCGGTCCGCGGCCTCATTCACCGTGCTCCGCTCCTCATCCGTGCGATAGATCGGCACGACCACGACCTGGTACTGCGCCAGGCGAGGCGGACAGACCAACCCGGCGTCGTCTCCGTGGGCCATGATGAGGGCGCCGACCAGGCGAGTCGAGACTCCCCAGGACGTGTTCCAGACGTGATCCAGGCCGCCGGCGGCGGTCTGAAAGGTGACCTCGAAGGCACGGGCAAAGTTCTGCCCCAGATTGTGACTGGTCCCCGCCTGGAGCGCCTTGTTGTCCTGCATCAGCGCTTCGCAGCTGTAGGTGCGGAGCGCGCCCGCGAACCGTTCGCTATCGGTCTTCCTCCCGGTCAGCACCGGCATGGCCATCCACTGTTCCATGAAGGTGCGATAGACCCCGAGCATGCGCAGGGTTTCCTCTTCGGCTTCCGCCTCGGTGGCGTGAGCCGTATGACCCTCCTGCCAGAGAAATTCCGTGGTCCGGAGAAAGAGCCGAGTCCGCATTTCCCAGCGTACCACGTTGGCCCATTGGTTGATCAGGACCGGGAGGTCGCGGTAGCTCTGGATCCACTTGGCGTACATCGCGTAAATGATGGTCTCCGACGTGGGGCGGACCACCAGCGGCTCGTCCAATTCCTTTCCGCCTCCGTGGGTAACCACGGCGGTCTCCGGAGCAAATCCCTCGACGTGCTCGGCCTCGCGCGAGAGGAAGCTTTGCGGAATGAACAGCGGGAAATAGGCGTTCTGGTGCCCGGTGTCCTTGAAGAGCTGGTCGAGGGCGCGCTGCATCTGTTCCCAGATGGCGTAGCCGTTCGGCCGGATCACCATGCAGCCGCGCACCGGGCTGTAATCGGCCAGTTCCGCCCGGGCGATCAGCTCGTTGTACCAGGCGCTGAAATCCGCTGCCCTGGGAGTCAACGCCTTCGCTTCCGCCATCCTTACTCCTTCCATCTTCACCATAGTCCCACCTGCCGATATTGCCATAGGTTCAGGGCCGGACAATCTCCAAGACATGAGCCCGCAATGCGTCGCGGGCGACTGAGCGTTGGCTCTTCGTGGTCAAGTCCTTCACCATGACTTCGCCTCGGGCCCGGTCGTCCGGTCCGATGACGACGGCCAGCCGAGCGTTTCGGGCATCGGCCAGCTTGAGCTGCTTTCCCACCGCCTGTGGTGCCAGCGCATATTCCACCCGGAGGCCGGACTCGCGGAGCTGGTGGGCCAGCCCAAGCACGTGCGGGAGGTCCTCCGCCGTGATTCCGGCGAGAAAGAGATCCACGCTCGACGCTTCCGCAGGTACCAGTCCGCGTTCGCGCAGGAGCTCACCCAGTACCACGTCTCCCATACCGAAGCCCAGGGCCGGAAGGTCGACCCCACCGAGAGACGCCAGCAGGTTGTCGTAGCGTCCGCCGCCGCAAATAGCCCGCAGCTCGCCCTTGGCATCGAACAGCTCGAAGACCGTCCCGGTATAGTAGGCCAGTCCTCGGACAATCCGTAGATCGAGGTCGACAAACTCCTTCAGTCCCATGGCGCCGAGGGCATCGACGACTCCGCCCAGTCGCTCGACGGCCTCTGTTCCGTCCCCTTTGCCTTGGCTCGGACCATGGGTGACTACGCCAGCGATGTCGGCCGCACTCTTGAGTTGGAGCAGGGCGAACAAGCGTTCCGCGGTGCCGGAGGAGATGCCGGCCTCAGACAGCCGCCGCCGTGAGTCGGCCCGATCGGCCCGTTCGAGCTTGTCGATGACGGCGTACGTTACCGGAAACTGCTCCGCCCGCACACCAACCGCGGCCAATGCACTGTTCAGAACCCGACGATCACTCAGCCGCACACGAACATCGCGCGCCGTGAGCCCGAACGCGCGCATCACGTCGAGCGCCAAGGCAATGATCTCGGCGTCACCCAGCGGACCAGACTCGCCGATCAGATCGCAGTTGAGCTGGAAGTGCTCTCGAAGCCGCCCCCGTTGCTGCCGCTCGTAGCGGAATAGCTGAGGGACGGAGAACCAGCGGATCGGCTTCTTGAGTCCATTGGCCCTTGCAGCGACCATGCGGGCCAGCGTGGGGGTCATCTCCGGACGTAGGGCAACTTCCCGTCCTCCCTTGTCGATAAAGCTATACAGCTGCCCGACGATCTCCTCGCCGCTCTTGGCGGTATATAACTCCAACGACTCCAGCGGCGGACCGTCATATTCCTCGAACCCATACCGTGTCGCCACCGTCCGCCAGGTTCGAAAGATGTGAGTGCGCAGCGCGAGGTCAGCAGGGTAGAAATCTCGAAAGCCCGGCAGGGCCTTGGTTTGCATGGGGGGATTATAAAACAGCTAACGGCTAACGGCTATCAGCTAACAGCTATTCGTTTGGGGAAGGACTTCCGGGCCGTTAGCCACCGGCTGTTAGCTATTAGCTGTTAGCTGCCAGCGGCTTCCATCCCCAACGCCACCATCACATCTCCCACCGTATGAAATGACCCGGTCACCAGCACGGTGCCGGCGCCCTCCTGCACCTCCGCGAGAGCCCGCCGAAACTCCGGTACCAGCGTCCATTGAGCATGGGCCGGCGGACGAGCCGGATCTCGTAACCAACGGCGCAGCCATTTGGTGCCCCAGCCGCGGCCTGCGGCAGTCGGGGCCACGGTCAACACCCCTCGATCGATCACTCGGTCGAGCTGGACCAGCATGTCGGGCCACTCCTTGTCACCCAAAATGGAGACCAGGGCATGCAGCGGACGAGGTTGCCGGCTCGACTCGAGCGCCGTCGTGAGGGCTCGAATGCCATCCGGATTGTGTGCCACATCGAAGAGCCACTTACCCCGGCGGTCGAGCCGGCCCGGGATGTGTGCCTGGCCGAAGCCGCGGTCCACCGCGTCTGCTGGGGGGCGATAAGGTGACGGCAACGCCATGAGAATGCCATGGGCCACAGCCGCGTTTCGGCGCTGGTGCGGACCGGCCAGGCTGAGTGGCCCGCACCACTCGTAGTCCGGCGGCAGGACCCGGATGTCGGCCTGCGCCTGAGCATCGAGACGGGATACCGCGCGCCGAGCCTCCCGTCGCAGGACCTCGACCAGCGCCGGATCTCGCTCGCCGATAACGAAAGGCGCTCCAGGTTTGGCGATGCCGGCCTTCTCGCAGGCGATGCGCTCGAGAGTGTCGCCCAGGTATTTCATGTGGTCCCGCTCGATCTTGGTCACGCCGCTCACCAGCGGGTGAACCACATTGGTGCTGTCCAACCGCCCCCCCAGGCCAACCTCGACCACCGCGATCTCGGCGCCACGAGCGGTGAAATCGGCAAAGGCGATGGCGGTGCTCGCCTCGAAGAACGTGGCCTTTCGCTCCAGGATCAGCGGGCGAAGCCGAGCGGTCCACATCGCGACTGCGGCTTCGGAGATCGGGATTCCGTCGACCCGGATGCGCTCCCGGAAAGAGACCAGATGTGGACTGGTATAGAGCGCGACTCGCCAGCCGGCTTCCCGGAGCGCCTCGGCCACCAGGGTCGAGACACTTCCCTTTCCGTTGGTGCCTCCAACATGGACTGCCGGCAGCACCCGGTGCGGGTCACCCAGCGCCTTGAGGAGCGCCCGTGTGGTCGCGAGCCCGAACTTGATAGTCGTCGTTCGGGGGAAGAGGAAGTCCAAAGCCTGATCGTACGAGAGCGCCATCCGGACCTCACGCGCCTCATTTCGTCCAACATTGGCACCCCGAACGACGACGCCCCACCCAAGGAGGCCGTGGGTGGGGCGCTGGGTGCGATTCCGATGGGAATCAGCTCAGCTCGGCCTGCTCCAGTAGCGGGCGACGCCGCTGCATATGCCGGAGAAGTCGTGCGGTGGTGTCACGCAAGGAGGCTCGCGGCACCACGTCATCGATTTGCCCGTGCTCCAGCAGAAACTCGGCCGTCTGGAAGCCCTCGGGCAGATCTTGCCCGATGGTCTGCTTGATAACTCGCTGGCCCGCGAAACCGATGACCGCTCCCGGTTCGGCCAGAATCACATCCCCCTGCATGGCGAAGGAGGCGGACACGCCCCCGGTCGTGGGATCGGTCAGGATGGAAATGTAAGGGATCGAGTCGCGGTGCAGCTGGGCGATGGCCGCGGAGGTCTTGGCCATCTGCATCAGCGAAAGGACGCCCTCCTGCATTCGGGCGCCGCCGGAGGTCGAGACGATGACAAGCGGGAGCTTCTTCTCATGGGAGCGGCTGGCCAACCGAAAAATCTTCTCGCCCACTACCGCGCCCATCGAGCCGCCCATGAACGCGAAATTCATCACCCCCAGGTTGAAGGGGCGGCCGTCAATCCTTGCGCTGCCGGTGTAAATGGCGTCGGCTTCCCCACCCTTCTTCCGTGCCCCGGCCAGCCGCTCGCCGTAGTTCTCGAAGTCGAGTGGATCGACGGAACGAAGCCCGGCGTAGAGCTCCCGCCAGGTGCCTCGATCCGCCAGCAGGTCGATGTACTCCTCGGCGCTGATCCGGCGGTGGCGGCCGCACTCGGGGCAGACGTTGAGTGCTTTCTCGAACTTTTCCCGGATGTCGATGTGCCCGCAGCCGTCACACTTTTCCCACGCGTCGGCCGGGATTTCGAGCCGCTCGCGTTGTGAGGTCCGTGGCTTCCGCTCTTTCTTAAACCATGCCATCACAGCCATAGGATGTGGGTGTCGGTTATGGGTGGAAGCGCAAAGTGTGGCATACCGAAGACGTCAAATTTCAATGGTCGGTGCCCGGAGCGCTAGACCCCAACAGTTAAGTTATTGTCAAATATCGGGATAGCCTGACTGCCTTGCGTCCCATGCGACCCGGAAGGCGAGGCCGAGGCAGAGGGAGCAGATGATGAAGAACGACCCGCCGTAGGAGAAAAATGGGAGGGGAATTCCGGTAATCGGCATCAAGTTGACGGTCATCCCCACGTTTTCGAACACGTGGGTGAAGAAGAGTCCCAGGATTCCAAAGATGACCAGGCTGCTGAACGGATCGGTGGCCCTGCGCGCGATCCGGAGCAGGGCGAGAAAGAGCGCCAGAAAGAGGCTCAGGGCGATCAGCACCCCAACAAATCCGAGCTCCTCACCGACGATTGGGAAAACGAAGTCGGTGTGCTGCTCGGGCAGGAAGGCCAACCGCTTCTGTGGGCCTTCGGTAAATCCGGTGCCGAACCATCCGCCCGACCCAATAGCCACCCTCGACTGGATAGCGTGATAGCCGGCCGCTCGCGGATCGACCTCCGGATTCAGGAACGTGAGCAGCCGATTCTGCTGGTACGGAGCAAGGCGGCGCCACAGCGGGAGGGCGACGGTACCCATGGCCACGTTGAGGAACCAGATCAGCATCGAGTCATAGATATAGGGTCGCCAGACAGCCAGGAGCGCGGTGAAGAGAACGATCCAGGCGGCCCAGGCCCAATTGCTGAAGGCGAAAAGCAAGCTGAGCCCGGGCGAGGCCAAGAGAAACAGCAGCCGAGGCCGCACGCCCGCCCAGAAGAGCATGGCGAACATGATCCCGATGAACACGATGGCGCTGCCCAAGTCCGGCTGCTTGAGCACCAGGAGGAACGGGACGCCGACAATCGTTCCCGGCGCCACCAGGTCTCGCAGGGCTCGGGGCGGCTCCTTTCGACCCGAGAGATACCGGGCCAGCATGAGCACCGTCGCCACCTTGGCCAACTCGGACGGCTGGCCGATCTGGTGCCCCCCGATGGAGAGCCAACTGTGGCTGCTCTGTGCAGTCCCTGCCCCGGTTCCAATGGCGAGGACCACTGCGAGCAGAAGCACGCTGAATCCGTAGAGGGCCGGCGCGAGCCACTCCAGCAGGCGGAGTGAGATATGGAAGACGATCCATCCCGCCACCACGCCGATACCGAACCAGACGAACTGACGGTACCAGACGCCCGCTGCTCGGGTCGGCACATCAGTTTGCCCTGCGGAGTACAACGTGAGCAGACCAAACAGCATCAGGCATGCACTCACGGCCAGCAGTCGGCGGTCTACCGCTGGAGTCCTCATTGCTCGCGTTTCGCCGCCGCGCGGCGGATCGAGTCCGCCACCGCCTGAGCCGCCGCAGAGTCGGGATCCAGCTCGATCGGACGCGGTGCGGTGTCCTGAGTGGCGGTGGTTTCGTCCAGGAGCACCTTGAGCTTGATGGTGCCGACCGTGTCCGGCCCGAGGATGTAGCGTCTCAGCACTTGGACCACATAGGGCGCGACCACGGTCCCGTGCTTGGCGAATTCCATGATTCCACCTACGACCAGCTCCGGCTTATCCGCGGGCGCGAACCCGATGAACCACCCATGGTCGTCGCCATGCGGATTCTGGGCGGTGCCCGTCTTGCCGGCGACCGCGAGATCTGACCGGCGGGTAGCCGAGGCAGTACCCCGCTCCACCACGGCGATCAGCGCATGGCGGAGCCCATCGAGCTGCTCGGCGGTGAGGCCGAGAGAGCGGACCTCGGAAGACTTGGCCTTAACCAGATGGGGAACGCTAGCCTGGCCATCGCCGGCCAGGGCTTGGTAGAACTTCATCATGTTGATTAGCGTCTGGGTGTTCTCTCCCTGGCCGATCGAGAAGTTGAGCGTAGTAGCCGGCGGACTCCAGTTGCGGGGCCCGTACAGACGGTCGAAATACGCGGTGGACGACGGAAAGATGGGATTGATCTCGTTCTCCAAATCGATTCCGCTGGGATCCCGGAAGCCCATCAGGACCCCGTCTTGAACGATTGCCTGGAGACCGAGCCGGAGCCCAACCTGGTAGAAGTATACGTCGCAGCTTGAGGCCACCGCGCCGATGAGGTCGAGCGAGCCGTGACCCTCCTTCTTCCAGCAGCGAAACACCCGATTGCCCAGCCGCATCCCTCCCCGACAGGGCTGAGGCATGTGGGTATTGAGATCGATCAGCCCTCGCTTCAGCGCCATGGCGGCTATCGCCAACTTGAACGGTGAAGCGGGAGGGTACCGGGCCTGAATGGCACGATCGAGCAGTGGGTGGGCCTCATCGCCATTGAGTGCCCGCCACTCCGCGCTGCTGATGCCTCCGACGAAGTCGTTGGGATCGTAGCTCGGCGCCGAGTAGAGGGCCCGGATCTCCCCCGCGGGCGTCATCGCGACCATGGCCCCGCGCACGCCAGCCGGCCAGATACTGTCGATGAAGCGCTGCAGATCCAGATCCACGGTGGTGACGATCGGCTTCCCCGGCGTCGGCGGCAACGTGGCGGTACTGGCCTCTTCTCGGACCAGTCTGCCGCGGGCATTCACCTCGATGTAGCGGACCCCGTCGCTTCCCCGAAGGGTGTCGTCGTACTGTCGCTCCAGCCCGGCCTTGCCCACGATCGAACCGAGCACCGCGCCGGGAAACCGGTCGGCAGTAAGATCCGACTCGGTGACTTCGGAGACGTATCCCACCAGGTGGGCCACGGCGGCACCGGCGGGGTACAAACGCTTGGGCTCGGACTGAATCACCAGCCCCGGCAACACCGCCCGATGCTCTTCCAGCCGCGCGACCGTCTCGAACGAGGCATCCCCAAAGACCACGGCGGGCTGGTACCGTGCCTGAGCGAACCGGCGAGTGATCTCGCCCATGGTTGCGGTGTCCAGCGGCACATAACGGCCGATTCGAAGCAGCACTGCCCGAAGGGAGTCGGTCGAGGGTGCCAACAGCTTGACCGAGTACCCCGGGACGTTTTCGGCGATGATGTTCCCGTGGCGGTCGAAGATTGCTCCTCGCGGCGGCGTGAGGGCGATGGGGCGGAGCCGGTTGGTCTCGGCCTTGAGCTGGAACTTCTCATGCTGAATGATCTGGGTCCGGAAGAAGGCTCCAACCAGAACCAGGAAGGCTCCCACGAGCACCAATCGCGCGATCTCGGCGCGCTCCCGTATACGATAGGAATCGAAGCCGGTCATACGTCGAGCCTGATGGCGAACCACTGCCGGAAGGCGACCAGAACCAGCAAGGTGAAGAGTGCGGTAGTGAGCGCCTGCAGCGGAGCGTAAAGCGTCAGCTCGACCAGCAACTGCCGCTCGCCCGTTCCACTGGAGATGAGCAGGATGAAGTCTCTGAGCCAGAGTCCCACCGCCACAAAGGCCGCGTTTACCAGCAGATTGTCGGCGAAGAAGACCGCTCGACCCCACGCCGCGAGGTAGCCCACGACCGTGTGAGCCAAGGCGCCCGCGCCGAACTGAGCCGGTGTGAGGGCGTCTTCCGTAAGTCCCACCAGGAATCCCGCGACTGCTCCGGCGCCCGGGCCGCTCCGCATGGCGTACAGCATGAGCGCGATGAGCATGAAATCGGGACTCACCCGGGCACTCCAGAGCCTCGGGCGGATGTAGAAGTGCAGCAGCACCAGGACAGCCATCACCACCGCCAGCTGCAGACGGTTCGCGCGCCCGGTGGTCACCGCGTGCTATCCACCGGTGCGGGTCGGCCGGTCAGGGGATTGGGCGCGGCGGCTGGCGGTTTCGCCGGCTTCGGGCGGCTGGTGTCGGGCGAGACCGGGGGCGTCGCCGCGGGTGTGGGCTCGGCCGCCGGCTTGGGGCCAGCGGGGCGGGGGCGCCCGCTGTCGGGTCGCGTCGTCGGCGCCGCAGGTTTAGGCGACGAGACTCGAGTGCTATCGGTGCGGACGGGCTGTCGGGCCGGCTTCCGGGTGGCCGTGTCTTTCCGCACCGCGGCCAGGGAGTCTGCCCGGGCAGCGCGCGCGAGCTCCGCGGCCCAGGCGAGGGAATCCGCTCGCCGCACTTTGGCGATGGAATCTCGCCGCATGGCGAGAAGCTCCGAATCGCTGGGGAAGGCGCGCGCCACATTGGCATTGGGCGGGGTTACCAGGATCAACACGTGCGCGGCCGATCCTGGATTGGCCGCTGGCCGCAATCGGTACACCCGCTCCCATCCTTCCTGCTCCCGCACGACCCCCGTCACCATGCCCACCGGAATGCCCTTGGGATAAACGCCGCCCAGACCCGACGAGAGCACCAGTGTGCCGGGCGGCACCGAGTCGCGGTAGGGAACGCCCCGGAACTCCAACGCCCCCTCGACGCTGGTCATCGCGCTGGCCGAGGGCGCGACCACGCCGGAGGCGTTGCCCGTCACGGTGAACGCGCTGACCCGGAACTCAGGGTGGGCCCAGGTCATCACGACGCTGGTCCGGCGGGCCACGCTCAACACCACGCCGATCAGGCCCTCGGGCGCCACTACCGGATCGAAGGGCGCGATCCCCTGGACCGATCCCGCGCTCAAGAGGAGTGTGCGGCTATCGGTGGCTTGAGCTTGATGGAGGACCTCGGCGGCAACGTAGGGAGTCGAAAGACGATGACTCAGGGCGAGGAGCTGACGCAGGTGCTCATTCTCGGCGAGGAGCGAGGGAATCCCCTGCGCCACGTAGGCCGCCGAATCGCGCTCAGCGGTGACCGCGCGGAGGCGGACCCGGCTGGTGCGCCCCTCTTCGGCCCGGGCCTGGAGCCAGACGAGCGGGGCCAGCACCGTCTCTCGCAGTGCGTCGGCCACACCCAGACCCCAGTTCGCGGGGGAGACGAGGCCGACCACTGAAAGGCCGAGGCAGACGAGGAACATCACGGTGTCCCGGCGCGTGTACGAGCGTTCCGACGCGCTGGTCATGCTTAGACGGAAAGGACGCTGCGGTATTTCTCGTAGTCGTCGAGAATGCGGCCGGTCCCGCGGACGACGCAGGTCAGCGGGTCCTCGTCCACGTGGATAGGCAGGCCGGTCTCCTGGGCCAGGAGCAGATCGAGCCCGCGGATGAGCGCCCCACCTCCGGTCATCACGATCCCACGATCCACAATGTCGCTGGCGAGCTCAGGCGGCGTGATCTCGAGAGCCCGGCGCACCGCATCCACGATCTGCTGTATGGGCTCCTGAACCGCCTCGCGAATCTCGGCGGAGTGCACCCGCACCGTCTTGGGAATCCCGGAGACCAAATCACGCCCCTTCACCTCCATCTCACGCTCGTCTCCGGTAGGCGCGGCCGAGCCGATCTTGATCTTGATGGCCTCGGCGGTTGGCTCACCGACCAGGAGGTTGTAATTCTTGCGCATGAACTGGACGATGGCCTGGTCCAGCTCATCGCCCCCGGTACGAATCGAGGTGTCGGACACGATGCCAGAGAGGGCGATGACGGCGATTTCCGTGGTCCCGCCGCCGATGTCGATCACCATGTTGCCGGTCGGCGTCTCCACCGGGAGACCCACCCCGATCGCGGCGGCCATGGGCTCGGCCACCATGAGCACCTGCTTAGCACCAGCGGTCTCGGCCGAATCGCGCACTGCCCGGCGCTCCACCTCGGTGATACCCGAGGGGACGCAGACGATCACCTTGGGTTTCACCCGGAAGACGTGCTTGTCGATGATGGTCTTAAGGAAGTACCGCAGCATCTTCTCGGTGACATCGAAATCGGCGATCACTCCGTCTTTGAGCGGCCGGACCGCTACAATCCCGTCCGGTGTACGGCCCAACATGCGCTTGGCCTCGAGCCCGATGCCTTTGATCTTGCCGGTGGACTTCTCGAGGGCCACCACCGACGGCTCGTTGAGCACAATCCCTTCACCTTTGACATATACCAGCGTATTGGCCGTGCCGAGGTCGACCGCGATTTCATTCGCGGGAAGCCAGGACATCAGATTCAGAGAAGGAAGCTTCATCAGATGGCCGTTAGGCGCATGGGTGACAAGGTAACGGTGGTCGCGCGACCCATTCAAGTCAGACGGCGCGGCGGTCTGGTGATTCGGCGGTAGTGACTCCGACATCGGCGTTGCCTCCGGACACAATGGGGGCCGACCTTACCGCCCGGTGCTTCCGAACCCTCCGTCCCCTCGGGTCGTAGTGGGGAGTTGCTCGACCGGGCGGAAGGCCACCCGCTCGACTCGAGCGATCACCATCTGCGCGATCCGCATTCCCCGCGTGACCTCGAAGGTCTCGCCACTGAGGTTGACCAACATGACCATCAGCTCGCCGCGATAATCACTGTCGATCGTAGCCGGAGTGTTGGGAAGCGTGATGCCGTGACGCAGCGCCAGTCCCGACCGGGGCCGGACCTGGCATTCGTAGCCTTCAGGAACGGCGATCGCGAGCCCGGTGCGAAACAGCTTGCGCTCGAGCGGCGCCAGCGAGCCGTCCTCAGCGCTGACCACGTCGTACCCCGCCGAGCCTGGGGTGGCCAGACTGGGGAGTGGGAGCCCCTCTGCATGGGGCAGCCGGGTGATCAGGATCTCGATCAGGGAAGAAACCCGTCGCAGCCGCTCACAGGACCGTGGCGACCTCGGCCAGGGGCAGGCGGAAGGCCTCGGCTACCCCCGGATATACCACCTTCCCTTCGACCACGTTGAGCCCCAGCCGCAGCGCCGGATCCGCGTTGCAGGCGGCACGCCAACCGTGCTTGGCCAGCTTAAGTCCGTATGGCAGCGTAGCATTGGTCAGGGCGAGGGTGGATGTCCGGGGGACCCCGCCAGGCATATTCGCTACCGCGTAGTGCAGAATACCATCGACGAAGTAGGTGGGATTCTCATGGGTGGTCGGCTTGATGGTCTCCACGCACCCCCCCTGGTCCACTGCCACATCGACGATTACCGAGCCCGGTTTCATGAGCTTCAGGTCCGCCCGCTTCACCAGGTGGGGAGCCTTGGCTCCGGGCAGGAGGACCGCCCCGATGACCAGATCGGCCCGCCGGATGGCGTCGAGGATGTTATGGCGGTTCGAGTAGGCGGTATCGACATTGGCGGGCAGGACGTCGTCGAGATACCGGAGCCGATCCAGCGAGATGTCCAGGATGACGACGTGGGCGCCGAGCCCCGCGGCCATCTTGGCGGCATTGATGCCGACGACGCCTCCTCCGATGATGACGACTTCCCCTGGGGCCACACCCGGCACACCGCCGAGGAGGATGCCACTCCCTCCGAACACTTTCTCCAGGTACTTGGCGCCTTCCTGCACCGCCATCCGCCCGGCGACCTCCGACATCGGCGTGAGAAGGGGCAGCTCCCCACTGGCGAGCTGGACGGTCTCATAGGCCACGGCGATGGCACCCGAGTCGATGACCGCGCGAGTGAGATCCTCGGCCGCGGCAAAGTGAAAGTAGGTGTAGATCACTTGACCCCGCCGCATGCGGGGCCATTCGGGAGCAATCGGCTCCTTCACCTTCATGATCATCTCGGCTTGCTGCCACACGTCGGGGGCGCTTGCGCCGATGCCAGCGCCCACCGCCTGGTAGGCCTCGTCCGGGAATCCGCTTCCGTCTCCAGCGCCCTTCTCGATCAGGACCGTGTGTCCCGCCGCGACCAGCGCCTCAGCTCCTGCGGGCACCAGGGCGATGCGATTCTCGTTGGTCTTGATCTCCTTCGGAACGCCGATGATCATGGCTCCTCTGTGGTGGGGGATTCGCTTCTAAACCGCGTGAAAAGTGAACCGTGAAACGTGAAGGGAGCTGCCTGGCGCGAATCAGTTCGCTTTTCACGTTTTGCGGTTCACCTTTTACGGTTCACGTTTCACCTTTCACCTTTCACTGTTCACGCTTTTCTTCGCATCATCTGCGGTTCGGTCCCAGCCTCAACACCGTCTGCCGCTCGGGCGCGAAAAACTCCGCCGCCACTGCCGCCACCTCCGCAACGCTGACGGCATCGATCTCGGCCAGCATCTCGTCGAGCGGGCGATACTGGTCTTGGTGGAGCGTGAAGCCGGCTAGTCGCCCCATCCGGGCAATAGGACTCTCCAGAGAGAGCATGATCTGTCCCTTGAGCTGCTGCTTGCCATGAGCCAGCTCGTCCGCCGGCAAGCCCTCTCGCGCCAACCGATCGTATTCCGCCCGAATCGCCTGCAACGCCTGATCTGCCGCCGAGGTTTGGGTGCCGACGTAGACGCCGAGCAGCCCAGAGCTCTGGTAGAAGTGCTTGAACGCAAACACGGCGTAGGCCAGCCCGAGCTCCTCGCGAACTCGTTGAAACAGCCGGCTCGACATCCCCCCGCCGAACACGTTGGTGAGAATCGCCAGTGGAAACCTGCGGGGATCGCGCAGCGGAAAGGTGTCGGTCCCGAACACGATATGGGTTTGGGCGGTGTCCCGATCCTCCCAGCTGGAGGCTCCGCGCACCGCGGCGGTCGCGTGGACCGGAGGCCGCACGGCCTCCGCGACCGAGCCCTCGAACCAACCTTCCCGCTCCAGCACCGTCAGCAGCTGATCGTGACTTACATTCCCGGCCGCCGCGATGACGCAGTTGCCCCGGTAGTACCCTGTCGCATGCAGACACCGGAGGTCATCGGCCGATACGGTGGCGAGGGTATCAGGAGTGCCGAGAATGGAGAAGCCGTAGGAGTGCTCGGGCCACAGCGCCGCCGCGTGCAGCTCGAACACGAGATCGTCCGGGGTGTCCGCCACCCCGTTGATCTCTTCGAGGATGACGTTCCGCTCGGGCTCAAGGTCGGTTTCCCGCAGCAGCGGCCGGCGTACCAGATCGGTGAGAATCTCCACGGCAAGCGGGAGATCGGCATCGAGGGTGTGAGCCTGATAGCTGGTGTAGTCCCGGCCGGTGAAGGCGTCGAGGCTGCCGCCCCGCACCTCGAGCTCCATCGCCAGCTGCTTGGCGGTCCGGCGCTCGGTGCCCTTGAACACCATGTGCTCGAGCAGGTGGGAGATTCCCATCTGTTCCCGCCGCTCGTGAGCGCTCGCCGTTCGGACGTAGAGTCCCACCGCCGCCGACCGGATACCCGGCAAGTGTTCGGAGAGGACGACCAACCCGTTCGGCAGCGTGGTTCGGAGCAGCCCGTGGTCGAGGCGAACCGTTTCCACGAAGCTATTCCTTGGGCAACAAGGCCTTCCGGGAAAGCTTCATGCGTCCACGATCATCCACCTCGAGCAACTTCACCTGGACGATGTCGCCCTTTTTGACGACGTCCTCGGTCTTCTCGGTTCGGCCGTGCTGCAGTTCGCTGATGTGGAGCAGTCCCTCCACCCCGGGCAGGATTTCCACGAAGGCGCCGAAGGCTGTGGTGCTCTTCACCGGACCCTCGTAGGTCCGGCCCACCTCGGGCTCGGTGGTGATGGCGGCGATCATGGCGCGAGCCTTTTCGCCGGCCTCGCCCCCCACGGCTGATATCGTGACCATGCCGCTGTCCTCGATGCTGATCTTGGCGCCGGTGGCGTCCTGGATTCCCCGAATGGTCTTGCCCTTCGGTCCAATCACGTCGCCGATCTTGTCGGGCTTGATCTGCATGGTGAAGATGCGGGGCGCGTACTTGGAGA
>JBIOUY010000062.1:0-10767 GCA_044867445.1 Gemmatimonadales bacterium
TGAAACGTGAAAAGTGAAACGTGAACTCGGCTCCCTTCACGTTTCACGGTTCACGTTTCCCGCGTTTTCTATCGAAGCAGCTCCTCTAGTCGGACGGCGGTATCCGTCTTCTCATCCCGGTACTTGACGATCACCGGCGCGGAGAGCCCGATCCCCGCCTCGCGCCCCGGGCCACTTCGCACCGGACGAGTCCCCGGAACCACGACCGCACCGGCCGGAATCTCCAGCGGCTGATCGGCCTCGCGGCGGTAGACCCGATCGTGCACCAGATCGAACACCGCGGTTCCGCCGGTGAGGATCGTGCCCGGGGCCAGCACCGCCCGTTCCCGCACGATGGTCCCCTCGTACACCCCGCAGTTTCCCCCGACCAGCACCTCGTCCTCGATGATCACCGGCAGCGCGCCGGCAGGCTCCAACACTCCACCGATCTGGGCTGCCGCCGAGAGATGGACCCGGCGCCCGATCTGCGCACAGGACCCAACCAGGGCGTGGGAGTCCACCAATGTGCCCTCGTCCACATAGGCGCCCACATTGATGTACATCGGAGGCATACATATGACACCAGGCGCCACATAACAGCCGTCTCGAATCGAGGAGCCCCCCGGAACCAGACGTACTCCGTCTTCCGGGCCGAGCGCCCGGAGTGGATAGGTGTCTTTGTCGTAGAAGGGAAACGGGCCCCCGGCGGCGATCGGGCCGGTGCGCCCCAGCCGAAAGCCAAGCAGGATGCCGGACTTGACCCAGGTATTGACCTGCCAGCGACCATCGCTCCGTCGCTCGGCCGCGCGTACGGCGCCGGAGTTGAGCGCGGACTTGAGCTCTCGAAAGGCCTCCAGCGCGACTGGTTCCTCGCCCACCGGGACGCCGGTCGAGTAGCGCTCCAGGGCCGAGCGGATCCTGGGGGCGAGGCCGGCGTCAGATTCCAGCGACGCCGGCATCCCGGAGGGCAACTGTCAGTGCTAGGCAGGTCGCTTCGCTTACCGGAACCAGCGGCAGGCGGAGCGCATTGTGGATCTTCCCCATCAATGCCAGCGCCGCCTTGACCGGCGCGGGATTGGTCTCGAGGAAGTTGGCGTCCATCAGGGGAAGCAGCCGGAAGTGCAACTCGCGCCCACCTGCGACGTTGCCACCGAGCAGCAGGCGCACCATCGCGGCCATCGGGCCCGGCACCTCATTCGAGGCGACCGAGATGAGACCATCGCCGCCGGCGGTGACAACCGGAAATGCGAGCCAGTCGTCGCCCGAAAGCACCGCGAAATCGTCCGGGCGCTGCTGCAAAATCTCCATCACCTGCTTCAGGTCTCCGCTCGCTTCCTTGATGCCCATGACATTGGGATGGCTGGCGAGTTTGAGCGCGACGTTGGGCTTGAGGTTGACCGCGGTCCGGCCGGGAACGTTGTAGAGGCAGACGGGCCGAGTCGAAGCATCGGCCACCGCCATGAAATGGCGGTACAGCCCTTCCTGAGTGGGCTTGTTGTAGTAGGGGGTGGCGCTCAGGATGGAGTCGGCGCCGAGCCGGCACATGCGCTGGGTTTCGGCCACGGCGCGAGCGGTATCGTTGCTGGTGGCTCCGGCCATGACCGGGAGGCGTCCGGCCGCGGTATCCAGGACGCACGCCACCACCCGATCTCGTTCGCTCTCATTGAGAGTTTGGGCTTCGCCGGTGGAGCCGCACGCGACCAGGAAATCAATTCCCTCGACGATCTGCCACTCTACTAACGCCCGGAGCGCGGGGAAGTCCACCTCTCCCGCGTCGGTGAACGGCGTGACCAGTGCGGTGCCGCACCCCTGCAACCGGGCCATTCCCTAACCTCCGAACAGCATGTCCTCGAAGCGGTGCACTCCCGGGTGTCCGGGGAGCCATTCCGCGGCGGCCAGCGCGCCCGCCGCGAAACCCTGGCGGTTTCTGGCGACGTGGCTCAGGCTCACGCTCTCGAACGGACCATCGTAGGTCAACGTATGAGTTCCCGGAATCGTCCCGGCACGGACCGAGGTGATGGGAAAGGGTCGTTCAGCGTCGACCTCATGGAGCTTTTCCTGCAGCGCCCGCGCAGTGCCCGAAGGCGCGTCCCGCTTGGCCGCGTGGTGCTCCTCCAGTATAAAGGCGTCGAATCCGGGGCGCCCGGCGAACTCGCGACCAAGCTGCCGCGCGGCTCGGAGAAAGAGCTGGACGCCGACGGAGAAGTTGGCGGAATGCAGCAGCGCTCCGCTGTGTCGCTTGACCAACTGAGTGATGCGGGGGAGCTCCGCGGTCCAACCCGTAGTGCCGGTGACGGTCGGGATACCGGCTTCGATCAGCCTCTCGAGGTTGCTCACGACCGCATCGGGACGAGTGAACTCGACCGCGACGTCAGCGCCGGCCAGCCGCTCCCTCGAGAGCGCCTTCCCGCCCGCGTTCTCTTCCGCTCCAACGGCCGCGTGCACCTCGTGGCCCCGCTCTTTCGCCAGCGCGGCAACCGCCTTGCCCATTTTGCCGTTCCCGACGATTACGATCCGCATTGAGATCGAAGGCCTTTCACCAAGCACTGCAACTGCGCACTGCAACTGCGCACTGCAACTGCGCACTGCAACTGCGCACCACGGAGACACGGAAGACACGGAGACGGCACGGAATCCTCGGCGTAGTTCACATAGTCTTCGAATGAACTGAGGGTTGCCCCGCCACCCCACAACATCAAGGGTTACAGCAGTGATATTGCAGTTTCCGTGCAACCTCCGTGTTTTCCGTGTCTCCGTGGTGAAAAACCAGCTCGAATGTAGACTGACGGCAGCTCAGCACGACCCGAAAAACTCCTGATGCAACCTCCGAACCACCCCGGGACCATCCTCCTCCCGCACCACGAACGTCATGTTGATGAGTGAGGCGCCCTGCGAGATGACCTCTACGTTGGCCGGCTGCACCGCTTGGAACAACCGCGCCGCGAGCCCAGGAGTATGCCGCAGCCCGATCCCCACCACCGCGACGATCGCGCGGCCGACTTCCACCCAGACCTCCCCCAGCTCCGATAGCTCACGCACTACAGCATCCAGCCGAGTCCGGTCCTCCACCGTGAGCGAGACGCTGACCTCGCCGCTGGCGAGCACGTCCACCACCGTCTCATGCCGCTCGAACACCTCGAACATCGCGCGAAGAAAGCCATATGCGCCGAGCATCCGTGGTGCGCGGACGTTGACCACGGTGATGCCTGGCTTCCAGGAGATGGAACGGACCGGCGAGTCGCCCATCCGCTCCAACTCGGCCGACGGCTCGATGATGGTACCGGGGCGATCCGGCTGAGTGGCGTTGAGGACGACAATCGGAATGCCGGCTCGAACCAAGGGCAGCGCGGTCGCCGGATGGAGCACCTTGGCCCCGAACGTCGCCAGCTCCGCGGCTTCCTCGTAGCTCGCGGCTGTCAGCGTGCGGGCAGACGGCACCACCCGCGGGTCGGCCGTCATGAGCCCGCTCACATCGGTCCAGATCTCCACCCGCTTGGCCTCGAGTGCGGCGCCCAGCAGAGCCGCGGTAAAGTCCGAGCCGCCGCGGCCCAGCGTGGTGGGCACCCCGTCGGCCGTCGCCCCGATGAAGCCCTGGGTCACGGGAACGCGCCCGGTTTCCAGCAACGGACGGAGACACTCCCGTGTCCGGGTATTTACCACCTGCACGTAGGGCGTCGCCCGGGTGAACCGATCGTCGGTCACCATGATGGGCCGGATGTCGATCCACGTGGCCGGAAGCCCGGCGCCCTCCATGGCAGCCGCAATCAGTCGGGAGCTCCATAGCTCGCCTCGCCCGGCCACGGCGTCCAACTCCGCCGGCTTGAGCATCCGGCCCAATCCCTCCAGCAGCTCCTGGCGGAGCGCGGCCGCATCCGAAGCGATCGCCTGCATCGTCGACTCGGTGCCAGGCAAGCCGCGTGAGACGGCCTGATGCCGCTGGACCAACGCCTCCATGGTGGCGCCCAGCTCCGTGGGATCACCTCGATAGGCTACTCTGGTGAGGGCGAGGAGTGCGTCGGTGACTCCTGCCAAAGCCGAAACCACCACAAGAGGGCAGTCGTCGAGCCGCGCACGGATGATCCGGATCAGGCGCCCGATGGCGTCGGCATCGGCCACAGAGGTGCCGCCGAACTTGCAAACGATCATTTGGGACGCCCGACCCGCCCGTCAGCGACCAGCAGCTCGGCGATCTGCACCCCCTGCCCCGCGGCTCCCCGAATGGTGTTATGACCCAAGACCACGAGCCGGAGGTCGAGGACCGGGCAGGGTCGCACTCGCCCGACGGTCACCGCCATGCCGCGGCCCCGATCGAGGTCCAGCCTCGGCTGAGGGCGGTCGAGCCGCGGGTCCACCTCGATCGGCGGCATGGGAGAGGAAGGAAGTTCTGCTACGCACGGGGGCGAGCGAAACTCCTGCAACGTGCTGATCGCTTCGTCCGGCGTCACCCGCCGGCGGAACCCCACCGAAAGGGTCTCCAGATGTCCGTCGATCACCGCCACCCGATTGGTATGGGCGCTCACCGCGAATTCGGCGGGCTTGATCGTACCGTCGGCCAGCGTGCCCAGGATCTTGCGACTCTCCCGCTCGATCTTCTCCTCCTCGCCGCCGATGTGGGGGATGACGTTCCCTACGATGTCGAGCGACGCAACGCCGGGATAGCCGGCTCCGGAGACGGCCTGCATGGTGGAGACAAACAGCCGCTCGATCTCGAACGCCTGGTGGAGAGGCGCCAGCGCCAAGGTCAACGCCGCCGTGGAGCAGTTCGGGTTGGCCAGGATGGCGCCGGACCAACCGCGCACCTTTTGCTGGCGATCGATCAGGGAGAGGTGATCGGCGTTGGCCTCGGGGATGAGGAGCGGTACATCCTCATCCATCCGGTGGTTTCGCGTGTTCGTCACCACGTACGCCCCGGCTTGCGCGAACGCCTGTTCGATCGGGCCCGCGACGTCGGCATCCAGCGCCGAGAAAACAATCGGACCCAGGAGCGGTGGTTCGCATGGCTCCACCCGGAGGCGAGCAATCCGGTCAGGGAGGACGACGTTCTCCCTCCACCGCACCACCTCGCCATAGGGCCTGCCGACGCTGGCCGAGGAGGCTGCGACGGCTGCGACCTCGAACCAGGGATGATCGACAAGGAGGCGAATGAATTTCTGGCCCACCGTGCCCGTCGCCCCCAGCACCGAGACCGGGATCTTCGCCGTCATGCAGCCTCGCGCGCCAAGAGATCACTCGCCAAGCGGACGTACAACTCCACACCTCGTAGCAGATCGTCCTTCCGGATATGCTCGCTCGCGGTATGCGCCACGCGAATGGTACCGGGGCCCAGCTGGTATCCGTCGCCCCACGAGGTCAAAAAGGGCAGATCGCTGGCGTAGCTCACCACGACAGTATCCCATCCTGCTGGAGCCGATCCGCCCTTGTAAAAGGGAAGCTCGACCGGAAATTCCACCGACACCTCGGAAGACACGAGCTTTCGGATAGCCGCCTTGAGCGGATCGGTCGGCTCGACCGTACGCACCAGGAGCTGGGCGCTGGCCGACGGGGAGATCACGTTGGGCGCCACTCCGCCATTGATGAGACCAAGGTTCAGCGTCGACGGCCCCAACAGCGGGTCTACCGGCAGCGGCATCCGGCGGATTCGCTCGATGGTGTCGAGCAGAGCCGCGATCGCGCTCACGCCGTCTTCGGGATAGGCGGAGTGTGCCGCCTTCCCGCTGGCCTTCAAGTCGACCCTTAACGTGCCCTTCTGCCCGATCGAAAGCCGGTTCTCAGTGGGCTCGCCGTTGATAAGGAACTGGCCCCGCGGCTCGAGATCAGCGGCCGCGAGCGCGCCGTCGGAGCCGTTCTCCTCGCCCACCAGAAAGAGCAGCCCGACGCGCCGCTCACCCGCTTGCGACAGCCGCTCGGCGGCCGCCACCATCGCGGCCGCGATCCCCTTGGCGTCGCAGCTCCCCCGGCCGTGAATCGTCCCGCTGTCTTCCGAGAGGGGCAGGTAGGGGGGAACCGTGTCCACGTGGGTGGAGAACACCAGGTCCGGGGTCTCTCGATAGGCGAAGAGATTGTCCCGGCCAGGCGTGACCGGTTGGCGAATGACTCGATACCCCACGCGTCGCAGCGTGCCATCGAGTAGATCGATGGCCGGACCTTCGGCGCCGGTGGGCGTCTCGAGGGCCACCAGGGCCCGCGTCAGCTCCAGCGCGTCCACGAACGGAAACGCCCCGCCGGCGTCGGCTCGGCGGGGCCACTCTTCGCGAGGGTCGGCATCTCCGGTGAAGCTAGGAAGGCGGCTGCAGCGGAGCAAGTGGTGAAAACGCGGGGTAAATTGGTAGGGCAAGTGGGTTGGTTCCCGAGGAGACACCCATGCGCTTCCTGCGCCTATTCGGCTGGCCCTTTCCGCTCCTGGCGCTCGCCGCTTGTGAGGTGACGTTCCTCTCGATTTCCACCGACGGGCGCATCGAGATCTCTGTCGTCACCAACGGGACGGCTCTCGATATCGACGGGTACTCCGTGACCCTGGACGGCGCCGAGGTGCAGGTAGTGAATGCCAACGGCGTCATCACCCTCGCCGAAATTTCCCAGGGATCCCACGTCGTCCAGCTCTCGGGGCTGGCCGAGAACTGCGCGGTCGAGGGGGAGAACCCGAGGACGATTGTTGTGCCGAGCGGGAAGACCTTTTCGGTCTCGTTCGTAGTCGTCTGCCGCCCGAGGCGAACGATCTTATAGTTCCACCGCTGCCGCGTCGGCCGTCTGCGCCTCCCGCTTACCCTCCTCCAGGTCCACGAAGGTCAGGATCGCCGCCCCCACCGCGAAGAACGCAATCACCGACAGAATCGCGTTCCGGCTGGAGCCGGTCGCCGCGATAGTGCCGGCGAAGATCAGCGGCCCGAATATGCCGGCGAACTTCTCGAAGACGCTCCAGAAGCCGAAGAACTCACCCGACTTATGGTGAGGGATCATGCTGGCAAAGAGGGATCGACTCAGTGCCTGGGTTCCCCCCTGCACCAGTCCCACGAGTGCGGCGAGGGTGTAGAAGTGGGCCGCGGTCTTCATAAAGTATCCCAGGACGCTGATGACGGTGTACACCAGCAGGCCCAGGAAAAGCGATCGCTTGGCTCCGATGCGACCGGCGAGCATGCCGAAGAAGAAGGAGCAGGGGATCCCCACGAACTGCACCAGGAGAATGGCCCCGATGAGTGCGCTCTGACCGATCCCCAGCTCGGTGCCGTAGGCCGTGGCCATCTTGATGATGGTCTGGATCCCGTCGTTGTAGATCAGAAACGCCAGCAGCATGAGAAACGCCTGGCGGTAGCCCCGGAGTTCGCGAAAGGTCTCACCCAGACGCTCGAATGCCACCCGCACCGGATTCTCTCCCCAACGTTCATCCGGTTCGAGCCGCGCCGGCGGCTCGGGGACTCGCCGGAAGAGCGGCACCGAGAAGATCACCCACCAGAGCGCCACCGACACGAATGCGAGCCGCGCCGGCAGCGTCGCCTGGGCCTCGGTCATGCCGGGATGCGCCGGCAGCCCGAACCACGCCGGCTGCTGAATCCAGGCGAGATTGAGCGCCAGCAGGATCCCTCCACCGATGTAGCCCATGGCATAGCCCGCGGTCGAGATCCGATCAATCTCGTGCGGTCTCGCAATATGTGGCAGAAGCGCCTCATAGAAGACGAAGCTTCCGGTGACACCAATGAGCGAGAGGATAAAGAGCCCGGATCCGAGGCCGATGTCGCCGGTGTGCACCAGGAAGAGGCCGGCGACCGCCGCCACACCAATGGCCTGGAACCCGGCGATGAACCGCTTCTTGGAGGCGCGGAAGTCGGAGACCGCTCCGAGTATCGGGGAAAGCAGAGCGATGATGATCAGGGCGATGGTATTGACGGTCGCCAGCCGTTGGGTGGCGCCGCTCTCCGCCAAGCCCGCTCCCGCCACTTTGACGAAGTAGATAGGAAAAACTGCGACCATGACCGTGGTCTGCATGGCAGACGCGGCCCAGTCGTACATCGCCCAGGCGCGGAGCTCGGGGCGATCGAGACCCAGACTCTTCAGGGACAGCACCCAGCTAAGCTACACCGGAATCGGTTGCCCGGCTCGACAACCGCACGCCGGCAGCACAGTTTTGACCACCCTTTTCAGTCACAGGTTCCATGACCCAGCTCCGGGTATTGTCTCACCTCGCAACGATCTCGTTGGTGAGCTTCTCACCTCTCGCCGCGCAACAGCAGAGTGCCACTACATCGGTGGCTCGCGTGGAGGTCACGCCGGCACGACCTCAGGTCGCCGCAGGTGATTCGCTGCAGCTCTCGGCTCGAGCCCTCGACGCCGCGGGCAAGCCGGTCCCCGACGCGACGATCGTGTTCAAGCCGGAAGGACTCGCCGCTGCCCAGGTGGATTCCACCGGTCTAGTTCGTGCGGGAGGGGTTGGAGAGGCCCTCGTCATTGTGACCGCGGTCGCTCCCGGAGCCAAGCCCATCATCCAATCCGTCGTGGTGAAGCTATTGCCGAGCCCGGCGAAGCAGATCCGGATCGGGTCGCATCCCGCACGCCTGGTGCCTGGACAGCGACTCTCGTTGAAGGCGCAGGTGCTCTCCGCCGAGGGAGACGTGCGATCCGACACGGTGCGGTGGACCAGCTCATCTTCTGCGACCGCGAAAGTTGGACGCCACGGGCAGCTCGAGGCCCGCGGCCCGGGAAAGGCGACGCTGACCGCGAATGTCGGTTCGATCCACGCCTCGACCACGGTCGAGGTCGCCTCCGCAGCACCGGCCTCGCTCACCGTCGAGCCCGCGGATGCCAAGGTGAGACAGGGAGATGTCGTTCGCTTTCGGGCAGTGGCGAAGGACCGGGCCGGGAAGACTATTGCCGGTGTGACGCCCTCCTGGTCCTTCGGCTCCGGCCAGGGGGAGATCGACGAGGACGGCGCCTTCGTGGCGTATGAGCCGGGTAGTTATACCGTCACCGCCTCGCTGGCCGGTCATTCGGCATCCGCGCCGGTGGCGGTAAGTCGCCGCGACGTGCGCCGGCCAGCGACCATCGTCGGGACGGTGATCCGGAAGACCTACCCGACCGCCGAAGTGTGGGTGCACCCCAATGGCAAAGTCGCATACCTCGGCACGCATTTGGGCGGCGATCGGCTCTACGCCATTGACGTGACCGATCCGGCCAATCCCAGGATCGTGGATTCGGTGCAGGCGAATACTCGGCTGATCAACGACATCATGACCGATAAGGAAGGGAAGGTCCTGGTGTTCACCCGCGAGGGCGCGGCCGACCGGAAGAACGGCATCGTGATCGCCACCCTGGAGGATCCACTTCATCCCAAGGTGGTCTCGGAGTTCACCGAGGGCGTCACGGCCGGCGTTCACTCGGCCTTCATCTACACCCAGCCGAAGTACGGCACCCACGTGTACCTCACCAATGACGGCACGGGTGCGCTGCACATTGTGGACATCAGCGATCCCGCCCACCCCAAGCTCGCCAGTACCTGGAAGACGCCGCGCGCCGATGCCGGGCGCTATCTGCACGACGTGGATGTCCAGGACGGTCTGCTCTATGGCAGCTGGTGGCACGACGGGCTCGTCATTCTGGACATCGGCAACGGGATGCGAGGCGGCAGTCCTTCTAATCCGCAGCTGGTCTCGCAGTTCAAATACGATCTCGACTCGCTCTACCGGCAGGTGGCCGACAACAGCGGCCCGGGATTCATCCGGGGCACGCATACGGCGTGGCGGCATGGGCAGTACGTCTTCCTCGCCGATGAGGTGTTTGGCCTGGATGCCGCCCAGGCACTCTTTCAAAGCCGGCCATCCCGGGCCTACGGGCGGCTGCACGTGATCGATGTGAGCCAGATCGACCATCCCAAAGAGGTCGCCTGGTACGAGCCGGAATACGGCGGAGTGCACAACGTCTGGGTCGCGGGCGACACGCTCTACATGGGTGCCTACAACGCCGGGTTTCGAGCGTTCGACATCTCCGGGGAGCTGCGGGGCGACCTCCGCGCGCAGGCACGGGAGATTGCCAATGTCGAGCCGGCGGACGCAGGCGGCTTCATCCCCAACTCTCCTATGACCTGGGGCGTGGTGGTCAAGAACGGGCTGGCGTACGTGAACGACTTCAATACTGGGCTCTTTATCGTACGGCTGGAGCCGAAGCGGGAGGAGCAGAGGCCGCTGGTACCGTGAGAGGGCTTCGAATCATCCTAGCAGCGGCTCTCCTGGGAGCTGTGTTCTCCAGGGGGACGGCTCAAACTCCGCCGGCGCCCAGCCGCACGTATCTCGTCTATGTGGTGTCGGAGGCTGTCGACCGGGTGCAGCTGCTGCGCTTCGGCCCCACCGGCATCTCGGTGGAGCGTGCCTTCACCACCGGCTTGATGCCCACCGATCCCGATGGACCGCACGGTGTTGCCGTGGCACCCGACGGCAAACACGTGTTCGTCTCCACCGGACACGGGACGCCGTACGGCTATCTGTGGAAATACTCCACTGCCAACGACAGCCTGGAGGGGCGGGTCCAGCTGGGCCTCTTTCCGGCGACGCTGCAGGTCTCACCCGACGGATATCTGGCCTACATCGTGAATTTCAACTTGTACGGCGAGAAGATTCCCTCCTCAGTCTCGGTAGTCGCCACCGACGAGATGACCGAGATCACCCGAATCCCCACCTGTACCATGCCGCACGGGTCTCGACTGAGTCCCGACGGGCGCCGGCACTATTCGGCGTGCATGATGGACGACATGCTGGTGGAGATCGATACCCGCAAGCTGGGCGTAGCCCGCTATTTCATCTTGCG
>JBIOUY010000063.1:0-13669 GCA_044867445.1 Gemmatimonadales bacterium
CCCCAGCGAAAATGCCGTGGCGCGACCGATACCCTGCGTGGCCCCTGTAACAAGGGCAGTCGTCAGCATAGGCGAACAATCTAAACGACAGTGAGAAGCGAGCAGGAAGCTGACGGCTAACAGCTAATAGCTAACAGCTAACGGCTAACAGCTAACAGCTAACGGCTGACAGCTAACAGCTGACAGCTGACAGCTCACGGCTGACAACTAACGCCCCGCTTCTCACTTCTCACCTTTCACCTTTCACCTTTCACCTTTTACCTCCCCTTCTCACTTCTCACTTCTCACTGCTTACTGTTCGGTCATGGCCCTTCCACTTCAGCATCCTGTCATCCGTCCCAACACCACTGGCCGAGAGCGGCCCACCTCCTGGCGGGAGCGGCTCCAGGCGCTGCGCCATCTGCCGAAGCTCCTCCGGATGGTGTGGGAGTCCGAGCCACGCTACGTCGTCGGCATTCTGCTGCTCCGGGTCGCGCGATCACTGGTTCCTCTCGCGGTGCTCTGGATCGGAAAGCTCATTGTGGACGCGGTGGTGCACGCGATCGCCACCGCCGGGGCCGGAGGCCCTGCACCCTGGCTCCGGCTGGGACAACTGCTTGCGCTCGAGCTCGGGATCGCGCTGATCGGGGAGCTGCTCACACGGATTTCGGCCCTCCTCGAAAGCCTGCTCGGCGACCTCTTCGCTAATCGCACCAGTGTCGATCTGATGCGCCATGCGGCAACCCTCGATCTGGAGCAGTTCGAGAACGCGGAGTTGTACGACAAGCTGGAGCGGGCCCGACGCCAAACCGTGGGACGCATCGGCCTCTTCACCCTGCTCCTTTCGACTATTCAGGATGCGATTACGCTGGTGACATTGGGTGCCGCGCTTGCGGTGTACGTGCCCTGGCTGCTGCTCCTGCTGGTGATCGCTGTGCTTCCGTCGCTCCTGGGCGAGACCCACTTCGCCTCGCTGGGGTACTCGTTGCTCTTCTCCTGGACACCCGAACGGCGGCAGCTGGACTACCTCCGGTACATCGGGGCGAGCGACATCTCAGCCAAGGAGCTGAAGCTGTTTGGACTCTCCGATTTTCTGGTGGGTCGCTACGACCGACTCTCCACCGAATTCTACGAGGCCAATAAGGCACTCGCAGTGCGGAAAAGCGTGATTTCAACCCTGCTGGCGGGCATCGGCACCCTGGGGTATTACGCGGCGTACGCGGTGATCATTTATCTCACGGTGATCGGGCATCGCTCCCCGGCCGGACTCTTCACCATCGGCGTGCTCACCTTCCTGGCGGGCTCGTTCCGGCAAAGTCGAGATCTGATCCAGAGAATTCTCCTGTCACTCTCGCAGGTGTACGAGCAGAGCCTCTATCTGGACGATCTCTTCACGTTCCTGACCCTCGAGCCGCGGATTCGCCCGCGCGCCGGCGCCCGGCCCGTGCCCACGCCCATCCGGATCGGCATCACCTTCGAGGAGGTGGGGTTCCAGTATCCCGGGTCGGAGCAGTGGGCGGTGCGTGGGCTCAGCTTCACGCTGGCTCCGGGTGAGCGGCTCGCCCTGGTGGGCGAGAACGGCGCCGGTAAGACCACCCTCGTGAAGCTACTAACCCGACTCTATGACCCCACGGAGGGCCGCATCCTGCTCGATGGGGTGGACCTGCGAGAGTACGACGTGGAAGGCCTGCGGCGGAACCTAGGTGTAATCTTTCAGGACTTTGTACGCTACGACTTCATTCTCAAGGAGAACATCGCGGTGGGCAACATCGGTCGGCTGGCCGATGGCCCTCATATCGAGACCGCGGCACGACGGAGCCTGGCCGACGCCGTGGCCGCCCGGCTGGCCGGACGCTACGACCAGATGTTGGGCCGCCGGTTCGATGGTGGAGTCGAGCTCTCCGGTGGGGAATGGCAAAAGGTCGCTCTCGCCCGGGCGTACATGCGTGAAGCCCAGTTGCTGATCCTGGATGAGCCAACCGCAAGCCTCGACGCTCGGGCAGAGTACCAGGTCTTCCTACGCTTCTCCGAGCTGACCCGCGGTCGCATGGCCGTTCTCATCTCCCATCGCTTTTCCACTGTACGTATGGCCGACCGCATCCTGGTGCTCCAGAGTGGGCGGCTGGCAGAGCAGGGTACCCACGAGGCGTTAGTGGCTCAGGGCGGCCTTTACGCCGAGCTCTTCCAGCTGCAGGCAGCGGGGTATCGCTAGCTACTCCTACCAGGTCACGGTCGGGCGCACGGCCCGGTCACGCCGGCACTTTACCTTCGCGACCAGTTGCACTTAACCCATCGCGGAGGCAACCCATGCGACCCACGATCCTCATCCTCTTCCTGGCGCTCGTCATCGGGGCAACACCGGGCCGGGCCCAACGTCTCGCCCCGCCCCTCGCCCCCCAGCCCGATACCCAGGCGGCGACGCCGATGGTCCTCGGCGTTCCACAGCCTCAGGCGCGACCAGGCCGAAGCCCGGTGGTGCTGGCCCTGGGCGGAGTCTTGGCAGGGACTGCAGGAGCATTCGGAGGCGCCTGGATCGGGAACGAGATCACCAAGGACGCGTGCGAGGACTGCTTCCTCGAGGGGTTGGTCTATGGTGGGGTAGCCGGAGGGAGCGCGCTGCTTCCGTTAGGGGTACATCTCGCCAACGGCCACCGGGGAAATTACGGAGCGTCGCTGCTGGCATCGCTCGGGATTGGCGCCGTGGGGCTCGGGCTAGCCGCGGCGACCAACGAGGGAGCATTCATGATCCCCGTGCCGGTGCTGCAATTAGTGAGTTCGATCCTGATCGAGCGTAGAACGGCCCGGTAGCGGGCAACCTGTCGCCCCTCGGCCGGAGCGGCCCCAATCGAAGGGTGCCGGGCCGGCGGATCCGATTTGACAACTGGCCCTCCCCGCCTCAGAATGGGAATCCAACTCATGCAAGGAGGTGGAGGCCATGAAGGTCTATGGCTCCAATGCCATCCGCAACGTGGCATTTGTCGGCCACGGAGCTTGCGGTAAGACATCGCTGGTCGACGCGCTCGCCTTCGTCTCCGGGTCCACTCGACGTCACGGCGCGATCAAAGATGGTACCACACTCACGGACTACTCCCCCGACGAAATCGAACGCAAGCACTCCATCAGCCTCGGCCTGGGCTATGCCGAGTGGCTGGACACCAAGCTGAACCTCATCGATACCCCTGGTTATCTGGACTACTTCGGCGAGGTCGTGACCGGGCTGCATGCGGCAGACGCGGCCGTGGTAGTGCTCAGCGGCACGAGCGGGGTAGAGGTCGGCACCGAAAAGGTCTGGGAAGTCTGCGATCAGCTGCACCTGCCCCGGGTCCTGTTCGTCTCGCTCATGGACAAGGAGCACGCGGACTTCGAACGGGTCTTCGCCGACGTGAAGGCCCACCTCACGCCCAAGGTGGTTCCGGTCGAGATCCCGATCGGTGATGGGCATGACTTTCATGGCATCATCAACCTCTTCTCCGGCCACTGTCACTTCTACAGGAAGGGGACCAAGACCGGCGAGTACGACGTGGTCCCGGTCCCGCCGGAGTACGAGGCACGGTTCAAGGAGTATTCCGAACAGTTGACCGAGGCCGTGGCCTCGACCGACGACTCGCTGATTGAGCGTTACCTGGCCGGCGAGGAAATCCCTCGGTCGGAGTTCATCGCCGCCGTCAAGAACGCCATGCTGGCCGGGCAGATCGTGCCCTTGTTCTGCGGCAGCGCCGAGCTCACGTATGGGATGCGGACGCTGCTGAAGAAGATGGTGGAACTCTTTCCCTCGCCGGCAGACCTCAAACCGCCGGTCGATGCCCCCCAGGTGGGACGGGTCTTCAAGACGCTCTCCGAATCCCACGTCGGTGATGTGACCCTTTTCCGCCTGTACGCCGGTGAGCTCCGCAATGGCGACGAAGTGTGGAACGCAGAGCACGAGGTGACGGAGAAGCTGAACCACCTTTCCATTCAACAGGGGAAGGAGCGGATCGAAGTCGAGCGCATTTCAGCGGGCGACATCGGCTCGGTGGCCAAGCTCCGCGACACCCACACCGGCGATACTTTCTGCCACCGGGACCGGCCGATCCGGCTGTCTCCGCTGCCATTCCCAGCGCCGGTGGCGTCATCCGCCGTGGTGGTCAAGCAGCGGGGAGAGGAAGACAAGCTCGCGGCGGGACTCCACAAACTCCACGAGGAAGACCCGACCTTCCACTTCGAGTACAGCTCCGAGCTGGGCCAGACCCTGATACATGGGATGGGAGAACGCCACTTCGATACCATTCTCAACCGGCTGGAGCGGAAGTTCGGAGTCCACGCAGAACTCACCCGCCCTCGAGTGGCCTATCGCGAGACCCTCAAGGGGAAGGCCGAAGGCCAGGGCAAGCACAAGAAACAATCCGGCGGCCGCGGCCAATACGGCGATTGCTGGGTCCGACTTTCACCGCTGCCCCGGGGAACCGGCTACGAGTTTGTAGACAGCATTGTCGGCGGCGTCATCCCCAACAAGTACATCCCTGCGGTAGACCGCGGCATCCAAGAGGCGGCCGAGCGGGGTGTGGTCGCCGGTTATCCGCTGGTGGACTTCCGCGCCGAGTGCTACGACGGCTCGTATCACGATGTGGACTCCAATGAAATGTCGTTCAAGATGGCCGGCATCCTGGCGTTCCGAAACGTCGCGCCAAAGGCCCGGCCGGTCTTGCTCGAGCCGTTGATGGACGTGGAGACCTGGGCCCCGGACGATGTGTTGGGCGACGTCATGGGCGATCTGAGCGCGCGTCGCGGGCAGATTCTCGGGACCGAGCCGGACGGGCGGCTCACCAAAGTGAAGGCCATTGTGCCCGAGGCCGAGCTGTACAAGTACTCCACCACGCTGCATTCCATCACCCACGGCCGCGGCACCCATCGGCAAGCATTCCACGGGTATGCCGAGGCACCGCCCGACGTGGCCGCGCGGGTGGCGGCAGAGAACCAGAAGGAGCACGCGGTGGCGTGACGGCAGCAAGAAGTGAGAAGTGAGAAGGGAGCTAACAGCTAACAGCTGACAGCTTGCGCCTCACTTCTTACTTCTCACCTGTCACCTCTCACCTCTCACTTCTCACTTCTCACGCCCTACCGCATTCTCGCCGACCTCGTCGTCGGACTGCATCTCCTCTTCGTGCTGTTCGTGATCGCAGGCGGATTCCTGGTGCTTCGTTGGCGCCGGCTCATGCTGCTGCATCTTCCGGCAGCCGCGTGGGGGGCGCTAATTGAGTTCCAAGGCTGGCTCTGTCCGCTCACTCCACTGGAGAACTGGCTTCGGCGGCGAGGTGGGCAGGCGGGATACGGTGGAGGGTTCGTCGAACACTATCTCCTGCCAGTCCTGTATCCGACGGCTCTCACTCGGCAGGTGCAGATCGTCCTTGGCCTTCTGGTCCTGGCCGTCAACCTTGGGGTCTACTGGACAGTCCTCAGCCGACGCCGCCCCACTCCTTGAGGCCCTCTGGCCGAACCCCTAGCGGGTGGTGGCCGTAGGGCTGAAGCAGGCGAATCGCCAGAAAATGCCCACTCTGAGCCGTGAGGCCGGTTCCTGCCAAGCACTTGATGCTGTACGATGATTGGACGGCGTCAAATGTAACATTCATCATGAAAGTATCATAGCCATAGGATGCTATGGTGAAGTGCTCATGAAGCGCGCATAACTATTATACAGTCGAACGCCTCCCGGGCATAGTCCTTGCTCCCCTTGCACCCGAACCTGAAGATCCCGCGTACCGACCGATCCCGGCAATCCTGCCCGGACCGGCCGGCGGCCTAGCAGCCGCGGTACCGTCGCACGCCAAGAACCTCAACCGGGAGCGCCGTATGTCCAGCTGGACCCGCAGATTCGTTGCAGCCATGATGGGCGTGGCGCTTGCCGCGGCCGTAGGGTGTAGCTCAGAGGATAGTCCCACCGGTCCGGTCGCTGAGGCTCCCTCAGCGTCGATTGTCGATCTCCTCAGAAACCTCCATCTACTCTCGTGTTCCACCCAGCCCTACGCGGTCGCCACTCAGACGGTGGGCCCCGCGGGCGGAGTGATCGTGGTCGGCACCCATCGGCTGGTCATCCCCGCCGACGCGCTCAAGAGCCAGGTCACTATCCGGGCCGAGCAGGTCCCCGGCTCGACCAACTCGGTGCGCTTCAGTCCCGAGGGGCTGCGCTTCGAGAAGCCGGCTGCCTTGACCCTGAGCTACAGCAACTGCTCGCTCCTGCTTTCGGTGCTGAAGAAGGTGGTGTACACCGATGAGCAGCTCCGGATCCTGGAGTTGGTGCCCTCGATCGACCTGCGCTTCAACCAGACCGTCACCGGTTCGATCCGCCACTTCTCCCGGTATGCCGTCGCCTGGTAGCAGGTGAGCATAGATCCTGAGTCGCTCTCCAACGCGCGGTGGACCGCTCCCAGCGGAACCCACCGCGCGGCTGTTTTGCTGGACGAAGCCAAGGCACTGGAGCAGTCTGGCTCTGTCCCGGAGGCGCTGGCCTGCTACACCGCAGCCATGGAACAGGCCGACCAAGCCGGAGAGCGCCACATCACCGCCGAGGCCCTGCGCCGCCTCTCGGTGCTCCACCACCATCGCAATGAGCCCCAGGCTGCGCGCGAGCTGTCGGAGCGGAGCTATCTGATCGCGTGTGAGATCGGCAATGCCGTTCTGGCGGGCGAGGCCCTGAACGTGCTGGCCGGCTTTGACTTCGAGAGCGGCGCCATGGGCGCGGCGAGGGTGCGCTACCTCGAGGCACTGCGCTTGGGAGGTGGCAATTCAGCGCTTCGGGGCCGCATCGAGCAGAACCTGGGGATTCTGGCCAACATTCGAGGAGATCACGGGGAGGCTCTGTCTCACTACCGCTCTTCACTCGAAGCCTTTGAAAGCTCCGGAGACGAGAAAGGGCGGGCCATCGCGTACCATAATCTCGGAATGATCAGCGCTGACCGGCAGCTCTGGGAGGACGCTGACGGTTACTTCCGCCGCAGTCTCGAGATGGCCCGCGCGGTCGGCGACGTCCATCTCGAGGGCCTGGGACTGCTGAATCATTCCGAGGTGCATCTCGCCCGGCAGCGGTACGAAGAGGCCAGGGCCAATGCCGAAGCGGCGCTGAGCATCTTCGACCAGGTTGGCGCCCGGCTGGACAAAGCCGACGCCTACAAGGTCCTAGGGGTGGTGTATCGGGAAACCGGGCGCCATGCCCTCGCCGAATCGCGATTCCGGGCCGCCATCGATCAGGCGGTGAGTACCGGGTCGGTGCTGAGCGAGGCTGAGGCCTCGCGTGAGCTCGCCCGGCTCTACCAAGCGATGGGTCGGAATCAGGAGGCGCTGCACCTGCTGAGTGCGGCGCACCGGCTCTTCACCCGGCTCGACGCCCGGGTCGACCTGGTGGACGTCGCCTCGAAGGTGCATCGGCTGGAGGAGACCTACCTGGCTGTGGTTCGGGAGTGGGGGCAGTCCATCGAGTCCTCCGATAGCTATACTTACGGGCATTGCGAGCGAGTGGCGGGCTACGCGGTGGCCGTGGCCCGGGAGCTCGGTCTCGACGAAGGCCAGCGTACCACCATCCGGATCGGCGCCTACCTTCACGATCTCGGCAAGGTTCGTGTTCCCCATGAGATTCTGAACAAGCCAGGCGCGTTGACTCCGGATGAGTTCGAGATCATCAAGTCGCATCCGGTCTGGGGGATCGAGCTGCTCGCCACCGTCGAGTTTCCCTGGGACATCAAGCCGATCATCCGCTGGCATCACGAGAGGTACGACGGGACTGGCTATCCCGACCGGCTTCGGGGTGACGAGATTCCGTTGGCTGCTCAGATCATCTGCATCGTGGATGTCTACGACGCGCTCACGACCACTCGGAGCTACCGCAAAGCGATGTCCCAAGCGGAAGCGCTGAGCCGAATGCAGGAGACCCGCCACTGGTGGCGACCGGACGTGTATGCCGCCTTCCTGCGCGCGCTGGAACAGCCCGTCGCCGACGCGGCCTGACGATCGGCATCGCCTTCTCACCGAGGTTGGGATGACCCGTTCTTGGCGGGCGGTCCTGGGCGTGGGCCTGATCGCCATCTTGGGCTGCGGCGAGCGTAAGCCGGCCTGCATCACCTGCTCGACCGTGGTCGTCGCGGCCGCCGGTGAACCGGTGACCCTGATTCCGCCGCTCATCGCCGATGCAGTCGGACGAGACGTGAGCGACCTGATGTTCGAGCGGCTGGCAGACCTGCAGCCCGGCGCCTCGCCCATCGATTCCAGCGCATATGTGCCGCGGTTGTCCGATCGTTGGGAGCGGATCGACTCGCTCACCTGGCGTTTCCATCTTCGGCCGGGTGCCCGGTGGCACGATGGCAGCCCCGTCACGGCGGAAGACGTGGTCTTTTCCTTCGGGGCATATGCCGACTCCACCATCGACGCGCTCGCCCGGTCTTATCTCGCCGGCCAGGTGACCACGAGAGCGGAGGACTCGGCCACAGTACGCCTGCACTTCGCCAAGGCATCGCCGGAACAGCTCTACGAAGCCACGTACTACGTGCGGGTCCTGCCCAAGCATATCTGGGGCGAGATCGCGGCGGACCACTGGCGGGCGGACACGGCGCTGGCACACGTGGTTGGCAGCGGACCGTACCACATCCGCAGGTGGTCGCGCGGCCAGTTCCTCGAGCTGGACGCCGACACCAATGCCGCCATCGTCCCCGACATCCGGCACGTAGTATGGCGCTTTACGCCCGACCCCGACGCGGCGCTCGACCTTTTGCTGGCCCACGAAGTGGATCTGATGGAAACGGTGGGCGGGGCCGATCGGGCGAAGCGCGTGGCGAGAGAGAGCACCATTCGGCTGGTCACTTATCCTACTGCCGCCTATGGATTCCTCGGGTTCCGGGTGGCGGACGCTGGGGGACATCCCCATCCCATTCTGGGCGACCGCGAGATGCGCCGGGCCCTGACGGCGGCAGTGGATCGGGCGACTCTGGCGCGGGCCTTCTTCGGGCCGGACACGCGGGTGCCGCCGGGGCCGATGTCCCAGCTCCTATGGATCTGGGACGACGCCATTCACGTCATCCCGTTTGATTCCCTCGAAGCCAGGCGGGCCATCGCGGCGGCAAAGGAAAAGAGGCCCGTCGGTGGGCTGGACATCCTGGTGCCATCCAGCAGTCCGGCGCGGCGAAAGCTCGCCCTCGCGATCCAGGAGGCGTGGCGCGGCGCCGGAGTCAACGCAACGGTGACGGCCGTGGACTTCCCGGTCTTTCAGGAACGACTGGCTAAGGGGAAGTTCGACGCCTACATCGGCGCGTATCTGGACGAGCCCAGTCCTCGCGGGTTAGCGGATCAGTGGTCTCGCTCGGGGTGGGGCGTGCTGAACTTTGGCCACTACTCCAACCCGCGGTTCGATTCTCTGCTGGCGGTCGCCGCACGGGAGACCTCGGTGGAAGCTGCTCGTACCCGTTGGCGGGAGGCGATGGACACACTGAATGCCGACGCGCCAGCCATCTTTCTCTATGCGCCCACCAACGCGGCAGCGGTCCATCGGAGACTGCGGAATGTGAAGATTGATCCCTTCTCCTGGGCCAGTGGTCTTCCCCGGTGGGAGGTAGATCAGCATCAGGCGGTCGCGGCGGGACGGTAAAACGTGAAACGTGAAAGGTGAAACGTGAAAGGTGAAACGTGAGAGGTGAAAGGTGAAACGTGAGAGGTGAAAGGTGAAGGGTGAGAGGTACGAGGTGAAGGGCGAAGGGCGAAGAGGGTGCGCGCAACCATCCTCATCCCGAGCGAAGCGAGAGATCTAGTCCGGTAATTCCGGAACCACCTTTTGTCCCAGAAGCTCCCGCTTAGGTCCCTCGCTTCGCTCGGGATGAGGAACTAGGCCGTCTTCCGCCTGGGCCGACCAGCCCGCTTCCGCTCCTTCTTGAGCTCGATCACGCCCGCCTCCTCCCGCGGCTGTCGGTAGACATACCGCTCACCCCGGAAGTTCCGCAGGACGACCTCCTCGTCGTTCATGCTCTCCACGTACTCGGGCAGGATCGGAATCTTGCCGCCGCCGCCAGGGGCGTCGATCACGAAGTAAGGAATAGCCAAACCACTGGTCCAGCCTCTTAGCGCCTGCATGATCTTGATCCCGGTCTGGACCGTGGTGCGGAAGTGCTCGGCTCCGGCCACCTGGTCGGCCATATAGATGTAGTACGGCCGAACCCGGGCCATCAGCAACCGGTGCATCAACTCCATCATCACCCCGGGTGTGTCGTTCACCCCTTTGAGCAATACCGTCTGGCAGCCCAGCGGAATACCGGCGTCCGCCAGCATACCGAGCGCCTTGACCGCGGCCGGCGTGAGCTCGTCGGGGTGGTTGAAATGGGTGTTGATGAAGAGTGGGTGGAACTTGCGCAGGGTGGCGCAGAGCTCCGGAGTGATCCGCTCAGGCAGATGACATGGGATCCGGCTCCCGATCCGAACGATCTGGATGTGGGGGATGGACCGGAGCCGGGTAAGGATCGCATCCAGGCGCCGATCGTTCAACAGCAGGGGATCGCCCCCGGACATGATGACGTCGCGAATCTCGGTATGCCGCTCGAGATACTGGAAGGCGGACTCGAACTGGGACATGGGAATCTTCTCAGGGTCGCCTACCTTGCGCCGGCGGGTGCAGAAGCGGCAGTAGGTGGCGCACACCGGAGAGACCAGAAAGAGCGCGCGGTCGGGGTAGCGGTGGGTGATATTCGGTACCGGGCTATCGCCGTCCTCGTTGAGCGAGTCCACGATCCCGTCCACGACGTCGAGCTCCTCGACGCTGGGAATGTATTGACGCCAGATCGGATCGTTGGGTGACTTGATCAGGTCCACCATCGCGGGCGAGATGCGGAACTCAAAGTTCTCCGCGGCCTGCCGCAGCCGGTCGAGCTCGGGGAAGTTTTCCGCACCGAACTTGGCCGAGAGCGCCTCGAGTGAGGCGATCGAATTCTTCCTGAGAACTTCCTGCCAAGTCTCCATTGTGGTGCCCGTCCTGTTGAAGTCGGTCTCAGGTCCCAGGTCGCAAGTCTCAGGCCTTGACCTGGGACTTGAGACCGGTGACTTGCGCCCGGTGACTCGCGACCGGTGACTTGCGACCTACCACCTTCACATAAACCACCTGATCGTCACCCGGGGCATAGAAGTCGGGGATCGAGCGCCCGCGACGGTACCCTCTAGCCTCGTAAAAGGCTCGCGTCGCCCGATAGTCGGGCCGGCCGGCGGTCTCCACCACAATGAGCCGGGCGACCCCGGCCAGCCGCCGCTCCATGGCCTCCAGGAGCGCTGTGCCGACCCCCGAGCCTTGCAGCGCAGGGTCCACCGCCATCCAGTAGAGATCGAACGTGCCGATGGTGCAGGGGGTGGGACCCCAACAGATCCACCCGCACAGGTCGCCCTCCAGCTCGGCGCCGAGCGCGATGTAGTCGGGAGAGCCGGCGGCAGCACCGTCAAAGACCTCGAGGGCGACCGAAATTTCGTCCTCGCGAAAGACGCCGACTGCGCGAGTGATCTCCTCGATGCGGCCTCGATCGCTCGCGGTGAGGGTGCGGAGTACCGGCGCGATGAGCGTGCCGCTCACGCGGCCGACACCCCACTGACCAGGGCGGCGGCGGCGCTGTGGCTCTGGGACCGCATGAGGGCCTCATCTACCACCTGCATGACCAGCTCATCGTAGCTCCAGCCGAAGGCCCGTCCCATGCGAGCAAGGCCGGCGTTGCTCGAGAGGTCGGGGCAGGGGTTTACCTCGAGGATGTAGGGCTGCCCTTCTTCAGTGACCCGGAGGTCCACCCGGCCGTAGCCTTCGCCACCGGACATCTGTTCCCATGCGTCGCGGGCCACCTGCGCGATACGCTTGGCCAGCTCGGGTTCGACTTCGGCGGGGCAGATGGGGTGGGTCCCCTCGTCCTCGGGGCTGCCGGGGATCCACTTGGCGGCGTAGCTGACGATGGGCCAGGTGCCATCGGGCATGTCATCGAACCGGATTTCGGCGAGCGGCAGCATCCGCTTGCCGACGAATCCCACGTTGAACTCCCGTCCGGCGACGTATTCCTGGACCAGAACCTCCTCGAATTGCTCCAGCATCTGCGCGACCCGCTTCTTCAGCGCGCGCTTGGAGGTGCAGACGGCGCCATTGTCGATGCCGACGCTGGCATCTTCGGCCGCCGGCTTGACGATGGCCGGCAGAGGAAACTCGGACGGGAGCTTATTTCCCTGCGCCAGAGTAAAGGCCGGAACCGGGAGCCCCGCCGCCGCGAGGAGCGTATTGGCGACGTGTTTACGATGGCAGATGGTAGTGGGCCAGGTGCGGCAGCCGGTGAAAGGCACGCCAGCCAGCTCCAGTGTCCCCACAACGAGGTCTTCGTACTTGGCGTGACCGTTGATGCCTTCGCACAGGTTGAAGACCAGGTCGGCACGACGGGCGCGCGAGAGCCAGCGGAAGTCGCCGAGGCGGACCGGCAGCAGGTCGACCTCATGCCGGCGGTGCCGGAGCGCATCCCGGATCTCGTGGACGTTGCCCACGACCGCGGCCACGTCCTGCGGGGTCCATTCTTCGCTGCCGGCGTCGTAGATGATCGCGACTTTCATCAGGCCACCTCCGCCAGGAGTGAACGGCCGCTGATCCGGCGCCACGCGATATCGGCGACGGTGCGGATGAGGTCGTCGTAGCTCATCCCGGCGGCTCGAGCGGCCTTCGGGAAGCAAGAATTGTCGCGCGGGTCGGGCAAAATGCCCGGCAGCGGATTCAATTCGACGACCATCGGGCGATTGGCAGCGTCGCAACGGATATCGACCCGACACCAATCGCGGCATTCCAGAGCGTGGTAGGCCGCCAGCGCGGCGGCGCGAATGTCCTCGGCCATTGCGTCGGGAATCCGGGCCGGGCACTCGAAGATCTCCAACGGATGGCTCGGCGAGTCCCACAGCCACTTCGCTTCGTAGCCGTAGATCGGCAGAGCGCCTTTGGGGAGTGTTTCAAAGTCCATGCCGACGATGGGCAAACAGCGCGCCTCGGCGCCGTTGCCGAGCACCGCTACGGTGAACTCGGGTCCTGGCAGATAGGTCTCGATCAGAACCGGCTCGGCGTAGGTGGCGAGCAGCTCGGAGACCTGGCGCACCAGCTGGGAGCGGTTCTTACAGAGGCTGCGGACGCTCACGCCTTTGCCCGAGCCCTCGAACGCGGGCTTGGCGAACAGCGGGAAGGGGAGCTTCACGCGACGAGCGTCGGCCGGACTGTGGGCGAGCACGAAGGGCGCGGTCGGCACGTCATGATAGCTGAGGACCTCCTTGGCCCGCCGCTTGTCGAGCGCGAGGCCCAGCGTGAGCGGGTCCGAGGCGTGATAGGGAATTCCGAGGAACTCGCAGATCGCCGGGACGTGTCCTTCGCGGTTGGGCCCATACAGGCCCTCGGCGATGTTGAAGACGAAATCGGGACGAATCAGGGCGAGCCGTGCGGGGAAGCTCTCGTTGGCCTCAAGCCGATAGACCTGCCCGACCGCGCTGAGCGCCCGCTCGACCGCATCGATCGTGGCGGGCTCATCCCATTCGGCGTAGAGATCGGGCTGCGTGAGGTCGGGGCGGAGTGCCCGACTGGGAGGTTCGTCAGCAGAGGGAGAATCGAGAGTCGCCCCGGCTGGAGTAGCCGGCGCCGCTGGTTTGAGATTGAAGGCGAGTCCGATCCGAACTGCCAAAGGCGCCCTCTACAAAAAAG
>JBIOUY010000064.1:0-14807 GCA_044867445.1 Gemmatimonadales bacterium
AGTCCGCACCGCTGTTGCGCTCGCACCATTCCCCGTGATTGCGCATGAGCCTGGCGAAGGCCCGCTCGTCCATATCCTCCCACTGCCACTCGGCTCGAAATACCAGCACCGAATCCGGAGCCTTGGGAAGCAACGAAGCGGGATCCGCGCCGTCGGCGCCTGGCGATCGTAGCCAGTAGCGGGTGACGATACCGAAATTGCCACCTCCGCCGCCGGTGTGGGCCCACCAGAGCTCCCGGTTCGGATCGGACGGCTCGCGGGTCGCGATCACGCTTCTGGCAGTGCCGGTCTCATCCACCACCACCTCGACGCCGTAGAGGTGGTCAGCCGCCAGTCCGTGCTCGCGACACAGGAAGCCGAAGGCACCGCCGGATATGTGGCCACCGGCACCGATCTCGGGGCTCTCTCCCGCGGGAACCATCACTCCCCAGCCGAGGAACAGCTTGCGGTATACCTCGCCAAGCTTGGCCCCGGCTTCGATCATGAACGCGTTCATCTCCGGGTCGTACGCGAGGCCCGTCATCAGCGAGGTATCGATGATCACCTGCACAGCGGGATCAGCGACGAAACCCTCGAGGCAGTGACCGCCGCTGCGCACGGCAAGGCGAAGCTTGTTCCGCACCACGTCCTCCACTGCATCGATGATCTGGTCGGTGGAGTCCACCACGCGGATGTAGTCGGGCTGGCCCACAAATCGTTTGTTGAACCCTCTCTGGACCAAGGCGGCGTACCGCGGGTCACCCGGTCCGATCTTATCGGAGGCCAGCGGAGTCTCCGTCCTCACGGGCCTTCGCGTGCTGGTCAAGCGATCGCTCCCTCGCGCCGGAGCGCCGCGTCCAGGTTGTCCAACAGCCCCCGCGTGCCATGCTCCCGGTCGGCCGAGTTGTCGTAGCCGTCCAGGAAGACTCCCTGCTCAGTGAAGATCAGCCGGGTCCCTGCGCCAGAGGGCTTTAACTCGATGGTGGCGAGCGACACCGAGATTCGCTTGTCGTCCAGATGCATGTCGTAGGTGTAGATGATGCGCTGGTCGGGCACAATGTCCTGGTACCGGGCGTCGAACGAGTGGATTGGACCGCCCTTGGGACCGCCGCTCACGTGCTCGCGACCGCCGACCTGAAAGTCGAGCTTATGATCGGACGACTCCCAATCGTCCTGGCCGACGAACCAGCGGGCCTTGGCCTTGGGGTCGGCAAAGGCCTTGAACACCTGGGCCGGCGAGGCCGGATATGTACGCTCGATGACGAAGGTGGCGTGGTGGGTGGATCGCTGAGTCATGATCTGCTCCTGCGTTAGTTAGTCGCCACCCTCAGCTCTCGTATCGATCGTGATAGCGGAGCCAGTCGTGCCCCTTGCTGTCGAGATCCGGCATGCCGCCCCAGCCTTCTCCACGGCCGAACGGGGTCAGATCGAGGAAGTTGTATGTCGTAAGGAGCAGATCCAGGCCGCGGCCATAGGTCGAGTAGGTGTGGTAGACGTGGTCGCCGTCGCGCAGGAAGACGCTGAGCCCGGGCTGCTCACCCTTGATGTGGTAGGTCTGGGCGAGGGCTTCGAGCTCCGCTTTATCACGATAGTTGTATTCGACCGGGGCCACGGCCTCGTCGGTAGTCGCGTGGAAGTCGTAGTTGAAATCACTCCCAAAGGACGAGTACCACGGAACCGTCCAGCCCATCCGCTGCTTGAAAGGCTCGAGCTCGTCGAGCGGAGCACGGGATACCAGTGCCAAGGTGGTGGCACGGGCGTGGAGATGCGACAGGTGGGGGAAATTATCGGCCATGAAGGAGCACCCCGGGCACCCCTCGCCCCGGTCACGGTGAAACATGAAATGGTAGATGATGAGCTGGCGCCGTCCTTCGAAGAGGTCCAGCAGACTGAGCTTACCGGCTGGCCCCTGGAAGGTGTATTCCTTGTCGAGCTCGACCATCGGCAGGGCGCGGCGCGCCGCATTCAGTGCGTCCTTTGCGTGGGTGGCCTCTCTCTCCTTGGCCAGAAGCTCCTTCCGGGCATCCAGCCATTCTTCGCGGGAAACGATCTTGGGCAGTTCAATGACATTCATTGGAGCATCGAAGGTCTTCGTCACGGCAGGGGAGCTCCCAAGACACCTGGGTTGCAGTCACAATCTCTTCTGGACGGTTCAGCAGGGCATTGAAGACGGTTGGAGGCACTCGGAGGCGCCCGTCGCCCTGGTACAGCCGCCGTAGCTCTTCGAAGGACGCGTCGGGTGCGCGAGTCAGGCCGGCGAGCTTGTCGAAGAACCCGAGCTCGTCATCACTGAGCAATTGGTCCGGCCTCGGCATGGCGCCCCAGAAGTCCCACTGCAGCAGCTCCATCTTGTTCAGGGTCGCGACATCGTGCACCAGGTTGTCGGCGATGAACCAGCGCCCCCGCAGATTGCCCTTGATGATCCCGAATCGTGCCGGATCGGCCCTTCCAGCGCGGCACTGCACCCAGGCATCCCCCGCGATCAGGAAACGGTCGCGGGGGACGTCGAGGATGTCGTGATCGATCTTGAGCTTCCGGCGCCACACCTCATCGAAGTGGGGATCGGCGAGAACCCAGCGATTTGCCAGGGCATTCCAGTATTCGCAAACCACGTGGTCCTCGAAGTATCCCGGATTGAAGTAGGTACCGAACCCACGGCGCCCTCGCGCGGGAATGCCCTTGGTCCGCAGCATGGCAAGCAACAACAGCATGAAATGATGACAGACGCCCACCAGCCGCTTCTCCGGTGGGCGAGCGACGGAGAGCGGCCGGTCATCGAGGACCAGGATCCGTTCCACCATCTGCTCGACCGGCCGGATGTGGCTCTCACTCTGGCGCTGCTCCGAAATGCTGACGCCGTACCAGTCGGCCGCGAATTCGTGGATCGCCAGGCCCTGAACGACGCGCGCGAGCGCGCTCACATCGTCGGGCAACTGGTCGAACAAGGAGGCGTAGCGGCCCGCCGACGTCATCGGACGGGGGTGGCGATAGAAATCGAGCAGCGTCTCAGCCACTGTTGACATGGAGAATGTTGCCGTCGGGATCCTTGAACCAGGCGGCCTTGAAGGTTCCAAAGACATGCACGTCGCCCTTGCGGGTGGTCCCCGGCATGTTGTCGTAGTGCTCGAAGGTCACTCCCTTTGCCCTCAACGCTTGGACGAACCCATCGAGGTCTTCGCCAAGGTCCCAGGTGGCGGAGGTGGCCTGGTTGGTCCCGGCATACTGGGACCGGTACACCATGAGCTTGGAGTTGCCGGTCCGGTATACCTGCACTTCCTCGTCGGGCGCATTCGTCCCGGTTGGCTTCAACCCCAGCGTGCCCTCATAAAACTTCTTGGCCCGCGCCAGGTCTTTCACCGCGATCGTGGCGATGGCGTCTTTGGATCCCAGCGCCGTTATTGCGTCTTTGGTTGCCGGCATTAGAGCCTCCTTTCGGTGTGCTGCGTCAATACTTATCGTGATGCCGCACCCAATCGGTCAGATTGAAGTTTGGTCCGGTCTCATTGCGACCCTTGGGCGTGAGATCGAGATAGTTGTACGCCCCGATCAGTAGATCGCCGCCACGAGCATAGCTGGAATAGGTATGGAACACCTGGCCGGTCTCATCCATGGAGAACACGCTGGTGCCGGGTCCCTCGCCTTCGCGCTGCGATGGCACCGGCTCGAAGTTGTAGTACGCCGGGCCCTGGGCCAGGCTTTCCTTGGTGAAGGACACCTGGTAGTCGAAGTTGAAGTCGTTGGCGTAGGATGAGACCCACTTGAAATGCCAGCCCATGCGCCGCTTGAAGGGCTCAATCTGGGCCAGGGGGGCGCGGGAGACCACCACCAGCGACACGTCGTGATGCTCCAGATGCGGCAGGCTGCCGTCGATGTGATCGGCCAGGAAGGAGCAGTAGGGACAGCCTTCCTTGTCTCCTGGCGCAAACATGAAGTGATAGATGATCAGCTGACTCCGCCCGTCGAACAGGTCGGCCAGGGTTTCCTTGCCGCCGGGCGCGTCAAAGACGTACTCCTGGTCCACCCGGACCCATGGCAGCTCCCGCCGTTCCCGGCTCACCGCGTCGCGCTGTCGGGTGAGCTCCTTCTCCTTCACCAGGAGCTGCTTGCGGGCGGCAAGCCACTCGGCGCGTGACACCACCTTCGGCTGTGCGATCTTGACTCCGGCCATACGCTCGTCTCCTCCATCGATGTCAAGCCAGTCCGGCGCGGTCACCGGCTCTGGCTCCTGCTGGTATCTAGTCGCGAGGGCCGCTCCAGATCGAGAGGAGCGCTGGTTGCGACTTGAGACGTTGCCATCGTACCGACCAGTTGGTATGTACATGTCGGCCCAGCTGCCGTCAAGGCCGATTGACAGGCCCGCCACCCGCCGTTACATACCGGTTGGTATGAAGCAGGGATTGGGAGAGAGTTCATGGTCAGGCAAGCTACCAAACGACGCACCCGACAGCCCGATGTCACCCGGGAGAAGCTGCTCACGGCCGCGTTCGACGAGATCTACCGGCGGGGATTTCAGGCCGCGAGCCTGGAGACCATCCTGACTCAGGCGGGCGTGACCAAGGGCGCCCTGTACCACCATTTCCCGGACAAGGCCGCGCTGGGCTACGCTGTGGTCGACGAGGTGGTGAAGGGGCTGCTGCTGGAGCGCTGGCTGGGGCTGCTGCAGGAGCAAGCGGGCGATCCGCTCACCGCGCTGCAGCGGGTGCTGCGGCATCGTGCCGCCGAGCTGACGAGCGACGAGCTTGAGCTGGGGTGCCCCCTCAACAACCTGGCCCAGGAGATGTCTCCTCTGGACGAGCGATTCCGTCGGGTGGTCAATACCACCTTCGAGCTCTGGCGGAACGGGTTCGCTGAGGCGCTTCGGGACGGGCAGGCAGAGGGCAGCGTGCGTCGCGAGGTCGACGCGAAAAAGGTGGCCGCGTTCGTCGTGGCGGCAGTGGAAGGCTCGTACGGCCTGGCCAAGAGTGCCCAGAGTGCGTCGATGCTGCGCTCCAACCTCGAGTTACTGAGTGACTACCTGGATACCCTGAGACCGGCGCGCGGCCGAAGGGCCGCCGGAGACGACAGGCGGCCGAAGCGCAGAGCATAGCTTCCTCAGTTCTCCACCCTCAATCGATTGTGCACCTCGCGCACCCCCGCCACGGATTCCGTCAGCTCCTCGGCCATGAGCTTTGCATCCGAGCTGTCCACGATGCCAATCAGCGTGACCGCGCCTCCCTCAACCTGGACCTCGATCTCGCTGGCTTCGAGCTCGGGATCTTCCGTCAGGATCTCGTGAATCTCACGGGCGAGACTTTCGTCGGGCCGTTGCTGTCTGCGCTCCCCGCGCCGCCGCTCGATGTTTTCCGCCGATCGCCTGTCCTGCCGCGTCATCCCTGCACCCTCCTTTCAGTGAGATCTCCGTCGGTGCCCGCATGCCGCCGAGCAACCTCCGCCAGCGCGGCCCAATCCCGCTCGCCATCACCCTGAGCAACGGCCTCGAGCAGATGGTCTCGGAGCACGCTGGCAAACGGCATGGGTGTCCGTGCTACCTCGGCAGCCTCCAGGACGAGCCGCAGATCCTTCAACCCCAAAGCCAGTCGAAAGGCAGCCGGCTCGTATCGCCGCTCTACGATCATCCGCCCATAATTCTGGTACACCGGGGCGGCGAAAAGGGTGTTGGTCAGCAGGTTCAGCATGTCACCCGGCCGCACCCCATGCCGCTCCACCATCATGGCCGCCTCGGCCATGCTCTCGATGGCGGAGGCGATCAGGAAATTGCCCGCGATCTTTACCGCGTTGGCCTGGCGCGGCTCACGACCGACGCGCCAGGTTCGCTGGCCCAGACAATCGAGCAGCGGCTGCACCCGCTCGATCGCGGAATCGTCACCGGCAGCCACGATCTGGAGCTGCGCCGCCGCGGCCGCCTCGGGTCTCCCGAATACCGGCGCCGCGACATACTGAACCTTGTGGCGCTGATGCTCCGCCGCCAGAGACTCCGCCAAACTGACGGAGATGGTGGCCATGTTCACATGTACGGTACCCGGTGGTGCGGCTTCCAGGAGCCTCTGAGTCAGGAAGACCTCGCGGACCGCATTGTCGTCGGCCAACATGGAGATCACGCTGCCGCCGAAAGCCATCCCCGGCTCGGCCACTGGCTCCGCTCCGTGCCGGGCGAGCTCCTCGACCGCCGACCGGCTTCGATTCCAGACCCGAACGCGGTGACCTGCCTTGAGCAGGTTGACCGCCATCGCGCGACCCATGCCGCCGAGTCCGATGAAACTCACCTCCATCGTGACAGTCTCCATTCTCGAGTAACAACGTGACCAAGCTCACCGCAGCGGCGCGTAATGCTAGCCTAGGTAGAAGTATGAGCCGCCGCCGTATCCGCTCTCGCCCTCGGTTCGGCAATCTATTCCTGGCCGGCGGCGCGATCCTCGCCGCCGTAGCGACGGCCCGCGCAGCAAGCCGTAAGCGACGCTGGCTTGACCTCCGAGACAAGGTAGCCGTCGTGACCGGCGGTTCGCGCGGCTTGGGGCTGGTGCTCGCGCGGGAGCTGGTGGCCGAAGGCGCGAAGGTCGCGATCTGCGGCCGCGATGAGTCCGAGCTCGCGCGGGCACGGGCCGAGCTCGAAGGAGCCGCTGCCGACGTGCTCGCCATCACCTGCGACCTGACCGTGCGCGATCAGGTGGATGCCATGCTCGCGAAGGTACGCGAGCGGCTCGGCCCCGTCGATGTGCTCATCAATAACGCGGGCACTATTCAGGTTGGGCCGATGGACGAGATGACCCCTGATGACTACAATGACGCCCTCCGGGTCCACTTCTGGGCCCCGCTGTTCACCACCCTCGGCGTCTTGCCCGACATGCGCCGTCGCCGCTTGGGCCGAATCGTCAACATCGCCTCGGTGGGCGGGAAAATCAGTGTACCGCATTTGCTTCCGTACAGCGCAAGCAAGTTCGCCCTGGTTGGTTTCTCCGAGGGGCTTCGGGCCGCCCTTGCCCGGGATGGGGTTTACGTCACGACCGTGTGCCCCGGCCTCATGCGGACCGGCAGCCCCCGCAATGCCTGGTTCAAGGGGCAGCATCGTCAGGAGTTCGCCTGGTTCAGCATCAGTGACTCACTGCCTCTGGTAACCATGGCCGCTGCTCGCGCCGCGCGACGCATCCTGGATGCCTGCCGCCATGGCGACGCAGAGCTGGTGATGCCGTTCTCGACTGCCGCTGCGGTCAAGCTGCACGCCCTCTTTCCCGGACTCGCCGCCGATGTTCTGAGCCTCGCGGATAGTCTCCTGCCGGACCCGGGAGGCATCGGCACCGCAATGCGCCGTGGGGCCGAGAGCGAGTCCCGTTGGTCCCCCTCCGTGCTCACGATATTGAGCGACCGCGCAGCTGCAGACAACAACGAGTTCGAGAGACAGCGGTGAGCGAACTGCGGCCTGTCAGGGTCGGGGAAGCGCGGCCGCGAAATCATGCATGGTCGCGAATCGGTCGTCGGCCGCTTTGGCGAGGGCTTTGCTGATGGCCTGATCGACGCCCGGCGGCACCGTGGGGCAGAGCCGCCGAGCCGAGGGAACGGGCTCACGAACGATCCGAGCGACCACCTGGTTGATCACTCGCCCAGCGTATGGCGGTTCGCCCGTCAGCATCTCATATAGGATGCAACCCAGGCTGTAGATATCGGCCCGCTGGTCGAGGTCGCGTTGCCCCCGGAGCTGCTCCGGGCTCATGTAAAAGACAGTACCCACCATGATGCCGGTCTCGGTGAGCTTCTGATAGTCCGCCGCGCCGATGGCCCGGGCCAGCCCGAAGTCCGCCACCAGTGCGCGTCCGCCCGCGAGAAGAATGTTCTCGGGCTTGATGTCGCGATGGAGAAATCCCCGACTGTGGGCGTACCCCAGAGCCTCGGCCACGTCGTGCGTGATCTGAAGGGCAGCGTCGAGAGACAGCTGCCTCTCCCGCTCCAGGCGCTGGTAGAGTGATTCCCCCTCGACATACGGCATCACATAGTACAGGACGCCGCCGGCATTGCCGGAGTGGCGCAGCGGCACGATGAGCGGGTGGGAGAGCGTGGCCGCGATCTGGATTTCGCGGAGAAACCGCTCTGTCCCAAGCGCGTTGACCAGAGCAGGGTGCATGACCTTTATGGCGACCAATTGGCCACTGCTGACCTCGCGCGCGAGATAGAGCGTCGCCATTCCGCCACGCGCGACTTCACCCTCGAGCGTGTAGCGCTCGGCCAGAGTCTCGGTCAACAAATCCCGCACCACGCTCATCGGATCTGCCTTCGCTCGAAAGGGCGCACTAAACATACGTCCGCCGCAACATCTCGGCGGCCGACTCGTCGAGCCGGTCGGCCCACCGAAGTTGATCGAAGAACTGGAGCAAGTCGTCCTCCGCCAGCCGTCGCCGCCGGAGGTCGCCAAGGTCGTACGCGACCCGCCCCCGATGCATCACCAGCACCCGGTCTCCCAGCTCTACCGCTTCGGTCATTGAATGAGTGACCATCAGGGTCGTAAGCCCGCCTGCCCTGATGGCTCGCTGAGTCAGTCGGACCACCGCCTCGGCGCTGCGGGGGTCGAGCGCCGCGGTGTGCTCATCGAGGAGCAAAAGGGCGGGCCGCACCATCGTCGCCATGAGGACCGTCAGCGCCTGCCGCTGGCCACCCGACAGCAGCCCAATCGGGGTGTCGAGACGATCCTCCAGATTCATCCCCAGCTGAGCTACCGTCTCTCGCAGGGCCCGCCGACGATCTCGGCTCAGAGCCCGGCGAAGCCACCTTCGTCTCCCGCGCCCGTCGGCGAGCACCAGGTTCTCCGCGACGCTCAGGTCGGAGGCCGTTCCGGTGAAGGGGTTCTGGAACACCCGGCTGATGAGTCGAGCTCTCCGCTGTTCCGGCCAGCGAGTCACTTCCTGTCCACCCAGGTAAACCCTGCCCCGGGGCAGGGCCAGGCTGCCCGCGATGGCATTCAGCAGGCTGGATTTTCCCGATCCGTTGGTACCGAGGACGACGGTGAAAGTGCCGCGCTCGAGCTGCAGATCGACCCGGTCCAGGGCCCGCACCTCGCTCGCTGTACCCGGGTGGAATACGTGCGAGAGGCCCTCCAGCCGGAGCGCGACTTCAGGCATGGCTCTTTGCACCCTCCGGCTGGATTCCTGAGCGAGCCCTGCGCCTTAGTTGTGGGAGCACCAGCACGCCGAGCACCAGAACCGCGGTCACCAGCTTGAGGGCGTTCGCGTTGAGCCCGGCCTTCAGCGCCGCCGCCACGAGCAAACGGAAGATCACCGCACCCGCGAGGGCTCCTGCAATCCACCGCCCGATCGGGCGCCTCCCCAACAACGCCTCCCCAAGCATGAGGTTCGCCAATCCCGTGACCAGCGCGCCAATGCCCATTTCAATGTTCGCGAAGCCCGCGTTCTGGGCGAAGAGTGCTCCCGCAAGCGCGATCAGGCCGTTCGAGAGAGCCAGGCCGAGCACCACCATGCGATCGACGTCAATGGCCACTGCCTTGGCCATCCGCGGATTGTCTCCCGCGGCTCGCATCGCCAGCCCGAGATCGGTGCCCAGAAAGAACGCCAGCAGCAGCGCCAGTCCTCCGGCCAGCAGCAGCATCAGGATCAAGGTGGCGACACTGCCTCCACTCACCGGGGTGCCGAAGAGCATGACGCTGGGAGGGAGCCCGAGGAGTCGTTGACCGAGCCGTTCTGCCAAAGTCACCAGGCTGTCGGCCGAGCCCAGAGCGAGGTTACCGCTCCCCATGAGAAACAAACTCACGGAGTAGAGTGCGGTGCTCGTCAGCACGCCGGCCAGGAAGACATTCACCAGGAACTGGGTATGTAGAATGCCAGTGATCCCCCCGGCTACGACACCTGCCAACAGGGCGACCAGAGTGGCCGGGAGCGGATGCACTCCCCGCACCAGGAGAGCGGCGACGCAGGCTGCGCCCACCCCGAATGAACCGTCGGCAGTGAGGTCGATCGTGTCGTAGATACGGTAGCTGATGAAAACGCCGAGACCGAGCAGCGCGAGAATGAGGCCGATCGTCACAGCCCCGATCAGGAGGTTCACGACCGATCTCAGGAGACTTGGGTGATGGGTGCGACCCAGCCGACGCCGCGAACCAGTCCGCTCTCGCCGATCCCGACCTCACCGCGATCGTCCCACAGCAGGTGCAAGACATCGCGGAGCTGATGGTTCTCGAACAGGCTTCTCACGAGGGCAGCCAATTCCACGGTGCGCTGCGGCAATGGATGGTAGGAGAACACCGCGGCGTGAAAGTGCCCGTACAACTGCCCCGTGACCCCGAGGGGACGAAGGTGCGCCGCAAGAGGACCCTTCGCCGCGCGCGCGACCACGCCGGCAATGAGTGTGGTGGTTAAGGGGTAGGTACGCTCCGGCGCGAACGACAGCCACTCTCGCACGGCGGGCACCTCGAAACGCACCGGCGACGCGTCGGGCCCGCCTGGAGACCGGCGGAGCTTGGCCCCAGAGAGTCCCGCCGCCTCGCCGGCGATTACCAGGCCAGCGACCCTGGCGCCAGTGGCCTCGAGGCATACCGTCGCCAGCTGGGAAAGGGCGACCGCCTCCGCCTCAGCCTGGGTGTTGAACCGTACGAGCTTGGAAAATCCACCCTCGCAGGTCAGGCCGGACGCCAGCACGGCGCGAGGAGCAGCTGACCCGTTCCCGACGAGGTAGTCCGCCATCCGGGCCCCGTCGCTGGGGAAGTACGCGATACACCCCTCGACCGCGACCAGCTCTCCCAAACGCTCCTGGCATTCCTCATAGCTTCCGCCGATCGCGCCAAGCCCGAGACCGAAAGCCGCCCCCGGAAAGGCCACGACACTACAGTCATCCTTTGTTAATGGGGTCCGGGTCAGCTGGTCAGGGTGGCCATGCAAGTGGCAGGTCAAAGTGCCCTCCGGAACACAGGAGGACATCTGGAACTGGCCGCTGGTCGCGGAGCCTGCCCCAGACTGCCAGGAGGATTCCCGAAGCTGACCTAGTCCTGCGATGGATCCGCCGGGGCCCTCGCGGCTCCAGTCCCAGCCAGCCATCGCAAACGTCTCGCGCACCGCCGGCGGCACGGAGGTGAGCAGCACCTCACCCCGTAACACGGCCAACTCCTGCTGCCACCGCGTCAGGACCTTGGTGGCCGCAGAGCTGACATAGGTGACGCTGGAGAGGTCGAGCGTCAACGACCGAACGCCGTCCCGGAGAAGCTCTTCCAGTGTGGTTGAGAGGTGTTCGGCCCATTCGCGGTCCAGGCGTCCTCCGAGCCGCAACACCGTGGAGCCACCCTCACGGGCGGCGTCGATCTTCATTTGTTCTTCTGCCCGCCCACGACGGTATCGGCCTGTTTCACCATATCCGGCGGTAGGGTGACCCCGACGTTGCCGGCGCCGCTTGGATTGACAGCCAGCTTGGTGGTCTTCAGCCGGTAGAAGGGGATCTTGGCTGGACTCTCGCCCTTGAGCACCCGCGCGATCATCTTGCCGGCCTCAACGCCGCCCTCCTGAAAGTCCGGGAAGAAGGCGGCAACGGCTCCCTGCAGCACCTCGAATGGTGCCGGGGAGAACACGGCCACCTTGCATTCCTTCGCCGCCTTGATGAGGCTGGCGAAGCCCGTGTGGGCCACATTGCCATAGAACTCGATCGCATTGACCTTCTGGCCGCAGAGCGACTGAGTCGCCTGACCGACCTCGCCGACGTTGCTGACCGGCGCCGCGGTAACCTGGAGGCCGGCTTGCTTGGCCGCCTTCGTCATGCGGTCTTTGAAGACGACCGACAGCTTCTCCTCTGGACTGAAGAGAATCCCGAGCCGGCGCGGCTTGGGCACGATTCGCTGGATGATCTCCACCCGCCGGGTCTGTTCCGGATCCCCAAAGCCAGGCGAGTAGACTCCGGTGATGTTTGGGAGGTGGTTGCTATCGCTCTTTCCAGCACCGGCCGCGAATGGGTCCGATAGCAGGTCGAAGACGATCGGCACCGACTTGGCGCGTTGTACCGCGGCCTCGAGGGTGGCGTCCTGCAATGTGACGATGACTTTGGCCTTGGCGTCGATGGCTGCGTCAATGAGACTGGGGAGGGTCGCCAGATCGCCTTGGGCGCTCGAGACCTTGATCTCGTAGTCCCGACCTGCCTCTAGATCGGATTCCTGGAGCCCCACTTTGATGGCGTCCTCACCCCACTCGCTCCCCATCCAATCGGCCGCCCGGATCAAGGCGATCAGTGGCTTGCTGCCGGCCTCTGTCGCGGCTCCGGTTGCCGCGGGAGCCTGATCCGCTGGAGGGGCCTTGGTTGGCTTACCACCACAGCCGGTGCCGAGAGCCAGACCGGTCACGAAGGCCACGAGGCGTACCGAGGTGATGGGCAGGAGAGGGACCCCTCTATGGCCGCTCATGTTTGATTCTCCACACTGAGGTGATATAACCCGCGCTGGTACGGTCACGGCTCTCCTAGATACTCAGGCCTTCGTGAGGCCAAGTTGTCGCGGGATGTGTCTCCGGGGCGAGATCGGTGAAATGCCGAAGCACCGAGTTGCGTTCTGCGACCCTCCAAAAGCGATCACCAGAAGCCACCCGTTTGCTAGCATCAAAGTACCTTTTACCTCAACTCATGCAAGACTCGCCCCTCATCGCCTGGACGCCAAAATGTCACAATCACGCTGCTGAATTCCGCTGCACGGTACCACGCGCACAACGATCTGGCGCCACCGGCGTTTAGCCCTAGATTATCCGGAACACACTCCAAGACGGCGACACCCACCCCAAAGGTACCCAGAGTCAAGGACTGCAGGAGAGTCCGTCCGTGGCCGATCTATTTGAACGCCTCAGCGAAGCGCTTGCCTCCCGCTACAAGCTCCAGCGTGAGTTGGGGCAGGGCGGGATGGCGAAGGTATTCCTGGCCCATGATCTGAAGTATCAGCGCGCCGTTGCCGTAAAGGTGCTTCTCTCGGAGCTGACCGAGGCAGTGGGGGCGGCAAGGTTCCTCCACGAGATCCAGATCGCGGCCCGCCTGCACCATCCTCACATCCTCCCACTGTACGACTCGGATGAGGCCAATGGGTTTCTCTATTATGTCATGCCCTATGTCGAGGGTGAGACCCTGCGCGAGCGCCTCGCCCGGGAACGCCAGCTGCCGGTCAGCGATGCCCTCCAGATTTCTCGCGAGGTGGCCGACGCGCTGAGCTACGCCCACAAGTCGGGCGTGGTTCATCGGGACATCAAGCCGGCCAACATTCTGCTGGAGTCAGGTCATGCCCTGGTGGCGGATTTCGGCATCGCTCGCGCCGTGGGGGTGGCCGTCTCCCAGGCGTTTACCGGACCGCGGCAGGTGATCGGCACTCCGTCCTACATGAGCCCGGAACAGAGCGAAGGAAGCGAGTATCTCGACGGCCGCAGCGACATCTACAGCCTCGGATGCGTGTTGTTCGAGATGCTGGTGGGGCAGCCACCCTTCCCGGGTAACTCGCTGGAAGCGGTCCTCGCACGCCGCTTGAGCAACCCCGTGCCCTCGCCCCGTGCCTTTCGCGAGCTGGTGCCCGAAGCCATCGATGCCGCAGTCAAGAAGGCGCTGGCCAAACTGCCGGCCGATCGGTTCGTCTCCGCTGCGCAGTTCGCCGAGGCGCTGGCCACCCCGGTGACCTCGGCGATCGCGATGGGGGCGGCGACGGCCATGGTCCAGGAAGTCGCCACTGCCAAATCGGTGGCGGTCCTGCCGTTCGAGAACATGAGTGCCGACCCGGAAAACGAGTACTTCAGCGATGGCATCACCGACGACATTATCGCGCTGCTCTCCAAGATCAGTGCGCTCAAGGTGATCTCCCGCACCTCTTCGATGCAGTACAAGAAGACCACCAAAAAGATCATCACCATCGCCGAGGAGCTCGGCGTGGGAGCGATCCTCGAAGGCAGTGTTCGTCGGGCGGGGCCCCGCGCGCGAATCGTGGTGCACCTGGTCGATCCCAAGACCGAGAAGCACCTGTGGGGCGATACCTTCGATCGCCAGTTGACCGACATCTTCGAGGTGCAGAGCGAGGTGGCGCAGCAGATCACCGGGGCGCTCTCGCTGGCGTTGTCGCCCGAGGAGAAGTCCCGGGTCGAGAAGAAGGCCACCGCCGACGCCGAGGCCTACAACCTGTACCTCCTGGGCCGCTTCCACTTCAACAAGTGGTCCGGAGCGGACGTGCAGAAGGCGATCGAGCATTTCCAGGAGGCCATCACCAAGGATCCCAGCTTCGCGGTCGCGTACGCCGGTATCGCCGATGCCTACGAACTGCTCAGCATCGGATTCGGCGACAAGGCACCGGTGGAGTACCTGGCGCAGGCGAAGATGATGGCGTTGAAGGCCCTGGAAATGGACGACACCCTCGCCGAGGCGCACACATCTCTGGCCTACGCCCGCTGGCTGGCAGATCTGGATTGGGCAGGAGCGGAGAAAGAGTTCAAGCGCGCGCTCGAGCTCAAGTCCAGTTACGTGATGGCGCACGGGTGGTATGCCGAGTACCTCGCGGCCCTCGGCCGGCACGACCAGGCGCTCGCGTCCATCAAGCGGGCCCAGCAGCTGGACCCCCTCTCGGTTCCGGTGAACCGTGCTGTGGGGTGGGTGGTCTATTTCAGCCGGCGATACGATCAGGCGATCGAGGAGCTGCGGAAGACGCTGGGGATGGACCCGAATTTCCTGGGCGCGCGCCTGGTGCTCTGGTGGGCTCTGGTCGCCAAGGGGGAATACGAGGAGGCGATCGCCGATATCCGAAAGGAGGTCGAGCGTCCCGGATTGCGCACCATGAAGAAGCTGATGCTGGGATATGCCTGTGCCTCGGCGGGGCGTCTCGAAGAAGCTGGCGGAATCCT
>JBIOUY010000065.1:0-2202 GCA_044867445.1 Gemmatimonadales bacterium
AGTCAGATTAGGAGGACCCGATGCCTGAGAAAGAGACCATTGAGCGCGCCCACGAGGACGCTCGTGAAGGCAAGTCGCCGTCGACCCAGGCCGGCGAGTTCGTGCGGGAGGAGATGCATCACGTTCGCGAAGGGAAGCACGGCGCCCGCTCCACCAAGCAGGCGGTTGCAATTGGGCTATCGAAGGCCAGACGGGCCGGCGTGAAGTTGCGCCCCCCCAAGAAGGGAGCCACCTCGGAGAAGACCCGCCGGAGTGCCGAGCGGGCCTATCGCAAAGGACAAAGTGGCGCGAAGAAAAAGCCTTCGGGGCGACGCTCCCGCGCGGTCAAGGGAGCGCTAAAGCGGGAGGGACGCCGCGCGGCCTCACGCCGAGCGCTGTCGAGGCAGGCGCGCTCCGCGGCGGGCCGGCGCACTGCCAGGAGCCGTTCGGCGTCGGCCAAGAAGGCTGCACGTACCAAAGGGCCGGTCGGCCGGTCGGCCGCGGCGAAGAAGGCCGCCAAGACTCGCGCTCGGCGCCGCTGATGCCGTTGCCCTGAGCGGGGCGGTTGCACAGATTCTCCGCCGATGACCTACTGCGTCATCGGCGCCGGCGCGGCCGGATTGGCGGCGGCCCGCCAGCTCAAAGCTCACTCGATCCCCTTCGAAGTCGTCGAACGCGAGCGGGACGTAGGCGGGCTGTGGGACGCGAACCTGCCTCACAGCCCGGTTTACCGCTCGACCCACCTGATCTCGTCTAAGCCGCTGACCCAGTTCCCTGACTTCCCAATGCCCCGGGAGTATCCCGACTACCCCAACCACGTGCAGGCGCTGCACTACTTGCGGTCATACGCCAAGTCGTTCGCCCTGTACGACCACATTCGTTTCGGCCGGTCAGTAGAACGGGCCGAGCGAATCGAACGAAATGACTGGGAGCTGACCTTCAGCGACGGTGAGACGCGGATCTATTCCGGCCTCATCGTGGCAGCCGGTGTCCACTGGATGCCGAACCTGCCCAGCGTGCCGGGAGAGTTCGAGGGGGAGTCGATGCACTCCTCCCGGTACAAGACACCAGAAATCCTCCGAGACAAGCGAGTTCTGGTGGTCGGTGCGGGAAATTCAGGATGCGATATCGCCGTCGAAGCGGGACAGCACGCCGCGCGGACCTTTCTCAGCGTCAGGAGAGGCTATCACTACATCCCGAAGTACGCCTTTGGCCGGCCCATCGATCAGGTCGGCGAAGCCGGCGTGAAGCTTGGTTTACCCCTGTTCATTCGGAGACCGCTGGACCAACTGCTCCTGAAGATCATCGTGGGAAGCCCGGAACAGTTTGGATTACCCAGGCCCGATCACAAGCTGCTCGAGAGCCATCCTATCGTGAACTCGCAGATCCTCCAGGCGCTCGGCCAGGGCGACATCCACCCGAAACCGGACCTGCAGGAGCTCAAGGGTCGAGAGGTTCGGTTCCAGGACGGGAGCATCGAACTGGTCGATCTCATCATTTATGCAACCGGGTATCAGGTATCTTTTCCCTTTCTCGCGCCTTCACATCTCAACCCCACCGGCGGCCGACCCGATTTCCATCTCCACCTCTTTCATCCGTCGTACGACAATCTCTTCATTCTCGGGATGATCATGCCGGATAGTGGAGTCTGGTGGCTCATGGACCTGCAGGCGCAGGCGGTCGCCCAGTACATCCAGGCGCTATCAGGGAACCGGTCCGGTCTTCGGAAGTTCCGGATCCTCAAACAGGGACCGCGTCCGGAACTGGGCGGCGGGATTCATTACGTCCGGTCGGAACGTCACCGGTTCGAGGTGGAGCACTCGAGCTACCGGCGGCGCCTGCGGCAGGTGATCAGGCTGCTGAGCTCTTGAAGCCAAAAGAGCCGGAGAGGCCGAGCTCTCCGGCTCCTGTCACTGATCACGCGCCGCGAGGACTAGTGGGCGCCAACCGCTGCCTCCCGCATGACCATCAGGTCGCCCTCCAAGATCTGGGGGGTGCCGAGCTGATCTTTGAGGGGGTCGGTCTTGACGAAGTCCGCGGCGAGTCGGGTGGACTCGGTTGCCCCCGTCTTGTCGTCGAAAAGGCCGATGCTGACGAGCTCCTTGTTGTCCACGTTGACCGCATAGTAGCAGTGAAAGCCGCGCACGTCCTGGACCTTCGGCAGGAAGCCCTTCTCAATCCGCTGCGTCAGGTCATCAATTGCCTTCTTGTCGACTGTCCCCG
>JBIOUY010000066.1:0-4310 GCA_044867445.1 Gemmatimonadales bacterium
CTTGAGCGGTGACGCTGATGCCGCCACTCGATGCCACAAACGGGAGGGTGAGCGCCCGGCCATTCTGGTCGAAGGCATGGGTCACAGAGCCAATACGAATGATGCGGACCGTGGTGATCTGGGCGGCATTCGGCGTGGCCACCGTGAAGGTTGCCCCGGGTCCGACCGTGTTCGGCGCGTTGGTGATAGTAGGCCTCGCACCCCTGAAGAGGTACGGCGGCTGGAAGATCTCGTGATTCTCCTCGTCGGGATAGGGCGTCGAGGTACCCGGGACAGTCGCATTTCCGCTTCCGCCGTGGAGCACGGTGGCATCCGGAAGCAACAGGGAGACCGAATGGTACCCTCGGTCCTTAGCATTGCTGGCGAGCTGAGTCCACGCTGTTGGGTTGGCCGGATCCCAGAGCTCTGCGGCATGCTGGGCGGTGGCGAGGTTGTTGAATCCACCGCCGCTCAGTCCACCGGTCACAAGCACCTCGCCGTCAGGAAGCACGGTTGCGTTGAGGTGTCGGCGCGGCGTCGGGAGCGAGCCCGCGCTCTGCCAGGTCGGGTTGGACTGTGTGAGATCGATCCGCTCGGCCGTCGCCGTCGGCGTGCCGCTCTTGGGGTCGGGCGTGTCCCACGCCAGGTCGCCGCCGCCACCGACATAGAGAATCTTGCCGGCGTCATACATAACCGCCGAGCCGTACTCACGGTTGAACGGCCAGATGTGCGCCGGCCCGTTGGTCCATGTGCCTCGCCCGCCGGCGCCGGTTGCATCCACGTCCAGCCAGCGTGAGGTCGTCCGCTCACCTGCCATGAAGATTCGTCCGTCGGGTGCAACGAAGTCGCGCGGATAGTAGGGAAGCAACAGGCTCGCTCCCGGCAGGGGTACCCAATGAGTTGGGTCGGCTGGATCGCCCCAGATCTCCGGCACGAGAACCACACTCTTCGTCGTATCCTTCCCCGCCACGGTCACCATGCGGCCGTCCGGCAGCTCAGTCACTGTGGGATACCACCGGCCCTTCGCCATCTTGGGACCAGGGGTCCAGGTTTGCGTGACCGGGTTGAAAAAGTTGGTGACGTCCAGCCCCCGATCGTCCAGCTTGTGCCCTCCGGAGACAAGCAGCGTTCCGTCGGCCATGAACGAGTGGCCTGAGCAGAAGAGCATGGTATCCGCGGCGATGGTCGTGGCCGTCGTCGGTGGGCCCGCCGCGGGGTCCCAAAGCCTTGGATTGCTCATCACCATCGTGCCGTTCTCGAACTTCCCCCAGGCGAGAATCTTTCCCGTCGGCAACAGGTGCATGTGCAGCGGTACAATGTCCCAGTCCACCACCCCTCCCCACTTGCCCATGGTGGCTTCAGATGGGAGGGTTGCGATGTTAATGGGTGCGGAAGTCCCGGTGGCCGGATTAGCCGTGAACTCGAGGGTCTGGGAGCCAGGCCCGCTGATGCCAAGATCGGTGAACCGGGCCACTCCGTTTGCGTCAGTAGTAGCTGTATCCCTTCCCTGCAGCGTTCCGGTACGAGACCCGATCGACGCGGTGACCAGCACGCCAGGAACCACATTGCCACCGGCATCCGTCACGGTGACGACCGGCTGCTCGGTCGGGTCAAAGACCTCTTGGTCAAGCGCGCTGGTCGGCTGGGTGTTGACGGCGATGTTGGCCGGCGGGCCGCCGTCCAGCACCACATTGTTCGAGGTGGCGCTGGTAAGCCCGGTCGAGCTGAACTGGATCTGATAGGTTCCGCTGGGGCCCGAGAGGCTGAGGTCGGTAAAGGTTGCCTTGCCTGACCCATCAACTGGCTGAGTAAGCGTTCCTCCCAAAGTTCCCGAACCCCCGGTCAACGCAGCGGTGACGGTGGCTCCGCTGGTCGCTGGAACATTGTTTCCGTCGGCATCCTGCACCTGGACAGCGGGCTGAACGGCCAGAGGCTGGCCATTTTCCGCGGTGCTGGAGGGCTGAGTCGCCACGGCAAGCTTGGTTGGAGTCGAGGGCTCTACGGGGCCCTCCCCATTGCAGGTGAGGGATCCCACCAGGAGGAGGGCGACGGAGATTCGGGACGCCACGCGTGGAGACCAGGTCATTTCGGGCCCAGAACTGGGGTTCGTCAGGCTGTCGGCAAAACTGGAGAAGAATACTTGGGGCGCGAATTCTATGCCGGCGCTGCGCCAACGGAAGGCCGATATATAAACTCGTAATTGCTTGGCGCGCTATGGCTTACGTCACAAACCCTGGGGCCTTTCCCGCGGCTTCGGCCGAGATAGGCGACATGCATGGCTTGACAGGCATATAACCCAGCAAGTATATACGTGTCGTGGAATCTACCTTCGGCATCATCGCGGAACCGAACCGTCGGGCCATCCTGAGCCTACTTGCTTCCTCGGAGCGGTCCGTCAGCGAGATCGAGCACCAACTTCGGATGGCGCAGCCCTCGGTCTCCAAGCACCTCAGGGTGCTCCGAGAGGCCGGCTTTGTGGAGGCGCGAGTGGACGCGCAGCGGCGCGTCTACCGGATCAGACCTGAACCGCTCATGGAGGTCGACACCTGGCTAGCTCCCTTCCGGCGCTTTTGGTCCGCCCACGTCGACGCTCTCGAACGCCACCTCGACCGCATGGAACAGGTGCCTCCCAGGAAAGAAAAGAAACGATGAGCAGCCGTGGGAAGTACGCACCGGGCACCGCTTTTGGCGCTGAGGCCCGAAAGGAAGAGGACAAGTGGACGCTCGTTCTCGTCCGAGAGTTGCGTCATCCGCCGACGAAGGTCTGGCAAGCCCTGACCGATCCGGCACAGCTACGCGAGTGGGCGCCGTTCGACGCCGATCGGAACCTCGGCACCACCGGGCCCGTGAAGCTCTCGACAGTGGGGGCGCCCGCCCCGCACGTCTCAGAGACGAGCGTCAAGCGGGCCGAGGCCCCGAGGTTGCTCGAGTATGGCTGGGGCGGGAATGACATTCGGTGGCAGCTGGAGCCGCTGGCCAACGGCACGCGCCTCACGCTCTGGCACAACATTGGTCGCAGGTTCGTGTCGATGGGCGCGGCTGGCTGGCACATCTGCTTCGACGTGCTCGACCGGTTCCTGGCAGGGCACCCCATCGGCCGCATTGTCGGTGGCGAGGCGATGAAGTTCGAATGGCAACGCCTGAATGCCGAGTACGCCAACCAGTTCGGCATCGAAGCGACGAACCCACACCCCACAATTTGACAGGAGGAAGTCGCCGTGAAGATCAAAGTCACCAGCATCTTTGTGAACGACCAGGAGAAAGCGCTGCGCTTCTACACCGACGTTCTGGGCTTCGTGAAGAAGGCGGACTTCACCCAAGGGCCGTTCAGGTGGCTGACCGTTGCCTCACCCGAGGAGCCGGACGGCACTGAGCTGCAGCTGGCCCTCAACGACAATCCGGCCGCTCGGGCCTACCAGCAGGCTATGTTCGAGCAGGGCCAGCCAGCCGCCATGTTCTACGTGGACGACGTCCAGCGGGAGCACGACCGCATGAAACCGCTGGGCGCGGAGTTCACCATGCCGCCGACCAAGGTGACCGGCTCGACCATCGCCATGCTGAACGACACTTGCGGCAATCTGATCCAGATCGCCGCCCTCGACCGCTGGCAGAGCTGATCAGCTGAGCGCGGCCGTTATTCCGGAGCACCATGTCCCCCTCATCTTCCAAATCTGATCGCTTCGGCACCATCCAGGTCCGGGGCGCCCGCGAGAACAACCTCCAGAACATCTCCGTCGACATTCCTCGACGGAGAATCACCGTTTTCACGGGCGTCTCAGGTTCGGGGACATCGTCGCTAGTGTTCGACACGATCGCCGCGGAATCCCAGCGTATGCTCAATGAGACGTTCTCGACGTTCGTGCAGACTTGTCTGCCGCGCTACGGTCAGCTTGACGTCGACGTTCTCGCACATCTCTCGACGGCAATCATCGTCGATCAGCAACGCATCGGCCGGAATCCGCACTCGACATTGGGAACGGCGACCGACATCTCCACGTTGCTGCGCGTCTTGTTTTCTCGTCTTCCCTTGGTGTCCGACAACTTGCGCAGTGTGCTTTCATGAACAAACCATTACGAGGCTATTTGCGCACATATACCCCCGCCGTAACATTGCTCTGAAGTCTTACATGACTATCCTCCACTGTCTTGCAAATGAAATATCTCTGGAACTTCTAGGATGAGAACATGACAAAGTCAGGCGCGAGCCAAGGCCAGTCGGCATCGGAGCTCATCTCGAAAAGAATCGCCGAACTCGGGGACTGGCGCGGGGAAACCCTCAGCAGAATGCGCAAGCTCATCAAGGAAGCAGACCCGGACGTCGTCGAGGAGTG
>JBIOUY010000067.1:0-7850 GCA_044867445.1 Gemmatimonadales bacterium
ACCCGAGGAGACCCGCACCGAGCCGCGCGGGGCTGGTCGCTTGACAGTCCCCGTACCGCGCGATAACTCAGGCTCTACCATCCCACGACAAAGGCACACCCGGCGAAAGCCGGGGCCGCAAAGCCACGGGTCCTCGCCTCCTCCGCGACGCCGACTGATTCTGGCCAGACGCCACGAGGGACCCCCACGATCGCCGGGCCGCCGAAGGGTAGCACGGCGGCGTCTACCTGCTCGGCTCGGACGCCTTCCCTCGCAGACCCTTTCCCCTGGAGGTCACCATGCGCCGCTCCTTCCTCCTCAGCACAGTCGCGCTGGCGGGCGCCCTCGCGCTTGGCTGCGGCGACCAGCCCGATGTCACCGACCCGGCTCCCAACGCCGCCCCATCCTTTGGCGCGACGATCAGTCGATTCGAACAGCCGTTGATAGTTTTCTTCGGCCAGGCTGAGCCGCCCATCGCGGCCCACTTGGGCGTGAGTCTCGAGGATTTCCCCGCTTTCTGCGCTGGCGCGGAGCCTGAGTCGGTTGCCGACGCCATGATCGTCACGCACCCGACCCAGCAGGGGGGCACGTCCGAGCACGTGTACATCACGGCCAAGGATCTGAACGCACTCGTCTGGCAGGTAGATGTGGGGGAACCTGGGGTCGATCTCTGCCAGTTGCAGCCCCTCGCGGTCGGCACCGTCCACCTTACGATCAACGACAATGAGGGTCAGTTCTTCGAGACCGCTCCGGGCGGCAACGCCTTCTTCATCCGCTTCGTGGGCACGGTGACCAACCCCGAGACCGGCCAGCGCTACCACTTGGAGGGGGCGATCCAAATCGTCGTCTTGCCAGATGGCACGTTCACGTTCCCGCCGGTGCCCTTCCTCTCACTGACGCCGATCGGCGGATGAGTGAGCGGCCATCGCGCGCCAGCGAGGCAGTAGAGATCATCGTGAGAATAGAGCGAGGGTGGCGGGCGCCGCCCTCGCTCCCCCTAGGTCGCTCTGGTGTCCCGCTGTCACGCACCGTGGGGCATATGCGGACGTCCCTGGCCAACCTGTTACATCCAAATTGACCCAGTGCGCGCTGGGCATGTTGCTTGCGAGTCCGCACATTACCATCACGCGCGCCATCGCCGCTGCCCCGGGGCTCGCTCAACTACGCCGACGATCGAAATCGTCCGGGCGACCGGCCGGAGCGAGTGGTTCCGGTACAGCAGCCCCAACTGGATTCGAGGCTTCTGATGCGCGATGCCAGTCAGGTGGATCGGGTGGGGAACTTGGGGTGGCCCACAGTCCGCCGGCGTGCCAGTACATCGGCCACGATCAAATCGCCGTGTCCCCGTGCGTTCTCGATGAACAGGCGATTGGCATCGTTGCCGCTCGCGATCACACCGGCCAAATAGCAGCCCTCGACCGGCGTGGCCATGCTCCTCTCGTCGTGTGCCGGCACACCGGTCTCATCGTCCACCGGAACGCCGAGCCGGCGCAGGAGGGTCGTGTCCGCATGATAGCCGGTCATCGCCAGCACCGTGTCGGCGGGGATACACTCGACTGCCCCGTTCGCGTCAGACGCGACCTCGACCTGGATGGGGGTAATGGCTCTCACCCGGGACCGCCAGCGCACCTTGATGCTGCCCTCTTTGATCCGGTTGGTGATATCGGGCAGCACCCATGCCTTCACTGTCCGGTCGAGCTCGTGTCCAAAGTGCACCAGGGTAACCTCGGCGCCGGCCCGCCAGCACTCGAGGGCGGCATCCACGCTGCTGTTCCCCGCCCCGATGACGACCACCTTGCGCCGCCAGTAGGGATGCCCCTCGGTGAAGTAGTGGTGTACATGCGGCAGATCTTCACCGGGAACCCGAAGGTAGTTGGGGTTGTCAAAGTACCCAGTCGCGAAGACCACCACCGCGGCATAATAGGTCTTGGCATCATGAGGTTGTCGCACCTCCACCCGAAACCCGCCTTGCGCCTCACGAACGACATCGACCACTTCCTCTCCCGGGCGGACATCCAGGCCGTAATGCTCAGCCACCCGGCGGTAATAGATCAACCCGTCTCGTCGAGTGGGCTTCTCCAGGCTGGCGATGAATGGCACCCCGCCGATCTCGATCCGCTCAGGAGTGGAGAAGAAGGTCATGCCCAAGGGGTAGCGCTCGATGGTCGACACGATGGTGCGCCGGTCGAGCAGGACGCAGGGCAAGCCCGCCTGCTTGGCAGAGATGCCGACAGCCAGGCCGCAGGGGCCGGCGCCAACAACCAAGAGATCAGTATCTTCCATAGACTCCCTGGGACGGCGTGAGAGGTGAGAGGTGAAAGTGACAGGTAAGCCACCTTGCACGTCTCACCTTTCACGTTTCACCTTTCACCAGTTCACACCTCAATAATCTGATCCCTACGGGTGCCCACACTTACATAACGTACCGGTACCCCAGAGAGCGCTTGAAGCCGGTCGAGGTAGCTGCGAGCTGCATCCGGTAGATCGGCAAGTCGCCGAGCCCCTCCGGTCGGCCGCTGCCAGCCGGGCAGCAGCTGATAAATCGGCTCGACCCGGCCCAGGACCTCCACTTCCGCTGGCATCTCCTCGCGGTCATCAGGCCCGAGACGATAGGAGGTGCACACCGGGATCTCGGCGAAGGAATCGAGCACGTCCAGCTTGGTTACGGCCAGGCCGGTGAGGCCATTGACCCGAACCGCGTAGCGCACCACCGTCGCATCGAACCAGCCACACCGCCGTGGCCGCCCGGTGACCGCACCGAATTCTCCGCCCAGTTCGCGCAGCCGCTCCCCCAGTGGACTCGGAGCCTCGGTGGGCAGCGGGCCGTTGCCGACCCGAGTGGTGTAGGCCTTGACCACACCCAGCACGCCATCAATGGCTGTGGGACCGATGCCTGCTCCTACTGCCGCGCCGCCGGCCGTGGTGTTGGACGAGGTGACGTAGGGATAGGTACCGTGGTCCACATCCAGCAGCGCGCCCTGGGCTCCCTCGAGCAGAATCCGGCGGCCCTGCCCCACCGCCCGATGCACCAGCAGGCCAGTGTCCGCCGCCAGGGGCAGCAATCGTGGCGCGAGCCGCTCCAGCAACTCGGCATGCTGGTCGAACGAGGCCCGTTCGGCGCTTCCCATCAGATCGAGCAGCCGGTTGGCGCGCTCCACCCGATCGGCCAATAGGACCCGGGCGCAGTCGAGGTGCCTGAGATCGGTGACCCGGATGCCCCGGCGGCCGAATTTGTCCTCATAGGCCGGGCCGATCCCCCTCCCGGTGGTTCCGAGCTTCTGGCTCTTTTCGCTCGCTGCATCCAGCAGTTTGTGATATGGGAGGACGAGATGGGCGCGATCCGAGACGAAGAGACGGCCGCGGGTATCGATCCCCCGCTGCGTGAGTTGGTCCAGCTCGGCGAACAGGTTTTCGGGCTCGAGCACCACCCCGTTGCCGATGACACAGGTGACCCTGGGGTGAAGGATACCCGAGGGGATCTGGCGGAGAATGAACTGAGAATCGCCGATCACCACGGTATGGCCGGCGTTGGCCCCGCCCTGGTAGCGGACCACGAGGTCGGCGCGTTCAGCCAGGACGTCGACCAGCTTGCCTTTGCCCTCGTCACCCCACTGGGCTCCGACGACCACCACGCAGGTGGTTTCCGCGTCGAACATGCCGGTTCTCCCCGTCGGCCAACGAAAAAAGCCCCATTACGGGGCCCGTGAATCCTCGGGCAAACCTATCTGCAGGCCAGACAAAGGTCAATTCACGACAATCGCTCGCCCCAGCCGCACGGCCGTCTCGAGGGAGAGATCCTCCGGAGTATCGGTCGGAGTGTGAATTCTCCGAAGGGTACGCCAGGTAAGCCGCCCCACGGTGACAGCGGGAACCCCGGCGCGCGCGAGCGGTATGCTGTCCACCAGGATGCCGAGCGGCAAACGGCGGGAGCGCACCGGGAGACCGAGGCCTTTGAGGCCGCGGGACATCTGCCGGGCCAAGGTTTGGCCTCGGCGGTCATGGCTTACCACATAGAGGTGGCCCTCCTGGTCGATGGTATCGAGGTTCACCACGACGCTTCCCCTCAGGCGATCTGGCTCGAGCTGAGCAAACACCCGGGCGCCCACCAGGCCAAACTCCTCGCTGCCAGTGATAAGCACCCCTGTTCCTGGGTCACGCGAATGCTCGGCCGCGGACAATGCTGCGGCTACACCGCTGCCATTGTCTCTCGCACCGCGGGAGGTGCCGCGCAGCCGCCCACGGCCGGCCAGCGTACCGGCGAAAAGGGCGACCGCCGCGACGAGTACGAGCTCCGGCACGGGGAGTGGCCCGCCCAGCCGCAGAAGACACATGAACGTGAGCGCCACCACCGCGACAACGATCATCCAGATGGCCACCAACCGGCCGGCCATCGATTGTGCCTGGGCCTTCGTATCGAGATGCGCTACCAGCCAGCGTCGAACCGGCTCTTCGCCGCGCACAGCGATCAAGTTGGAGTCCTCCCGCGGTGCGCCTCCCAGCGGGAGCCATCCCGCACCGACGGAGAAGCTGAGAATGAGAAGGGCACCGAGTCCGGTGACCCAGATGAGCAGCGCACCCCAGCCGGGCGTCGCTTCGAGCGCGAGGAGGGGCAAGAGCATCAGGGAGAGCCCGCCAAGCCCGGCACCGAAGATGGGGAAGCCGAGGAGACTGGAGGGGTGAAAGGTGAAGCTCTGCGTTTGAACTCGATAACCCAGGGCGGTCAAGTGAGCGGCGACCAGTTCCCGGGCCCGAGCTCCGTCGGGAGTCCCGGCCTCACGGGAGAGCGCCAGGACTTTCTGAAGGGTCTGATCGAGCGAAGGCACGCCGGTTCGCAGCTCAAGCGGAGGCGGCCTGCTTCGATCCCCGCTTGGCCGCGGTGGGCGGCGATGCCGAGACCGCCACGGCCGCCCTGGCGGTGTCAGACGTGATGAGCCCTGACTCTACCAGCTCGGCGACGTGTTGATCGTACGTCTGGGTCCCGAGCTGCTTCTTGCCCTCGGCCATGATGCGCCGGACTTCACCGGTGCGCGACGCATTCTTCAGGCACTCCCGCGCCACCGGCGTCGCCAGCAGCACCTCGACAGCGGCCACTCGCCCCTTCCCGTCCTTCTGGGGGAGCAGCTGCTGTGATACCACGGCCCGGAGCGCCTCGGAGAATCGCATCCGGCCGATTTCCCGCTCCTCCCCGGGTAGCGTCGCGATCACTCGCTCGATGGTAGTGACGACATCGGGCGTCGGAATGGAAGCGATGACCAGATGACCGGTCTCCGCTCCCTTGATCGCGGTGTCGATCGCTTGCTGGTCGGCCATCTCGCCCAGGACGACAACGTCGGGATCCTGACGCAAGGCGGCGCGCAATCCGACCGCCAGATTTTCGGTGTCCACGCCCACTTCACGCTGGGTAATCGAACAGCTCAGATCCCGATGAAGAAACTCGATCGGATTTTCGATGGTGACCACGTGCTTGTGCTGGGTGCGGTTGATGTGATGCACCATGGCCGCCACGGTGGAGCTCTTGCCGCTTCCGCTCACTCCGCTCACCAGCACCAGCCCGCGATCCGACTCGGCAATCTGCTTCAGTACCTCCGGCAGCCGGAGCGATTCGATCGTGGGAACCGTGAACGGGATGACCCGCATGACGATCATGAAGGAAGAGCGTTGGCGCAGCACATTGACCCGGAACCGACCTACGCCGGGCATGCCCCAGGAGCAGTCGAAGTCGCGCAGCCGATCGATTCGAGCGCGGTCCTCCTCGCTGCTCATCAGCTTGGCAGCGATGGCCTTGGTCTGGTCCGGGGTGAGACGCTGTTTGGTGAGGGCGACCAGCTTGCCGTTGATCCGCGCGCGAAAGACGTCGCCTGCCTTGATGTGCAGATCCGAGGCGCCGCGCTCGACTGCCGCTTTGATGATCTTTTCCATAAGACCCCTCGAGGGCTATCGGCTAGGAGCTATGGGCTCGAAGCTGGCCCGTGTCACCAGCTCAGAGCTCCTAGCCCATAGCTCATAGCCCGTAGCCCGCAGCCGTCGGTCGAACCCTCCCCAGGAATCCCATCCGGTCCCGCACCTCTCGCATCGTCTCGGAGGCGATCCGTCGTGCCGCGGAGGCACCCTCAGCCAGGATCTCGTCGACGCGGCGAGGTTGGGACTGAAGCTCCAACGCTCGCTCCCGGATGGGGGCAAGGGTTGCGATCATGTTATCGGCGAGCACCCGCTTGCAGTCGAGACAACCCCACTTGGCTCCCCGGCAGTTCTCCGCCACCAGTGCGACCGTTTCGGGCGCCGAAAAATAGCGATGGAGATGGTAGATGTTGCAGATCTCGGGGGTGCCCGGATCCTTCCGGGTCACCCGAGCCGGATCGGTCTTGGCGGGCCGGAGCTTCTGCCAGATTTCCTCCGGGCTGTCGAACAGGCCAATGGTGTTGTCGAGGCTCTTGGACATCTTGGCCTGGCCGTCCAGTCCCATGATTCGCTTGGCCTCGGTGAGGATCGGCTGTGGCTCGGGAAAGAATGGCTTCCCCTCTGCGAACTCCGCGTTCCACTTGCGGGCGATTTCCCGGGCCAGCTCGAGGTGCTGGGTCTGGTCCTCGCCAACCGGGACCAGTTCGGCTCGGTAGAGCAGGATGTCCGCGGTCATGAGCACTGGATAGTTGAGTAGCCCAGCAGGGACACTTTCGAATCGCTGCGCCTTATCTTTGAACTGGGTCATGCGCTCGAGCTCCCCGATCGGAGTCACGGTGTTGAGGAGCCACTGGAGTTCAGAGTGCTCGGGCACGTGGGACTGCACGAAAAGGAGCGCACGTTCGGGATCGATGCCCGAGGCTAGCAGGCCAGTGGCCATTTCGCGGGTGCGTGCTGCCAAGGAGTCGCGCTCATACTTAGCGGTGATGGCATGAAGATCCACCACGCAGTAGATGCAATCGTAGTTCTCCTGAAGATTGACCCAATTCTGCACTGCGCCGAGCCAGTTGCCGATGTGCAGCTCGCCGGAAGGTTGAATTCCTGAGAATATGCGCGGCATGACGGGCAAGTTACCCGGTTCCTCAGGGGCACACAAGATGGTGTCTGCCTTAGACTTACTGCACCTCGCGAAGACCGCGGCCCAGCGCGCTGCGGGCTACCTGCGCGGGGTTGAGCGCCCGGCCGATCCGAGTCGATGGACGCTCAAAGGGAGCCGGGACTTTGTCACTGAGGTGGATCGAACGGCGGAGCGGATGATCGCCGAGGTGCTGCTCGCCGCGGAGCCGGGCAGCCGGATTGTGGGTGAGGAACTGACTCCCAACATGATCACCGACGGGCTTGTCTGGATCGTGGACCCGCTCGATGGCACCACCAACTTCTTGCACGCATTCCCGAGTTATGCCGTCTCGATCGGAGCAGCCGTGGACGGCGTCCTCCAGGCAGGCGTAGTGGTGCAGGTCCCCCACGGGCACGTCTATGCCGCCTCACGGGGAGGCGGAGCCTGGCTGGGCGAGCACCGGCTCAGCGTCTCCCCGATACGCGATCCCGAGTTTGCCCTCATCGGCACTGGCTTCCCCTTTAAGGATGCTACCACTCTGCCGGAGTATCTCGGCCAGTTCGAGCGGGTAGCCGCTCGGGTGAGCGGGATTCGCCGGCCTGGCTCGGCTGCGCTCGATCTGGTGGACGTGGCGGCCGGGCGGTTCGATGCCTTCTGGGAGCAGCAACTCTCGGCCTGGGACATCGCAGCCGGGACGCTCATCATCCGCGAGGCCGGCGGTGTGGTGACGGACTTGAGCGGTCGCGACATTGGCATCGAGCATTCTGGAATAGTGGCAGGGAATCCGGTCATGCATCAATGGCTCCTCGACGTATTGAGCCCCGATGGCGATTCACCACAGAGGCACAGAGGACAC
>JBIOUY010000068.1:0-3949 GCA_044867445.1 Gemmatimonadales bacterium
CTCGGCTCGCGGGGTACGATGCCGCCGCAGTCGTGGAGGTCATCGAGCATCTGGATCCGCCGCGGCTCGCGGCGTTCGAGCGGGCGCTCTTCGAGTTCGCCCGGCCGCAAATGGCGGTCATAACAACGCCGAATGCGGAGTACAACTCGCATTGGCCGTCGCTGCCGGCCGGCCAGTTCCGTCACAAGGACCACCGGTTCGAGTGGACCCGGGAAGAGTTCAGGACTTGGGGCCGCACCATCGGCGAGCGGTTCGGCTACCAGGTGGAGTTCCGCCCGGTGGGCGACGAGGACCCCGTGTTGGGGGCACCGAGTCAGATGGGGGTATTCACTCGATGACCGAGCCCGTGGTGTCCGAGCGGCCGGCCGGCTCCCGCACGCTCACCATCCCTGAGCTTTCGCTGGTGGTTCTGATCGGTCCGTCCGGGTGCGGGAAATCGACCTTCGCGCGGGCCCACTTCAAGCCGACCGAGGTCCTCTCCTCTGACTTCTGCCGCGCGCTGGTCTCGGATGACGAGAACGACCAGTCGGCGACGAAGGATGCCTTCGAGGTGCTCCATGCGATCGCGGCCAAGCGGCTGGCGCGGGGCAATCTCACGGTAGTCGACGCCACGAACGTCCAGCCCGAGGCCAGGAAGCCCCTCGTTGAGCTGGCGCGCCGCTTTCACGTCCTGCCGGTGGCCATCGTGCTCGACATGCCAGAGAAGTTGTGTCACGAGCGCAATCGGGAGCGGCCGGACCGGACCTTCGGGCCACACGTGATTCGGCAGCAGCGGAGCCAGATGGAGCGCTCGCTCCGCGGCCTGCAGCGGGAAGGATTCCGGCACATCCATGTGCTCAAGTCCTCGGAGGAGGTGGGCCGCGTCGTCATCGAGCGGCAGCCACTCTGGAACAACCGGCGATTCGACCACGGGCCCTTCGACATCATCGGCGACGTACACGGCTGCGGCGACGAGCTGGAGGCGTTGCTACGCCTGCTGGGCTACGCGCTCGACGCGGAGCGCGTCTGGCGCCATCCGGAGGGCCGCAAGGCGGTGTTCGTGGGTGACCTCGTGGACCGCGGCCCGCACATCGTCGAGGTCTTGAAGCTGGTCATGGCCATGAACAAGGCTGGTACGGCGCTCGTGGTGCCGGGGAACCACGACATGAAGCTGATGCGGAAGCTCCGGGGCCGGGACGTCCAGATCACCCACGGGCTCCAGGACTCCCTGGATCAGCTCGGGGCCGAGCCCGAGGCGTTCCGCCGTGAGGTCGCCGACTTCATCGACGATCTGGTCAGCCACTACGTGCTCGATGATGGGAAGCTCGTTGTCGCGCACGCCGGGATGAAGCAGGAGATGCAAGGCCGGGGGTCGGGTAAGGTGCGCGACTTCGCGCTCTTCGGTGAGACCACGGGGGAGACCGACGAATTTGGCCTGCCGGTGCGGTACCACTGGGCGGCGGAGTACCGGGGCCGGGCTACCGTGGTCTACGGCCACACTCCCGTTCCAGAGCCGGAGTGGCTCAACCGGACGATCAACATTGACACCGGCTGCGTCTTCGGCGGAACGTTGACGGCTCTTCGGTATCCCGAGCAGGAGCTGGTGAGCGTGCCGGCCGCGCGAGAGTACGCCGTACCCGCTCGGCCATTTGCAGCCGTGCCCGGCACCGCGCCGGAGCTCTCGGCTCAGCACCAGGTCGATGACGTGCTGGACCTGGTCGACGTCGCCGGGAAGCGGATCGTCCAGACGAAGCTGCACCACACGGTCACGATCCGGGAAGAGAACGCCACGGCAGCGCTCGAGGTCATGAGCCGGTTCGCCGCCAATCCGAAGTGGCTCGTGTACCTGCCGCCCACCATGTCGCCGTCGGAGACCACCGAGCGGGAGGGTTATCTCGAGCATCCGGCTGAGGCGCTCGATTACTTCCGGCGCCAGGGCGTGGCGCAGGTCGTGTGCGAGGAGAAGCACATGGGCAGTCGGGCCATCGTCGTCATCTGCCGCGACGAGGACGTGGCGCGGCGCCGCTTCGGCGTGATGGATGAGGGAATTGGGATTGTCTACACCCGGACCGGCCGGCGCTTCTTCGACGATCCGGAATTCGAGCAGGGGCTGCTCGCCCTCGTTCGCGACGCGCTCACTGCTGCGGGGTTCTGGGACCTGCAGGAGACCGACTGGGCCTGTCTCGACTGTGAGCTGATGCCGTGGTCGGCCAAAGCCCAGGAGCTTATTCGCCAGCAATACGCCGCGGTCGGGGCTGCCGCCGGGGCAGCCCTCACCGCAGCCGTGGGGGTGCTGGATCAGGCGCTCGCCCGGGGGGCGGACGTTCCGCGATTGCGGGAGCGCTACGGTGAGCGTCAATCGCTGACGGCGAACTACGTGGACGCTTACGCGCGCTACTGCTGGCCGCTGCGGTCCCTCCAGGACCTGCGCTTGGCCCCTTTCCACATCCTCGCGACCGAAGGACGCGTCCTCACCGATAGGGACCACCTCTGGCACATGGGCACCCTCGAGGCGGTCTGCCGGCACGGAGCGCCGGTCCTGTTCACCACCCGGCACCGGACGGTGAACATCGGGGATTCAGCTGATGTCGAGGTCGCGATTGGCTGGTGGGAAGAGATGACCGGCCATGGCGGCGAGGGTATGGTGGTGAAGCCGCTCGCGTTCGTCGCCCGATCCAAACGGGGACTGGTGCAGCCGGCCATCAAGTGCCGGGGGCGGGAGTATCTCCGGATCATCTATGGACCGGAGTACACCGTTCCCGAGCACCTGACGCGCCTCCGGAGCCGCGGACTCTCGGCCAAGCGGTCACTCGCCCTTCGCGAGTTTGCGCTGGGCATCGAAGGGCTGGAGCGGTTCGTCCGTCGCGAGCCGTTGCGGCGCGTTCATGAGTGCGTTTTCGGGGTGCTCGCGCTGGAGAGCGAGCCGGTAGACCCCCGGCTCTGAGGGTGGATGACCTAGCGACTAAGCCGTTGTCCGGCGGGTTAGCCTGAGTCGGCGGTCTGAAGCGCCACGCTGCTTTCCCCAAACGCCAACCGCCGCCGACAGTCGTCACCATCGGCGGCGGTTCACCTATCCCTACCCCGGGTCACCCACCCCCGGTTCATGCCGCGGGCCTCACCTCGCCGCCCGCATTCGGCGTCCCACCTTCCACGACCGGCGCCGGCGTCTCCGCGTCACTTGACTGAGCTCGCGGCGTACCCAGCACCGTGCGTGCACTGATCCACTGCTCCAACGCCTGCCGGTCGTTCTGGAATCGCTGCCGGTTCCGCGCGTCCATCGCCCGCACGATCCTGCCGACCTCCTTCGTCAACGCATCCAGCTCGCGCGTCGCCGCCGTGTGGGCGGTACGGCCGTCGAGGCCCAGTTTGACTGCCGCATCGAATTCATCCAGCTGCTTCCCGAACTCCTCCAGCACCGACTCTGACAACCCATACTTCACCAGCACCTCCTTGTGCGCCTGCGCTTCCCCGAACATGCTCCGGGCCGCCGACTGGAAGGCCGCGAACGTATTGGCCGTCGGCTTGAACAGGAATGTCTTGCCCAGCTCGTGCTGCTCCCGCGCGGCCAGCGCGCCGATCTGGGCGAGGTGGGCGATCGCGACCGACAGCATCCCGCGCCGGAGCTCGTGCTTCCGAGCCGACGATGCCCCCGAGTCCACCAACCCGTTCCGCTGCTCGGCGACGACCTGGCCGATCCGTGCCGCCAGCGCCTTGAGCTGCGCCACCAGTACGATCAATCCTGGCTCGGTGTCCGGGTGCGTGTCCGTCCAGTTCAACACCCGTACGACCATGTCCCACACCCTCCGCGTTACCGCCTTCATACGCCACTCCGTGGTGGTGCTGGGAGGTGGCGGGGCACCCGCCGGCACTGATGATGAGACTGCTGATGAGTGAAGCGATCGGGTTACCCACCGCGATCCGATCGTGAGGGACCGCTCACGCATCGAGTATGCCAGTCGTTGCATCGATT
>JBIOUY010000069.1:0-2964 GCA_044867445.1 Gemmatimonadales bacterium
TGTCCGACGAGATGCCCGAGCACGGGGCCAGGGGGCCGAAGTCGATCGGTGGAACGGCGGTCAGCCTCTTCATCTACGGGAACAATGTCGATGCGGCCTGGAAGCGGGCGGTCGATGCCGGGGGCAAGCAGATCCAGCCGCTCGCCGACCAGTTCTGGGGTGACCGCGGCGGGTGCTTCGAGGATCCGTTCGGCCACCGCTGGTGGCTCGCCCAGCACATCAAGGACCTGACGTCGGAAGAGATCCGGAAGGCCGCGGACGAATACTTCTCGCACTTGCAGCCGGCAGGTTCGCGGTAGGCAAGTCCATTCCGAGCGACCTTGGCTACGGCCCCCGGCAGCGCACCGGGGGCCGTTTCGCTGGGCGAACTGCTGATGCCATCCCTTGCACTGGAGTGTTCAATAGATTCCACTTGACACGCCTCTGCTCGATTCGCCATCCTGTCGCTGGTGATCGGACCTCCCCAGTTCCGACGCTAACCCCGCACACATCGAGCTCGACTCCACCTAGCAGGAGGATCGGATGCCTTTGACCAGGCCTCGGCATATGATGCTGGCTGTCGCGCTCGCGCTGACCCTGGCAGGCGCGTTCGCCTGCTCCGACCGCAATGAAGTGACGGCTCCGACCGGTGCACCGTCGCTCGCGCGGAGCGGTGGTCAGGGACCCGATCTGCGGGCCGCTTTGGCCGCGAAGGCACACTATGCCAACCAGCTGCTGGCGAAGGAGGGCGTCGTCGGCACGGCCGTGGGACTCGGGCGGGATGGCAATGCGGTGGTGAAGGTGTACCTCACGCGGGCGGGCGCGGCGAACGTGGCGAAGGTGCTGGACGGCGTCGCGGTCGAGACCGAGGTCACCGGCGAGCTTCGGGCGAGCCTACCGGTCGCGACCCCGCAGGTCTCCCCGGGGACCGACCCGACGCAGCACTTCGACCGTCCGGTGCCGATCGGGGTCTCGGCCGGCAACCTGAACGACCTGGTCTATTATCGGACCTTCTGCACCACGGGAACTTTGGGTGCCCGACTCAAGGGGATCAAGAACGGCAGCACAGTGTACTATGCGCTGAGTAACAACCACGTGTTCGCGGTCGAGAACCAGGCCAAGATCGGCGATCCCATCATCCAGCCGGGCCAGGCGGACAACGGTTGCCGCTCCACGGCGCAGGACCAGATCGGGACGCTGGCGGGGTACGTCCCCCTGAACTTCAGCCGCAAGGGGACGAACACGGTTGACGCCGCCGCAGCCAGCGTGAGCCCCCTGCAGTTGGATTTTCAGACACCCAGCAACGGCTACGGTACGCCGGACTCGACCACGATACCGGACACACTCGGCATGCCGGTACAGAAGTACGGGCGCACCACGGTGCTCACCCACGGCAGCGTCACCGGTATCGATGCCACGGTCAAGATCCGCTACTCCAAAGGCAACACGGCGATGTTCATACATCAGATCGTGATCACCGGGAACAACGGAAGCTCGTTCAGCAACTCGGGTGACTCCGGCTCCTTGATCGTCACTGAGACGGACAGGAAGCCGGTCGGGCTGCTGTTTGCGGGCTCGAGCAGCACGACCATCGCGAATCCGATCGACGATGTGCTGAGTCTGCTCAGCCAGAAGCTCGGCACCACGTCGCTCTTTGTTGAATAGGAGCCAGGCTGCACGTCTGCCATACGCTTGATGCCCGTGGCCCTCGCCGCGGGCCTCTTCGCCCTCACCCTCTCATGTCATGGCCCCGCCGCCGGCGGCACGCCTGACCGAGAGGCCCGCGTGTCCATCTCCGCCACCATCCAGCGCCACTCGGCCGAGCTGCTCGACATTCCCGGCGTTGTCGGCGTGGCCGAGGGTGCCAAGGAGGGGCGTCCGGTAGTGCAGATCTTGGTGGTGCGCCGCACGCCGGAGCTGCTCGCGCGGCTGCCGGGAGCGCTGGACGGCTACTCTGTGGTGGTGGTGGAGAGCGGGGAGCTCCGGAGCCAGGACAGCGGCAGGCGGTAAGCGCGGCTCAGACAGAGGATGAGCGCTAGCCGGTACCGCGTTCGGCGCTACCGATGACCCAGGGCTCCTTCACGAAGATGGAGCCCATAGCCACGCTGCCCCTCGCACGCCACTCGAATCGCCATGGGCGTTCATCAGGACCTTCGTCACCACCGTGTCGGAGAAGACGTACTCGGGCAACTTGGCGGATACGGCCGATGGCAATCCTGGCAGGTTGGACATGCCCCCACCCAGGATGACCGCATCGGGGTCGAGCACGTTGAGTACCAAGGCCAGCGCACGAGCCAGTCGGTCGGCGTACCGTTCCACCGCTTGGACTGCACAGGGGTCGCGGTCGGCCGCCGCACGGACGATATCGGGGCTGGAGCGTCGCGCACCAGAAAGGAGAGCATAGTCACGCTCAAAGCCGGGGCCTGAGAGAAACGTCTCGACGCATCCACGTTTCCCGCAGTAGCAACTCGGCGCGGCCGCGCGCTCCTCATCGGTCATCCAGGGGAGCGGATTGTGGCCCCATTCGCCGGCGATCTGGTTGGGTCCTTCGTGAATGCGCCGATGGATCGCCACGCCACCACCCACGCCGGTACCGAGGATCACACCAAAGACAGCCTCGAAGCCCTGCCCCGCTCCATCCATGGCCTCCGAGAGCGCGAAGCAGTTGGCGTCATTGGCGACTTGTACCGGGCGCGAAAGCCTGGCCTCGAGATCGGAGAGCAGCGGCCGGCCGTTGAGCCAGACGGAGTTGGCATTCTTGACCACTCCCGTGACCCGGCTGACCACTCCGGGAATCCCGACACCGACCGTGCCGCTACGGCCCGTTTCGGCCTCGATCTCCTGGACCAGCCGCGAAACGGAGCCAAGGGTTCCCTCATAGTCAGGCGGCGTCGCAATCCGGCGCCGGGCAGCCAAGAGCCGGTCACCGTCCAAGCCTATTCCCTCGATCTTGGTCCCGCCCAGATCGATGCCGATTTGCATGGA
>JBIOUY010000070.1:0-15543 GCA_044867445.1 Gemmatimonadales bacterium
TCATTGTCACCCTGAGCGAAGCGAAGGGGGCATGCCCTGAAGCATGGCCGCTTCACTTCGTTCAGCGTGACAAAAACGGAGGATTCGTGGATTGGATTCTACTGATCGTCCCCGGCGCCATCTGGGGTGCCTCCTTTCTCTTCATCGCCGAGGGGTTGGAGGCGATGGGCCCCAACGGGGTGACCTTCACCCGCATCCTGGTGGGGTTTCTCACCCTCGCCCTGTTCCCAGGTTCGCGTCGCGCGATACGCCGCGAAGACTGGCTCGGCACCGCGCTCGTCGGTGTGCTCTGGATGGGGTTTCCGCTGAGCATGTTTCCCTACGCCGAGCGGCATGTCTCGTCGGCGCTGACCGGCATGCTGAACGGGGCGGTGCCGCTCTTCATCGCGATCGTCGCCGCGGGTATGGCGCGCCGGTTGCCGTCGCGGGACATCGCGGCGGGGCTCGCGGTCGGTCTGGCCGGGGCAGTAATGATGGGGCTGCCGACGGTCGGCCAGGGCCGGAGCACCGCGCTCGGCGTCCTGCTCATTCTGGCCGCGCTGGTTTCTTATGGGTTCGCGCTCAACATCGCCCGACCGGTCCAGCAGCGAAACGGCGCGTTGCCGGTGATCTGGCGAGCGCAGGCGTTAGCGCTGGTGCTGACCGCGCCGCTCGGCCTGCCGGAGCTGCTCCAGGCTCGGTGGTCGCCCGGTCCGCTCTTCTCTCTGCTCGCGCTGGGCGCGCTTGGCACCGGCGTCGCCTACGTGCTGACCGTAATGGCCGCCGGCCGCGTGGGCGCGACCAAGGCGTCGGCCACCGCCTTCCTCATTCCGCCGGTGGCGCTGCTGCTTGGGGTGCTGGTGCGAGAAGAGCACGTGCCCGCGCTGTCAGTGGTCGGGGGCGTCGTGTGTCTGGCGGGGGCGTGGCTGATGCGCCGGGCGCAGATGGAGCATGCTGGGCGCGCGCCGGCGGCCATTCGGGCTACCGGGCGGGCGGCCAATCAGTCTACAAGCGTTCACGCCCAGACATAGTCTCGGGAGGGGAGCAGGGGGGTGAGCAACAGGTAGGCGAGTGGGCCCTTTCTTGTTGTACTCAAATAGAGTACATTAGTACTCATCATGAGTACAGCCTTCACTGCCGATCCGGCTGCCGAGTTGCTCTTTGGGCGGGGACGGCGCGAGCTGCTGGCCCTGTTGTTCACGCGGGCAGAACAATCCTTCTATCTGCGTGAACTTGCGCGTCTGACCGGAACAAGCCCAGGCACGGCCCAGCGGGAGCTTCGCGCCCTGGAACGCGTGGGACTGGTACGATCGCATCGCCACGGCAGGCAGATCTTCTATGAGGCGAACCGCCTCTCCCCGGTGTTTAACGCCCTCCGTACCCTCTTGGAGCAGACGATGGGCGCACCGGATCAGGTGCGTGCCGCGTTGGCGCCAATCGCGGACAGGATCCGCTACGCCGGAATCTACGGCTCGCTGGCCGAAGGCAAGCTGAAGCCGTCCAGTGACATCGATGTCTTTGTAGTTGGCGCGGTTGAGTTTTCTGAGATAACTGATGCGATGGCATCGGTGGAGAAGCGACTCGAGCGACCAGTGAATCCCCGGGTTTACAGTGTGGCCGAGTTCCAGGAAGCGCTGAAGGCCCGACAACACTTTATCACGACGGTCCTGGGCCGCCCGTTGATTGACTTGATCGGAGAGCTCCCTCGTGACGCTCGCGCAGTGGTACGAGAACGGTTGGCTGCAGGCGATACCGCCGTCCGCAGAAGAGGTCGCCCGGCTACTCGCGGTGGCCGATCGAAATCTCGCTGACGCTAGGGTGTCGGGCATCAGTATGGATGCGCGAGTCGGTTTCGCGCATGCCGCCACCGTCGCGGTAGCAGCCGCCGCTCTGGCTGCGGAGGGATACCGCGCAGGGAAGGAGCGGCATCACGAGCGTCTACTGGACTCGCTCCGCCCTACTCTCAATATCGATCTGCGTTTGCTCAAGCAGTTTCACGACGTGCGCCGCAGCCGGAACGCGATGACTTACGAGGCGGTCGGGGAGACAGCGCCGGAAGAGGCCGAGGCTATCCTTGTGAGGGCGCAAGGCATTCGGAATTCCGTCGCCAGTTGGCTTCGCGCTCGACACAAAGATTTACTGGCCGAGTGACGCACCCCCGCAGCCATTCAACGAACCCATGGTCACTAGGCGCTAGCAGGAGCCCCTTCTACTCCTCCAGCGTAGCCCAGTCGGGTACTAGTTCGAGGAAGACTAATGTGAGCCACGCACGCCCGGTACGGGAACGATATACCACGTGCTTCCAACCCTGTTGGCCAAGGCGTTTGCTTGATCCACCATTGTATTGAACCGATTCACTTGCGCAGAGTAGCCGGCGTATAGCGTCTTGTATCGAGCGAGTGACGCGTTATAGGACCGAGCAAGAGCGTTGTGACGATCGACGTCCCGTGAGTATGCAGTGTAGACCGCGGATGGTATCCCGCCAGGGTACCGGCCCTCGATGGCGATGAGGCCGGTCTTGAGACGGTTGATCTCGCTCTCACCCGAGTTGATTGCGCTGGAGATTGCTTGCAGCTCCGTCTCCGCCCGCCGAATACTTGCGCGTTCGGTCTCGAGAATCTGCTTCAAGGAGTCGAAGGCCATCTTGTCCCCGTGATGGTAGAGTTCCTGTCCTCCGACAAGGAACAGGTTGACGACTCCATATACGACAACGACGCCCACCAGGCTTGCGACCGCGCGTACCGGTCCGTTCACTGATGCCCTCGCACTAAGTGGTCGAATCAACGCCTCACATTGGGACTGCGACTCGTACCGGGCGATTATTCCTGGCCTGGCGCAGCCTCCGGGATGCAGAAGCCGGTTGCCGGTGGGATTCCGCCGTCAAGACGCTCGAGCCTTACATCACTCAGCAAGCGTATGGCATGCCGTCGGACAGATCACACGCCGGGGATCACGTCGTGACCTGCACGCCTCAGGCAATGAGAGGGGACTAGCGCCGCCGTCCCTCCATGGTGCCCTCGAAGCGACCCTCATGACGGGGGTCGACCCACTCGGCGTAGAACCGGCCAGTCCCCAGGCGCCCGCGCAGGCGCTTGCGGGATTTGTTGGTCAGATCGAAGGTGCCATCCGACCGCAACGGCCCTGCCGCCCAGAATCCGACGCTGCCGCCGGCCTCGTTCTGGAGCCAGAGATCGACAAAAATGCTATCTCGCACAGTGACGATCGCCACATCACCCGTCCAGTCGGTGGGGTCCGTCGAGCGCCGCCCATTGTCGACGTACGCCGTGCGCACGTCGAGTTCGTAGAGCCCGCTGGGTCTGTCAAGCCGAATGGTTGTCGCTTCGGCGTTGAGCTGCACCGTATACGCGGGCTTGCCTGGCGGCGGTTCTAGCGCGCTCTCGAGGAAGATGCCCTTGTCAGTCTGGTAGCCATTCCACGTGGCTCCGCCGATCTCGATCACGATCCGGCCGTCCGGTGCTGTGGTGAACGAGTTCACGAACCAGACGCGACTCCGCGCGCCCGTCGTGTCGCTCCACCAGAAGTACAAACCGTTGTCGCCCCCTCCAAGCAGCAGGATCCCACCGCTGTAAACAGGGCCCTCCGGCGGCTTCGTTGGGCTTGTGAGCCAGATCTGACCACTGGTGTAGTACGACCCACTGATTGAGGCGCGAGGACTGCTCGTCCGTGCGGGCCGCGCTTCCTCAATCGGGGAGGCCCCTTCGCTTGCCGCACTCCTGGCGGATGCCGGCGGCTCCTCCGGCACCGCCGCGAACGCCGCCTTTAGCGCGACGGGGCGGTTCTCCGACTCCACCAGCCCCATCGCGTAGCGCACAGGCACGGCGAAATTGAGGCTCTGTCCGACCTTGAGGTAGCTGGTTGCGACGGCCACGACTTCTCCGCGGGCATTCAGTACGGGACCTCCGCTCGAGCCAGGGCTTATGGCCGCGGACATCTGCATGAGTTCTCGGCCGTCGTAGAGGCGCATGGCGCTCACGATGCCCTCGCTCACCGTCCGGGAGAGTCCGAGCGGATTGCCGACTGCGACGACCTTCGCGCCCACACGCGGCATGACTGAGGTGGTGGCGAGCGTCGGGAGGCCATAGCCCGGGATTTTGAGGATAGCGAGATCCGCGCCGGGGTCGGTGTCGAGGGCCTGGACGCGGTCGTAGCGCTCACCGCTCGCCAGCACCACCGCCGCCGAGACTGCTCCTGCCATCACATGGTGATTAGTGACGATCACGCCTGTCGGCCGCACGATGAAACCGCTGCCTAGGCCCAGGGTATCTCCGTCGGCGTCGAACGTCACGATGGTCACCGTCGCAGGGACGGCCCTGGCCGCGATCGCCTCCGTCGTGAGTGGAGCAGCAGCAGCCGAGCCGACGACGGCGGGAGCGCCTTGCGCCCAGAGGCTGGATGCTGCGACGAGGGCCATGGTCACCAGCGGGGCAAACGAGGCGCACTTCAACGGCATGCACACCCCTCCGGAGTGGGATCCGAGCCTGAGCGGAGCATGGCATCACAGGGAGCGGGTGAATCTAGGCACCGCCCGTGACACGCGGTGTTCTACAGGGCCTGGCACGAAGCGTACCGGTCGCCAATCAAGCGATGGAGGGTGTGGTTCTGCCGTGGGTGAGGTGCAGCATTTGGTTTCTCGGCAACGAGTTAGGCCGCCCTCATACGGTATACCCGGTTCGAGTGTCCAAGAGGCGTCCGAAAGTCACTCTCGCTTGCACTTCGCCATAGGGGATCACTCCGATGCCGATCCCGCTAGGCCGGGATTACGTAGGACCCAAACGGACTCATTCACGCAATCCTGTAGTGGCGAGGCCTTTACCTACATTAGCTGCACTGGTTGAGATGTTCGAAGGCCGTGTTGCGGAGTTGATGCGCAGAGATATCAGATCCAGCCAGGGCCTGGGAGTCCCTTCCGTTTATCGCCGCCAGGCGCAGACGGTACTCGTCCGCCAAGGTTAGTGCCTTCGGCTTTCGCCTATCATGATCCCGCCTGGCACCAGCGGCCAAGGGGGAAGGTCGCTCTACTCTGCTTCCGCTACGGCTGCTCCCACGGTGCGCTAGCTAGAGACTGTCGACGCCTATCCGCAGCGATTTCATCATTTGTCGGAGCGCCGTTTCCGCTCGTGATCCAGCAGCCGCTGGAAGATGGACATGTGCAATTATGGCTTGGGTGCCAAGGTACACTGCATGTGTTTCTTTCCTCAGCGGCGGACCGTCGGACCGCGTAAAGCTGTAGCGAGTAAGAAGGCCGTGGCGCCCGCCAATCTCCTCTCTAGTGGTACCCTGCCAAGACGTGATCTTACGCCCGGTATTTGTTGCTGCCCGCTCAGCCTCAGGTCGGAATTCGAGTCGCTCCGCTTCCGCGATTTCAGGCCAGGACATTTCAGCCAACCGACCTTGACCCACATGTGTTGGCATGAGCGTTAGGATAAAACTCGCTTCTCCATCCTGAGGCGATGCGGGTTTGAGCACCAACCAAATACCATCGCCATTGGGTAGAACGCTGGATGCGTCGACAGCCGAACGTTTCGCGCGTATCGCTGCGCCGATGATTGGGTCGGGACTGGTCCAGGTCCAAGGAACACGAATACGGGTGGTGAAGGGCAGGGTCACCAGGGTTGAAGGTTCCGTATCATTATGTGATGGCATGATGCGTCGCGAGTCGCTAACCAGGTAGCCGTCGCGGTCAGAGTAGCGAAGAAACACGACTTCCAGATCGCCGTCGCAGCCGCGGCACAACGTCGGGTGCACCAATATCCTGAAGCGCGGGTCATCCCGGAGGTAAGTACGAACGGAACCGAACGCGATTTCCCCGCTTCGAGCCTGACCTATGACCTCAGGGTTGGTTGCCCATGTCGCGTCACGAACGCGAGCGGTGATTTGCGCCACGGTGTCTCCCCGCCAGAGATCGACGGACACGAGCTCGCCGTCAAGCGTGCCTAGACCACCCTTTGCAATTGCGAGCGCGCTCTGGGTTGGTCGCTGGAAGTGATATGTCAGACGGGCATTAGAGTCGGCGGCCTGACGTCGGGGCGTCGTTTGCGCTAAGCCGATGCGCGCGCTTGCCATGAGCGTGAGAGCGGTGACAAGAAATCGGGCAGGTCGTAGGATCCTCTCTATGACCTCGTACCGCGGATAGAGTTGTCCGCAGTTCACCGTTCTGAACCGAAGGGCCAGCGAGGTGGCTTGCCCAGCCGATCGTTGCGGATCTCCCGGACGATCTGCGGGATCTAGATGCATGGGTACACGAACCAGCCCCAGCCGCTCAGATCTCCCTCCGTGTTAACAATGCGACGCATGACAAAGCTCTTGCGCTTTACCGCGTTGCCATCGACCGCTTCGCGGCACTGCTTGGGTCTGCCGACGATAGGCCAGGGCCGGAGCACCGCGCTTGGCGTCCTGCTCATCCTGGCCGCGCTGGTTTCTTATGGCTTCGCGCTCAACATCGCCCGCCCAGTCCAGCAGCGAAACGGCGCGTTGCCGGTGATCTGGCGAGCGCAGGCGCTCGCGCTGGTGCTGACCGCGCCGCTCGGCCTGCCGGAGGTGCTTCGGGCGCATTGGTCGCCCGGGCCGCTCTTCTCTCTGCTCGCCTTGGGCGCGCTCGGCACCGGAGTGGCCTACGTGCTGACCGTAATGGCCGCCGGCCGCGTGGGCGCGACCAAGGCATCGGCCACCGCCTTCCTCATTCCGCCGGTGGCGCTGCTGCTTGGGGTGCTGGTGCGGGAAGAGCACGTGGCCGGGCTGTCAGTGGTCGGGGGCGTCGTGTGTCTGGCGGGGGCGTGGCTGATGAGAAGGGCCCAAATGGAGCACGCGGTGGTCACGGCCCCGCCGTCTGCGGTCTACCTCACTCCCACCGCGGTAAGCACCCCGTCCGGGCGCGCGATCAGCAACGAACCTACGGGCTGAATCAGGCCGTGTCGGGTGGCGGCATGGTGTTCGTCTCGAACGGCGTCCACTTCGGCCAGCAGCTCCGGTAGCCTTCAACCTACTCGCACCAGGGTTCCGTCTATCCTTCTGGCGACTTCTTGACCGTGACCACGTCATCGGGAGAAGCTGCTGACCTTGTGGCGGAGGCTACGGCGGCGTTCTCCAATTGCGCTTGACCAAATTGGTCAAGTTGGTCAAATTGTCGGCATGCCCCGCAAGCCAGTCGTTCGCGAGACCGTGAGCCTGTACCAGGCCAAGACCCAGCTGTCTCAACTGGTCGAGCGCGCTGCTGCAGGAGAGGAAATCGTGATCGCCAAGTCCGGGCGCCCTCGGGCCCGACTGGTCCCGCTGGAGGATACTCGTGCCCTCCGGGTCCCCGGCCGGGGCAAAGGGCGTTGGCGGTTGCGGAAGGACTTCGATGCGCCGCTTCCCGATGAGGTGCTTCGTGGGTTCGAGAGCGGGCGATGAATCTGCTGTTGGACACCCACGTCCTCATCTGGTGGGACGAGGGGCGGAGGCTCGCCTCCAATGCCCGGCGAGCGATCGAAGCCGCTGATGTCGTCTACGTCAGCGCTGCCACGGCCTGGGAGATCGCTATCAAGACCGGACTGGGACGCTTACGCCCGACGCGAACCGTGGAGGAGGCGGCGATTGAATCGGGCTTCTTGGAGCTTCCGGTCACCTTTCACCACGCGGAGAGGGTAGCGACCCTTCCCGCCCACCATCGCGATCCATTCGATCGACTCCTGATCGCCCAGGCGGAGGTCGAGGAGCTTACGCTGGTCACGCGCGACCCGGTGTTTGGGCGGTATCCGGTGGAGGTCATTCAGGCCTAATGACCAGCCTGCCGCCGCGGTTCTCGGGTGGGTGCCTGGCGGGGGCGTGGCTGATGCGGCTGGCGCAGCTAGAGCACGCCGTACGTGGGGCGGCGCCGGCCCTACGGACGCCTCGGCTCGCATCGATCTCAGGCCCTTCCTAGACATGCGAGACGGCGGGAGCGGGCGCGGGATCCCAGATGTGGCGCTTTGCCGCATAGCGTCACACATTCGGGGAGACCAGCAGATACTCGCGTGAGCCTCTCCGACAGCTTCGCCGCCACCCTCAGCGATCGTTACGTGCTCGAGCGCGAGCTCGGGCGCGGCGGCATGGCCACTGTCTATCTCGCCCGCGACGTCCAGCTCGACCGTCAGATCGCCCTCAAGGTGCTGCACCAGGACCTCGCCGCCGGTATCGGCGTCGAGCGATTCCAGCGTGAGATCCACACCACCGCGAACCTGCAACACCCGAATATCCTGCCAGTGCTCGACGCTGGCGAAGCTGCCGGGCGGCTCTGGTACACCATGCCCTACGTGGAGGGCGAGGCCCTCCGCGTGCGCCTGACGCGAACCGGTCGTCTGCCCATCGAAGACGCACTCCGGATCGCCCGCGAGGTGGCCGACGCGCTGGAGTACGCCCACAGCCGGGGCCTTATCCACCGCGACATTAAGCCCGAGAACATCCTGCTGTCCGAATCCTCGGCGCACGGAGGTCACGCGCTTGTGGCCGACTTTGGGCTGGTTCGCGCGCTGGAGAATGAGGACTCCAGGCTCACCGCGAGCGGCATCTCAGTGGGCACTCCGGCGTACATGAGCCCGGAGCAGAGTCTGGGGGACTCGCGCGTGGATCGCCGGTCGGACGTGTACAGCCTCGGCTGCGTGCTCTACGAGATGTTGGTAGGGGAGCCACCGTACACGGGCCGGTCGGCCCAGGCGATCATCGCGAAGCGGCTGTCGGATCCGGTGCCGGCCGCGCGCCGCTTGCGCGAGGCGGTACCCGCCGAGGTGGACGCCGCGCTGCAGCGAGCGATGGCGAAGGACGCGGCCGACCGGTTCCCGACCGCGGCCGAGTTCGCCGACGCCCTGACCGCAGCGCCGACAACAACTGTCGGCGGGCCTCAGCACGAGCGCCAGCGGACTCCCACGCTCATGGTCGGCGCCGTCGCGGTCGCGCTGATCGCGGCCGTCGTGTGGTACGGGCGTGCAATAGTCGGACGCTCGGGTGCTTCGGACGACCCCACAGGCGCCGGCGTCAGCTCCGTCGCCGTGCTTCCCTTCGTGCCGCTGAGCGGCGATACCTCCGGCACGTATCTCGGCGACGGCATCAGCCAGGAGATCCTAGGCGCGCTGGCTCGGGTGCCAGGGCTCACCGTGGCGGGTCGCGCCTCATCGTTCAGGTTCCGTGGTCCCGACGTGGATGCCCGCCACGCCGCCCGCGAGCTCCACGTCGCCAGCGTGGTCTCCGGCTCCGTCCAACGGACCGACAGCGCAGTGCGGATCACCGCGGAGCTGGTCGACGGTCGCACCGGGTATCAGCTCTGGTCCAGCCGCTACGACAGATCTTTGGCGAATCTCTTCGCGCTGGAGGACGACATCGCCAACGCTATCGTGCGTGCGCTTTCGCCCAGGCTCGCCGCTGTTGCGCCCGCACGGCTAGTCCGCGACGACACGCCGAGCGCCGGGGCGCACGATCTGGTGCTCCGGGCGCATGCGCTGTACCAACAGTCGGACCGGGTGAGCCTTGAACGGGCAGCGGCGCTGTACCAGGAGGCATTGCGGATGGATTCGACCTATGCCGTAGCCTGGGCCGGCCTCTCCAACGTGTACGGCCAGTTGGCGGATGCGTATCACGCCCCTCGTGAGATCGTGCCGGCCGCGCGGGCCGCGGCCCTCAAGGCAGTGGCCTACGAGGAGTCGTTGCCCGACGGTCACCAGGCGCTCGCCGTGGTCTACAACGCGTGGGACTGGAGGTTCGCCGATGCCGCGCGGGAGTTCAGGCGCGCGCTCGAGTTGGATCCGGGGTCGTCCGAGACCCGACTGTGGTACGGCATTCACCTGTCGATGGTCGCGATGGACTCCGCGGCCGCGGCCCGGGAGTTTCGGCGAGCGTCGGAGCTGGATCCGTTGAACCCGATGATTCCCTACTACTGGAGCGGCGCCGCCTATCGGGCGGGGGATTTCAAGCTCGCATTGGCTCAGGCCGAACGCCTGAAGACCCTCACCGGCAGCGACGTGTACTACGGCGGTAACATGGAGGCCATCATCTACGAGGCGATGGGGCAGTACCGGGAATGCGTCACCGCTACTGGCCCGGACTCGCTGAGCACGACGGGCACGACCTTCGACTCGCAGATCGGGGCCGTCTGTCTGGCGCACCTGGGTCGGCCGGAGCCCGCTCGCACTGCCGTCCAACGGCTGGAGCGCGCATCGCGCCTGCAATACGTCGACGGCGTCACCATCGCCTACCTGTACTTTGCGCTAGGTGAGTTGGAGAAGGCTTTCGACTGGCTGGACCGCGCGTTCCAGGAGCGGTCCGCGAACATGACCGGGCTCCGTGTAGATGCCCAGGTACCGGCTGCCGCGAGGAAACATCCGCGGTATCGGGCGTTGCTCGAGCGCATGGGGCTGCCGCTGTCAGGATCACCATACTGATTCGACAACTTCCAACCCCGGACGCACGGTGCCACGACCGAACGGCATGCGGCACATCGGAATCCTCGCCCACAGCGCCGACGGCGCGGCGTTGTGCTTCCTGGAGATGGTGCGCGAGGCCTCACGTCAACTGGGCGCGCACCAGCATCCCGAGATCACGCTCTCGATCCTGCCGATGGGGCCCATGCTCGAACTGTACGAAGCGGAACGATGCGCCGCGATCCACCCCGCGGCTGCGCCCACTGCCAGGCACCCGATGGCGAGTGCAGCGAGTGCAGGCCGTGCGACCGGCCGGGCGGGCCGCTGGGCCGGCAGCACGACCGTCGGGGCCATTCGCCCCTCGGTGGCGCCCCCGAGCGCGGCGGCGAACTCGGCAGCGGTCGCGAAACGGTCCGCGGGGAGCTTCTGCAGCGCTGTCAGCACTGCCGACTCGATGTGGGCCGGAACGCTGGGCCGCGCCGGCCGGATCGGGCGAGGCGCTTCGGTGATGGCGATGATCGCCTGCGCGGTAGAGCCGCTAGTGAAGGTTGGAGCCTTGCCTGCGAAGCTCCCGCCCCTCCCGCTGGTGGACCAAGCGCGGGGCCGGTACGATTGGGTTATGGACCCGACTCACCTTCCGGGCGCTGACCTGATCGCGGCCGGTCTCGACGATCTGCGTCAAGGACTCGAGACTGTTCCCTCCCTCCTGGTCTCGATCGGCGCGCCACGACTGGCGCGGCTGGGGTACTCGCTGCCCGAGCCTCTCGCCGAGCCGGAGCGGCGGCTGTATGACCTGCTGGCGCGCGATGACCCCGCCGCGGCTCATTCCCGCTACAATGGGTTGATCCGCCGGCTGGTGAGCTTCGAGCGGGCCGCTGAGTGCGAGCGCTAGCCGATCGCGAGCGCATTGAACGGCTCATGGAAGCGTTCGGTCGCACCGCGCGGATCGAACTTCGGGTCTACCTCGTGGGTGGGGCGACGGCAGTGCTGCTTGGGTGGCGGGAGACGACCATTGACGTGGATCTCGTGATGCGCCCCGAAGATGATACCCTTCTGCGGGCGATCCCCGAGCTCAAAGAATCGCTCCAGGTGAATGTCGAGTTGGCGTCCCCTCTTGATTTCATTCCCGTTCCCGCCGGCTGGGAAGATCGGGGGAAATTCATCACCCGGACAGGGCGGGCCGATGTCTTCCATTTCGATCTCTACGCCCAGGCTCTGGCCAAAGTCGAACGCGGTCATAGGCAGGACCTGGCCGACGTCGACGCACTGCTGAGTCGGGGACTGGTGGATCGTCGCCGTGCGCTCGACTACTTCTCCCGGATCGAGCCGGAACTGTATCGGTTTCCTGCCATTGACGCGCCGACCTTCCGCCGGGCGGTCGAGCGAGCATTCACGGTGTGAACGCAAGCCTGGCATTCAGGTCGGGGGCGCGCTCGCCCCGGCCGGCGCCCCTGAGTTACACCGCTGCCTCCTTTAGAGCCTTCCAAGCCTTTTCGCCGATTTCCGTGGTGAAACACCGGGTGTGCCCGAACTTCCCGCCCTTCTCGTGGTAGACGTTCGAGTTGATCATCACATACTTGGTCGAGCCGTCCTTCGCCCTGAGCCGGGCGGGGTATGCGTTGACGGTCTCGTCCCTGGTGAGCCGGCCGAGAATATCGTTGACGACGGGCTCGTCCACGTGAAAGTCGCCGATGAACTTCCCGATGTACTCCTCCGGCCTGTATCCCATGGCCGTGAGCTCAGTGTCATTGGCCCAAAGGATAACGCCGTTCTCGTCCACTGCGTGGAGGCAGACGGAACACTTGTTGGCGTAGTGATCCCAGTTCTCGAAATGCTCGTGGACTTGCATGGGAGAGTCCTCCCTGTTGGTAGGTGTGCTGCTAGTCAGGCCGACTACCCGACCGCGGAGTCGAACCCGCGCCGAGAATCCCCTTTCGGGCCGCGTCGGCGACGTCACTCCTGGGGATGGCATTGGATCGATCCAGCTGGAGAGAGCGGCAGTGCTGACGAAGATTGCCGCGAGCTCCCGTCGTAGGTGGCCTGAGAGGTGACCGTGGGAACACGATAGGATCGACTGCGCAGGTCGTCAAGCAGAGGTCACCGTCCGGCCGCAGGCTGATCGTGCCTGGCCCCCGCGTTGGTCGAGGCGTAGAAGTGGGGTCCTTCGGGACCCACCTGATACTCCGTCAACCTTCGTCCGTCGACGACGAGCCTCTCGAGCACCGAGGCCGCATTGGGCCCCTGGCCCTCGAACCGCAACTCGAAGTGCACCCAGGCATTCTCATCGGCGCCCCCGCCCCCGCCCCACGCGCCCATGGTCCCCAGCGGTTGTCCCCGCGTCACCGGGGTCTTGCGGCGGATCGTGACCGAGGAGGGGTCCAGGTGCGCGTAGATGCCCACGAATCCATCCCGGTGTTCAACCGTGACGAAGGGGCCGTTGGGCCCGCAGGTGATCTCCGTCGGGGGCCGCAGGCAGACGTCGATCACGGTGCCGTCGGCCGCGGCGAGGACGTCGACCGGGCGCACGCCGGTGAGCGCACCCTCCTCCTGCGTGACGGCAGCGAAGTCGAGGCTGTAGCGCGAGACCCCGGCGTGAGAACAGTCACGGCCCCCGTCCTGACGGAGTCCCCCCTCGCCTGCGGCGCAGCTACCCGTCGGTGTTCCCACCTCCGTCAGCAGGAGCCAGTGCCGGCCACCGGGCAGGGGCAGGGTGAAGTCTTCCTGCACCACGACGCGTGCGAAACCGACGCGCTGATCACTGTAGGCGCGGATCGTGGTCTGGCCCGGAGCGAGGGCAGTAACCAGGCCCGCTGACGAAACGACGGCAATCTCCGGAGCGGAGCTAGCCCAATCGACCGTGCGGCCGGCGAGCATCTGGCCTGCGGAGTTCCGAACCGTTGCCACGAGGAGGCCGCGCTCGCCGACTGACAGAGTCAGTCGATCCGGGGCAACCGTGATGGTGACCGCGGGCAAGGGCTCCGGCTCTGTGCTCTGTCGATCGCAGGCCGGGAAGGCAAGACCCGCGCTGAGCGCCAGGATGGCCCTGACGCCTGGCATTGAGGGAGACTGAGTACCCATGTCGTTGCACTAGAGAGAGGTGAAAGGTGAAGGGTGAAAGGTGAAAGGTGAAGGGGCCACCGCTTCCCCTTCACCCCTTCACTCTTCTCTTCACCCTTCACCCTTCACTATAGTGGGACTTCCCCGATCAGGATTGGTGAACATGCGCACCACCCATCAACTCATAGTCCTCGCGGCCTGCTCCCTCGCCGTAGCGGGTGCGGCACGAGATCCGGCGACACCGGTCTCCGATGCCGTACGTTCCGCCGCCTCGCGCGCCGAGAGGAATTTCATCGCCGCGGCGGAGGACATGCCGGCCGGCAAGTACGGATTCAAGCCGACCGCGGCCCAGATGACCTTCGGAGAGGTGATCGCTCACATGGCCAGCGGCAACGATGCTCTCTGTTCCAGCATTGGTGGGGTGCCGGCGCCCAAGCGTCCCGAACTGGGAGCCAGAGCAGCGAAAGAGCAGCTCGTCGCCCGGTTGCGGGAGACCTTTCGGTTTTGCGAGACAGTGCTCGCGAAGGTGAACGATTCGAAGTTGGGGGGCATGGTGCCGTACTTCGGCTCGGGAGAGGTTTCTCAAGCCGCGGCGATGGTGGCGGCCGCCGAGGAGTGGGCGGGCCATTACAGCCAGATCGCCGTATACCTCCGGCTCAATGGTCTCCTGCCTCCGACCGCCAAGCCTAAGGCCTAATAGCCGTGAAGGCTGCGATGCGGTGGCTCTCTGCTGCACCGAGATTCCGCTCTTGATCACGCCGGAGGTGTCCCCGCTGCCGACCCTCGACTCCACCGACTGTTGGCGCGAGAGGCGGTGGCTACGGCGCTGGGGGAGCGTATGGCGGAATGGCGGGGTGGGCCGATCTAGCCGCCGCTCGCAGACCCAGGACGATGACGACCGCCGCCACCAGAGACCCCGCCAGGAGCAGCAGCCTCGGCGTGAACTCCCCGGTCCGCTCCTTGACCCGGCCGATCAGATAGGGTCCGACGAACCCGCCGAACGCCCCCATCGAGTTGATCAGCGCGATGCCGCCCGCCGCCGCCTCCTCCCGGAGGAAAGCGGTCGGCAGCGCCCAGAACGGGCCCAGCCAGCCGAGCACGCCGAACGCGGTGAGCGACAGCGAGGCCACCAGCAGGCCCGTGGTCCCGGGCCGGGTGACTGCGAGGAATCCCAGCGCGCCCGCGAGCGCGGGCAGGGCGAGATGGAGGTGGCGCTCGCCGGTGCGGTCCGACCTCCGGCCCACGAGCACCATCCCGATGGCCGCGACGGCGTAGGGGATCGCGGTGATGATGCCCACCTCATGCAAGCGAGCTCACCGAGCTCGGCCGCCATGAGCTGCCCTGCGGCCGCGCCGGTGGACGCGGTCGAGGAGACGACCACGAGCCCGAGCGGCCTCAGCTACGACGCCGTCGCGGACCAGTACGTATACGTCTGGAAGACCACCGGCACGTGGGCCGGGAGCTGCCGCAAGCTGAGCGTCAGACTGAAGGACGGGAGCGTCGCGCACGAGGCGCTGTTCCAGTTCGTGAAATAGCGGCAGAGCAACAGGTGAATGTCAAGGAAAGAGCGAGCCCACCTCGATGCTGACGCCGCAGGCGACGAGCTGCGCTGGCGGACGCACCCTGGTGCTCGTCTCGGAGCCGCCGCCGGGAGCTGACCTGCGAAACACGTGCACCTGCCGCCCCTGAAGGTCGACGACCCAGACCTCGGGGACGCCTTCCTTCTGATATTGCGGGACTTTCGTGCCCAGGTCGTACGAAAGGGTGGTGTCGGCTACTTCGATGATGAGAAGGACGTCCTCCGCGCTCGGCAGTTCCCAGCGGCCCTGACCTGGCCGAGCCACCACGATGTCTGGTTCCGGAGCCGACCACCGGCTCAGACGGAGCGTGCTCTGAACGTAGATCCATTCACCGCCACGCGCGCCGCGGATCAGCGTTTCTGAGAGGAATCGGGTGCACTGGACATGCCAGGGTCCTTGCGGTGTCATGTCGAAGATGGCGCCGTCGATGAGCTCGACCCTGGCTCCCCGCGCCAGACTCCGCTCGGCGAACCGCTCGTACTCCTCGATGGTAAACCGATGGCGCCGCGGTACGGTGGTCATGAGACCCTCCTCTTAGA
>JBIOUY010000071.1:0-2337 GCA_044867445.1 Gemmatimonadales bacterium
CGCGAGTTGCCGCCGCAGAGATAGACCTGCAGCAGCGCGGCATTGACCTGGCGCATCCGGCGGGCGTAAGCGGGGAGCACCTGGCTCTCCCATTCGGCCCGCCCGGCCGTCGGCGTCCGCAGGCGCGCCCGCGGTACGGTCACCGTGATGGCACCCACGGGGCTCGTCACCGTCCGCACCTTGGTCCCGTGGCGGTACCCCACCCGCGCTGCACCCGAGATGCGTGCTGGAGAGCCCCGAACTGGTGCGGCTGGGGGCGTCGGTCGACGAGATGGCTCATGAACTAGCGGTCAGGGATCAACGGCTGTACGACAGCCGCGCTCGCACGCTGAACGAAATCCATCCCCTGAGCCTGCAGATAAACCTGCAGAGCGGGGTGGCGAACGGGGTGATAGTCGTGAGGAACGCGGCACAATGTGCCGCCGTCCTGAGGGGCGGGCGGCGGTCGAGTAGCTCAGCCATTCGGCTTTCGCCCTCACAGAGCCGAGCGTGCGGCTTTCCCGCACTCGGCTCGTCCTCAGGGTGTCCCAAGGCCGGTCACCAAGGGAGTGAGCGGGTGAGTGATCCGAGGCTGAGGTAAGGGAAAGCGAGCTTCCAGGGCCGTGAAGCCCGCCCACGTCAGACTCCGCTGGCTTCGGCGCCGAAGAACGCGGTACCAACACCGCCGAACTGCGTCGTAGAAGCTGTCAAGCCGATGCCAGTTGCTCGGGAGGCCATAGTACGCGTAGTGACCCCGCAGCACGCTGACCAGCCTCGCTTGCTGCATCGCCACGGGCGCGTGCATCCGGCGCCACAGCTCCGCCCGGAGCTCGTGGAGCTTCCGGGTGAGCCGCCGCCCCTCCGTCCGCCGCTTCACCACAAATCGCCCATCCCGAGTCCACCCACAGTAGTGCGTGAACCCCAAGAAGGCGAACGTCTCCGGCCGCCGCTCGCCGCACCGTCGTCGCCGCTCAGCCGGGAATCGACCGAACTCGATCAGGCGCGTCTTGCCCTCGTGGAGCGTCAGCCCGAACTGCGCCAGCCGCTCCTGCAGGGCAGCCCACACCCGCCGCGCATCCGCCTCATACTGGCAGCCCATGATGAAGTCGTCGGCGTAGCGCACGATGCTGATTCGCCCGCGCGTCTCCCGCTGCCGCCAGTCATGGATCCACCGGTCGAGCACGGCATGCAGGAAGATGTTGGCCAGCAGCGGGCTGATCCCAGCCCCCTGCGGCGTCCCCTGCTCCGTCTCGTGCCACTCGGTGCCTTCCAGCACGCCGGCCCGAAGCCACCTGCGCACCAACCGCAGGATTCTCGGGTCGGCTACCCGTTCCGCCAGCACCCGCAGCAGCCGCTCGTGGTCCACCGAGTCGAAGAAACGGCGGATGTCGGCGTCGAGCACCCAGTTCACACACTGCGACATCAGCGCCGTGTGCAGCGCCGTCAAGGCCTGGTGCGGACTCCTCCCCGGCCGAAAGCCATACGAGAACCCCACGAAGTCGGCTTCGTAGAGGGCGCTCAGCACCTCGGCCACGGCGCTCTGGACGATTTTGTCCTCCAGCGCCGGGATGCCGAGAGGCCGCTGTCCTCCGTCCGCCTTAGGGATGTACACGCGACGGACCGGGTGTGGCCGGTACCGTCCCGTCTGGACACGCGCGTGCAGGTCTCCCAGCTTCGCAGCCAGGCCCTGTTCGTAGCTCGTGACCGTCTCCCCATCCACTCCCGGGGCCGCTCGCCGCTTCAGCCGATGAAACGCCCGATCCAGGGCCTCGACGGTGACGTGATGCAACAGGGCGGTGAACCGGGCTCTCCGGTCCCTTCGCGCTGCCTCGTGCACTCGCTCGAGATGCGGCAGCAAGGCTGCCCGGCTCTGCGTCCGGACCCTGGCGATCTCGGGCAAGTTCCCCTCAGGCTGGCCCCTTCCCTCCGCTCGCCTCGTCACCTTCGGCGGCTTCTTCGGTACTATGGGCCAGTCCGACTCCCGACCTCGGCTCGGTATGTCGCTCCGGTCTCCCCTCGCGACAGACCCCCGTCGGCGACCATCCCGACGGCCCCGGTCGGGTCTCCTGGGTCCCGACGCTGGCCTTTCGTGCGTGAGGCGGCCCTCGACCCCGGTGGAGCGTCGCCGTCTTGCCTTGCGACGGCACACATGCAGCCTTCAGCCACGGGAACGGCCTCGGCCTCCACGATTTTCACCCTTTCGGGGCTCACTGCCCGCACCCCACACGACCCCTGTCTACGCTTCGGACCCCGCGTTACCGCGACGCCCGCAAGACTCGGTTCCGGCCTCCCGCTACGGCGTTGGCCGGGCGGGACTTCCACCCGCAGGTCCTCGTCAGTTTGCCCAGCGCACTCCCG
>JBIOUY010000072.1:0-39959 GCA_044867445.1 Gemmatimonadales bacterium
TCGCCTTGCGCCGGCTCGGGACTGTGGCGCGTGCTGTCCAGGTTCGTGAAGCTGATCACCACGAGGCAGCCCTCCGGAATCACGAGCGTCGCCGCACCGTTGTGGTTGTAGACCAGCGGCGAAGACGAGGATGTCTGCGCTGGTCCAGGAATCGCCCACAGACTGCCAAGCGAGAAGAGTAGGATTCCCCAACGATTCATGCGGACCTCACTGGTTTGGCACCTGTTCCTTGGCTTCGAGCTACCGGGTTTTCCTATACCCAGAACTTGAGATCATCCCAGGAATGCGCTTGGACCGCCGTGCTCCCCCGACCAGGTAGTGACGTCGGTAGTCCTGCCCCCCGAATGGGGAGGTCAAAGACTCCCCGAACCGGGGATGGCTCGGTCCGGTTTGGCGCGGCAGGTTGCACGCAGGCAGTTCGTGACACCACCAGCGGCAGGAGTTTTCCATGGCCGGTGAGGCCCGCGTTCGGTTTTGGCAACCGGTATCCGAAGCAGGTACTGACCTGGTAGCGGCCTATCTGGAGGCAAGCGAAGGTCCCTCCCACGTTCATGAGGAATGGCAGTTCGGGGTACTGGAGACTGCCTCCAAGCTGTCTCTGGGGGCGTTCAGCCGGTGTAACGCTTCTCCTGAAGACGTCACGATCGTGCCCCCCTATCAGGTGCACAGCGAGCGAGGCATAGCAGGCGAGGCCCCGAAATGGCGCATGCTCTACGTGACGGCGGCGATGGTGAACCAAGTCTATGGCCGCGGGGCGCCGCGAGTTCGCCGGCCGGTGGTCACGGATCCGGTGGCGGCCGCGGAACTGCGCGACCTGCTGTGGAGGAGTGGAGACGGTTCGCTCGCCGATGTGGGGCAGTGGCTGAATCGGTTTCTCGAGCGCCACGCGGAAGGAGCCGCCGTGTCGCAGCGGGCCTCAACGGTCGAGCGGGCGCGGGCCTATCTCGAGCAGCATCCAACTCAACCGGTTACCCTGATGGAGATGGGAGCCATCGTGGGCGTGACCCCCGCCCATCTGGTGCGTTCATTCTCCCGGGTGGTGGGACTTCCTCCTCAGAGCTATCACGCCCAGGTGCGCCTGGCCCGGGCGCGAAGGCTGCTGGCAGAGGGAAAGCCGGCGACTTGGGTGGCCTACGAATGCGGGTTCGCCGACCAGTCGCACCTGAGTCGGCGCTTCAAGGAGTGTCACGGGGTGACCCCCGGAGTGTTCCAGACTCAGTATCTGACTCGGCTGGACTCACTCGCCGTGGCAGAGTCGACGGCGGCATAAGGCAGCAGCTGGCTGACGATTTTGACCAGGGTACTCATCGAGAAGGGCTTCCGCAGAACTGGCGCTGGAAGATCGCCGGCGTCCCCCGACATAAAGAGGATCGGCACTTGCCAGTTCCCCTCCGCGATCCGCCGCCCGAGCTCCACGCCGTCCATTCTCGGCATCCTGATATCGGTGAGCACAAGGTCGATCTCGTCTCCGGCGGCCTTCAGAATCTCCAGGGCCTCCGCCCCGTCCTCCGCTTCGAGAACCGAGTAGGAGGCGTCGCGCAATGCCTGCGCGATGACCCGTCGGACAGGGCCGCTGTCGTCCACAACCAGGATGCAGTGGTTCATCTCACCACTCGCTCGTTTACCCTTGGAGTGCTCGACTGTGAACGGAGGCCAAGCTAAGGCGGTGGGGAATCTGGTACTTGGACGCCCATGCTTCCCCAATCGGGGAAATCCGTAGCCAGGCACACTCTCCCCCGAACGGGGAATTGCCCCAGTCTGGATAGTTCAGTTTCTTGAAGCATCCTGGGGAGCGCACTGATGGGCACAACCCAAAATTCCAATAACGGCAGTGACCGGATCCGGGTTATGGTGGCCGACGATCACCCGGTTGTCCGGACCGGACTGGCGGCGGTCATTGCCCAGGAGCAGGATCTCCAACTCGTCGCTGAGGCGGAGAACGGCGAGCGCGCGGTCGCCTTGTTCCGGGAGCATCAGCCCGATGTTGCGTTGATGGATCTGCGGATGCCGCTCATGGATGGGGTCCAGGCCATCCGGAAGATCACGGAGGAGTTTCCTGGCGCGCGAATTCTCGCAATGACAACGTACGAGGGAGACGCCGACATCCGCCGTGCATTCGAGGCGGGGGCCCGCGGCTACTTGCTCAAGGACATGCTGCTCAGCGAGGTGATCACGGCCATCCGAACAGTGCGGCGGGGCGAGCGCGTCATTCCTACGGCCGTCGCCGTGCGCCTCGCCGAGTATCCGGAGCGGAGCGACCTGACCGAGCGCGAGATCGAGGTATTACAGCTGGTGGCACGAGGATTGAGCAACAAGGAAGTCGCCAAGGCAATCGGGCGGATGGATGAGACGGTCAAGATCCATCTCAAGAACATCTTCACCAAACTGGGCGTCGCCGACCGCACCGAAGCGGTCACGGTGGCGCTCGCCCGCGGTTTGATTCACCTGGAGTGACCATTTCCCTCCCCTGACTGACTGGCAGCTGTCCCTCCTCTGGCAGCCGGCTGAGGAGCAAATGGAGAGCAGGTGTACTAGAAAGTCACCCCCGCTTCCAGTGTCCGGGAATCCAGGACCACCAGTCGTCGGACCATCCCCAGTGCGCAGGGATGTAGGTGGCGCCCGGGAATGGCGGCATCAGCCATCGTCCGGGTACCCAGACCCATCCCCCTCTTTGCGCGGTGTATCGATTCCCTTGAAAGTCCCAGAATCCCGCACGCCAGAATGCGCCGGGCGAGGGCGCGGGGCTCTTAGTCTCCGGCTTCGCCATCGGAACCTTGGGTGGCTGCTTCATCCGGTATACGGTCATCGTCACTGGTAGGGAATTCGCCGACTCGGGCGCGTCGGCGAATTGAGCCATCGCACTCCTGCTCATGCCGAGACACAGTCCCGCCGCGATTGCCAGGGACATGATCCGAGCTCTCGTCGTAGACATCTGTGATCTCCCTTTCGTCATCGAGTCACTCCTTTGGAACTCTCAGATACAGGTATCTCCTCCTCTGACATCCCCGATTGTACCTCGCTGTTCCCCCATTCGGGCGCCCGGCCGTGGACTCGGAACCATTCCCGATCGGGGAACAGAGAGATCCAATTCCGTGGATGGCGGACTCGACACCTTGTTGTCATGCGGTTTGTCGCTGCGATCCCCGCCTGCTCGAAAGGTGTTCTGCCTGGGGAGAGGGGCTGGTGTCGCAGTGCCGCTGATGGTCCCTGGCGTGAGGAACGCCACATCAACGACCGGACGCACGCGATTGGGGAAAGCCGGCACCAGCTCAGTTGCCTGTCATCACAACCAAGTTTGGATGTCCCGCGGAAGAACGCTTGGACCTGTGTGATCCCCCGGTTGGGGGAGTCCCGGGCCTAGTTAGCACGGAACGGCGCACAAAGGAACGGCACACGATGGCAGTGGCATCCCGGTTGACACTGGAGACGCATCGCGGCGAACCGAAGGTGATCGGGCTCGTCGGCGCCGGGATCTTCATGACGACGCTCGATGCATCCATCGTCAACATCGGCCTGCCGTCGATCGCCCGCGCATTCGGTACGCCGTTGAGCGGCGCGATCGAGTGGGTCGTCATCGGCTACCTCGTCGCGGCCGCCGCGCTGCTGCTGACCTTCGGCCGGCTTTCAGACATGGTTGGACGTACGTCGATCTGGATGGCAGGCTTGGCGCTCTTCACTCTGGCTTCGGGCCTCTGCGGTGCCGCGCCGTCACTCACGCCCTTGATCGCGGCTCGCGTGCTCCAGGGAGCCGGCGCGGCACTCATTCTGGCCACCAGCACGGCGATCCTTACGGACGCCGTCCCGGCGACGGAGCGCGGCCGCGCCATCGGGTGGAGCGGAGTCGCCATCGCGCTGGGCACCAGCACCGGCCCAACCCTGGGTGGTCTGATCACCGAGCACTTGAGCTGGCGTTGGATCTTCTACGCGAATGCTACCCGTCCTGGGGAGCAACACGGCTCAAGCAGCATGAGCCGCTGGTCATCAATTCGCGCCAACATCTGCCACGTTCGCGAGGAGCGACTCGAACAATGGGCACCAACTTGCCGACCCGCCCGCTGGTGCCCAGCGGTCTCCAAATCACTCCGGTAGGCTTCGGCGCCTGGGCGATCGGCGGCGGCGGTTGGAGTTACGGCTGGGGTCCGCAGGACGACTCAGCCTCGCTTGCGGCGATGCGGCGAGCGCTCGAGCTAGGCATCAACTGGATCGATACCGCGGCTGTCTACGGTTTAGGCCATTCGGAGGAGCTGGTCGGGAGGATGTTGCGAGGGCTGCCCCCAGCCGACCGGCCGTACGTCTTCACCAAATGCGGGCTTATCTGGGACGAGAGCGATCGGATGGCTGAGCCCCGCCGAGTGCTCGAGCCCGAGTCGATCCGTCGCGAATGTGAGGTGTCGCTCCGGCGGCTCGGTGTCGAACGGATCGACCTCTACCAATTTCACTGGCCCGACGAGAGCGGGACCCAAGTGGAAGATTCGTGGGAAACTATGGTCCGCCTGATCGAGGAGGGAAAGGTCCGGGCCGCCGGCGTTTCGAACTTCGATGTTGCGCTGCTGGCACGCTGCGAGGCAATTCGCCATGTGGACTCACTGCAGCCACCGTTCTCTCTGATCCGCCGCGAGGCGGCCGCACGGGAGATCCCCTGGTGCGCCGAGCATGGCACCGCTGTCATCTGCTACAGCCCGATGCAATCGGGCCTCTTGACCGACAGCTTCAGCGCGGATCGCGTGGCCGGGTTCGCGGCCGACGACTGGCGCAGGCAGTCGCCGGAGTACAGCTCACCGAGACTCGAGCGCAATCTTGCGCTCCGCGACGCATTGAAGCCGATCGCCCGTCGTCATGAGACGACGGTGGCCGCCACCGCGATCGCGTGGACGCTCGCATGGCCCGACGTGACTGGCGCGATCGTGGGCGCCCGCTCGCCATCGCAGGTTGATAGCTGGATCGGCGCAGCCACGCTCCAGCTCACGGCGGCCGATCTCAACGCGATTGCCGATGCGATCGGGCGCACTGGGGCGGGTAGGGGTCCGGCCGGACCGCCATCGGTCGCCGACGCGATTGGGAAGTGAGAGCGTCCGGAAATCGGGCAACCACCCGACCCACCAGTCACCCTGATCGGGGGAGCACCGCCGTTCAAGCGCCCGGAACCGCACGACGCCACTCTTGAGGCGCTGCGAATGAGGCAGCACGGTCATGGCACTCAATGCAGGTGAAACTCAATCGGAGGTGGAGATGCGGAGCAGGATAGGAGTTTTCGCACTGGCTGTGGGGCTGGTCACAGTAGTCGGCTGCGCCGGCCAGCAGGTCTCGACGGATTACAGTCCGTCCGTCGCGCTCTCAGGGTACCACACGTTTGCGATCGTGTCCCGGCCGGATAGCGCCACGCACCAGCTGCTGGACGATCGCGTGCGCAGCGCGATCGAAGCCCAGCTGCCGGCGAAAGGACTCGCCAAGACCGATCGCGAAAGCGCCGATCTGTATGTCGGCTACGGGGTGGTGGATCGCACCCACAAGGAAGTGTATACCACCGGGCCCGGGTGGGGATGGGGAGGTGGCTGGGGATGGCGTTCGTACCGCTGGGGCGTGGCGTGGCCGGTGGACTTCCGCAGCAACGTGGAAAAGTACACCGACGGCACGGTCGTAATCACGATGGTTGACGCCAAGACCAAGCATGTGATCTGGCAGGGTCAGGCAGCCGACGTGATCAGTCTGCCAGTCAACAATCCTGCGAAAGCCACCCACAGCATTGATGAGGCAGTGGCGAAGATCCTGGCGAAGTACCCGTCCAAGTCGATGGCCTGAGCCGAGGGATCGCATGCCTCGAATCGCAGCTTTCATCCTTGCAGGCCTCGGCTGGACGAGCGCGCTTTCGGCGCAGAGCTCGTCGCACTGGGTGTCCTACAACGCGGCCACGAAGGTCGTCACCTTCACGCTCGAGGCCGGGGCTCCCGGCCCGAGCGGGCCATTCAACTTCGATGGCTATGCTAACGGGGCGGCGACGCTGGTGGTCCCGCCCCAGAGCACCGTCGTCATCAACTTCATCAACCAGGACGGCACTCCGCACAGTGCTGAGGTCGTTCCCGACAAGGATCCGATGCCCGACATGGGCGGGGATCCCGCAATCCCCGGTGCCTACACCAAGGACGTGACCCAGGGCCTGCCGCAAGGTGGCACGGATACCATGCGCTTCACCGCGCCGAGCAGCGGCAGTTATCGGATCTTCTGCGGCGTACCGGGCCATGGGCAGTCGGGGATGTGGATCCGGTTCAAGGTGGATCCGACCGCGAAAGCACCCGCGCTGGTGACCACATGAAACCGGACATCCGCCGGCTGACGCGTGGCCCTCGTTGTCCGTGATGCGGCTATCGTGCGACGCTCTTCGACTCGGCGTTCGGGCCATGGTGTGCTCGATCTGGCTCGGCCTATGGTGCCCACGCTGGAGTGCAGCAACGGCAAGGCTACGCTCGTCGTCCCTTCGAAAAGCAACGTCGTGCTGAAGAGCAAGGAACCAGGTCGCAGCCGCGGTGCGTTCAGGGCGGTGCGTTCAGGCAGCCTTCAGCCAAGGTACAGTCCGGCGCATCGCCGGCTGCGGCTCCCTTGCCTCGATGGGACGCCGCCGCACAGGAACCCATGCCGCATCGTCGTTCCACCCAGGGACCAGATCCATCGCCTCTCGCTCCTCCTCAGGAGCTGTGTACGTCCCGTCCCAGACACACATGATCACTGCTCCAGCTCTCTCGGGTTCACGGCACTCCGCTTCCTTCGTCAAGGTTGCGTCGCACGGCACGGCGTTCCATCTGCCGGAGCCCCGCGGCGGCGCTTCAGGCGCCGCCTGCCGCGGGAGTTTGGCCATCAGGTGCGAGCTCATCGAAGGTCATGACTCATCGTTGAATCTCGCGCGATCGTCCCAGTGGCCCGGGATCCAGGACCACCAGGCGTCGCTGAATCCCCAGTGGGCCGGGTCCCAGTGCGCGCCAGGCACCGGCGGCTCGATCGAGCGGCCCGGGACCCACACCCAACCGCCGCGCGGGGCCGTGCGCGGATCGGCCTTCAGATCCCAGTATCCGGAAATCCAGATGGCGTGCGCCGAGTGCGCTCGCACTTTGATTTCCGGCAGGAGCGTGGGCGGCTGCAGTGGCTCCTTCGCGCGGTACACGGTGGGACTCACCTGCTGGACGCTCCCGGTATCTATTGGCTGGACGCTTCCGGTGCTTGCGGCCTGTGCCGCCGCGACCCGACTCAGGCCGAGCGAGAGCGCGGCTGCAAAGAAAACGGTCTTGAATTGGCGTGAGATCGTACCCATCTGTCTGCTCCTCGATGATGGTCTTAGAACATGAATCCGCTGCGCAGGTATAGCGCCGTCCGACCGTCGCCGTGCGCCACCGCGATACTGAGCGTGTTGCTCCGGTCCAGGTACCCCAACCAGAGACCGCCGCCGAACGCCTTGTGCCACACGTCGGAGGAGTCCCCCGGCCAGCCACACCCGCCCGACGTCGCTTAACCCGGGCACGCTTGGACTCCGATGTTACCTCGATTGGGGAATCCGGCCTCGGCAGCGACTGACGCATTACGCGACGGAGGCGAAAGAGCTGCGGGGGTCGGCCCCGATCGTCCAGTACACATTCTGGCCCGGAGCGACGAGGAGCGCCGGGGTGCGGATCGTGGCGGCACCGCCGATCGGATCCGCCTGGAGCTTGACGCGCCAGCCATTCAGCTGAGCGGTCACGGGAAGCAACAGCGTGGTCTTCGACAACCCGGTCGCGGAGCCGAGGCGCACGCGCGCGCCCTGACTGATGAGATAGATGTCCATATCGCTGAAGTTCTGGTTGTCGATCTCGACCTGGGTTCTGCGCTCGGATTCGCTCGACTCCACGGCCGTCCCCTGCTTCGGCGCGGGCGCCGTCGATGGCGACTGTGATGCGCCGCACGCGGCCGACAACGCCACCAGGCTGACGAGCCCTGCTCTCAGTGTCCGCATAGCCAACCATCCCATGATCGGTGTAGAACTGTGTCGTTTGCCAGACGTATTCGATCTCACGTGAAGATGTCGGCAGCACCGATCATGATCTTGTACGTTCTTGATCCCCCGATTGCGCTGACGGCAGGTGAATGCCTCCCCCGATCGGGGTAGCAAGGTCACACAAGCCGCGGGCACCTCCGCTGCGTATGACGCGACAGATCGGGGAGCTGGAGCCCGTCGTGGAATGGCAGTGGGGCGCGATCTTCGCGACCGTGCTGGCGATGGCCGGCGCCGTGCTCCTCACGCTGCCGATCGCGCTGGTCTACATGCGGACCAAGCCGGCCCACGAGTACGATCCCAGCGTCATTCACAGCAGCATCATTCTGGCGCCGACCATTGCCGGCATTCTGATCGTGATCCAGGGAAGCCTGGCGATGGCCTTCAGCCTGGCGGGTGTTGCGATGGCCGTCCGCTTTCGGAACTCACTCAAGGACACCAACGACGCCGTGTATGTCTTCGTGGCGGTTGCGATCGGACTGGCCGCCGGCGGGCAGGCGTTGGACATCGCGCTCGCCATCAGCACGATCTTCTCCGTCGTGGTGCTCCTGCTCTCGAAGAGCCCGTTTCGGGTCACCGGCAACGCGCGCCATCCGGCTCATGGTCACCATCACCATCATCAGGACGACCTGACCGCCCCCGCACGGGGCGACGGCGGCAATCCGGGACTGGCACAAGCGCAGTCGGAGGACCCGATGCGAACCGGCTCCGGCCGCACCCAGTCCATCGTGATCAGGGCGAGCGATCCCGAGCCGGCACGTGCGAGCGTCGAGAAATTCTTCGAGCGGGGCGCGAAGGACTGGCGGCTCGAGGGAGTGACGCGGGAGACCAACGGGCTGGTGGCTCTGTTTTACTCGGTCCGTCGCAGGAAGCGAACGCCCCGCGACTTGTTCCTGTCGGAGCTCCGGGCCCTGGCGCAACTGCATGGGTTCACGTTCGAAGCGGCGCCTGCGCCGGAACCCGCTGGTCCGCGTCCATTACGGTTCCTTCCGTGACGTCGGCCCCGGCGTCCAGCCATCCGCCGCCCAGCCCGGGGTACAGCGTGACGGCGGCCATGGCCTGCTGACCTGCACCTGTGCGAGCGACAGTTCGGCGCTGAACAGCTTCGTTGCGCATCGAGGAGATCGAGATAGCTCGAGGTCCCGGCCTGTTAGCGCAGCTCGGCAAGTCGGAGCCCCCGGCGGAGCGCGTTTACCTGGGTTACCTCGCGTCGCCCGGGGGCGAGTCGGCGGCTCAGAGGCCACGGCGGCTCTCGCCGGGTGCGGCCGCCAGCAACATGTCGACCACGTCCGCTCCCTCGCTGCCGGTGATCCGGTGGCCGCCGGCTCGCGTTTCGACGTGAGCCAACGAAGAATCCAGTGAGGCACACAGCGAGGTGCTCTCCTCGGCTCCCCGCACGCAGAGGATCGGCAGCCCACGCAGTTTCTCGACCTCCGGAAGCACGGGGAGATCTCCCTGGTGACCGGCGTCGGAGATGAGATCCATCACATGGAATCGGAAGGTCGCGTGGTCCTCGAGTCCGAGCAGCGCAAGCAGGAGGATGCGGTTCCGCAACTCGCCGTCCAAGCGGGAGACGATGAATGGGGCCAGGTCGGCCCCGTGCGAGTACCCGATCACCATGACCTGCTGCTTGTGCCAGGCCTCCAGGTAGTGCTCGAGCAGCCGCCCGACGTCGCTCGCGACTCCGTCGGGCGTCCTCGCCGTGCGAAGATACGACGGCGTGTCGAAGCCGACCACCGGAATTCCCCTCTGCGCCAGCGCCGCGGCCATCTGCTTGTCCCCTGCTGCCCAGCCGCCGTCGCCGGTGAGGATCACGGCCAGCACGGGCCCTGACGGTCCGGAGACCGGGTTCTCCACGATGGGCAGGCCGGCGATGCCCGGGGAGTCCGGCGCCGAGCTCGTCTGCGCGAGCGCGGGACGTGCGCTGGCCAGCGCGCCGGTCAGAACGGCCACGGTGAGTACATGGCGCCACGAGCTCATCCTTGCCTCCCGCGATAGCGGCGGTCGATGTCGTCCGTTTCCGCTTGGTGACGCCGAGCCATCGCCTCCCGCTCCTGGAGCTGGCGCTGCTGCAGATCGTCCGCCGACACTCCCGCCGGTGGGGCGCTCAGCTCCGCCTGCTGCCGTCGCTCGAGGTCTACACGCTCGGCGGCCTGACGGGCCAGGGCTTGCTCGCGCTCGGCCTGCCATTGCCGCCGCAGCGCTGGGTCGGTCGCTCCGTTCCACGTGGGCACCGCGCTCACCTTCGGGGACTTGGCGCGGGAGACCGCCCCTGCTGGCGGCTGGGCCGGCCTCGATACCACCGGCCGGCTGACGGCCCCGACCGGGGGCCGTGCGACAGCACGGCCGGCAGCATGAACGGCTGGCCGCTCGGCCCTGGCGAACGGCGCCGTCGTGCCGATCACCGTCGCCCTGGTGAGCGCGCTCGGCGGGACGCGAACAGCGGCCCTGGAAACCTCGGCACCGGCGAGAAACGCCGGTCTTGGCACAGCGGTCACGGCGCCCGGCACAGCGCGATTGGCGTATCTCAGCTTCGCGACGTCCAAGTGGGCGACGTCGATCTCCGTCACCTTCACGCTGGCGACGTTGATGTTCCGGATGTACGTCTGGCTCACCCGATAGGCCGGGACGTAGGGCTCGCCCGGCGCCAGCGGGAACCACCCCACCGCACCCCCCGCGCCAAGAGACAGCGACAGGTCGAATCCCGAGCCGCCCACGAACGCGACCAACGCCGGCGCGTAGACCGGAGCCGCCACGATCTCGCCGGGCACCCACGCCCAGCGGTTCCGGAGAAACGTCCACCGCCCGTAATGGAAGGGCGCGAAGCCCCAGGGCTCCTCGTCAATCCACGTCCAGCCCCACGAGTCCTCCCACGACCAGTGCCCCATCCGATAGGGAGCCCAGCTGGCGGCAACCGTCGGCACCCACACGGGCCCGAAATCGGCATCGATCTCCCATGTGCCGAAATCGTCCAGGGCTTCGAATCCGACGTACACCGGTGACAGATAGCGCAGCGACATCGACCCGTCCTCGGCCTGGTCACGCTCGTCACACCAGCGCTCCCAGTCGTCGACCGACGCGAGGGACACCACGGTCGCGGAGCTCGGCCCGGTGAGCGCGACCGATTGACCGGGGCGCACCGACACCCTGGTGCCGCCCCCGGTAATGACCTCCGCGTCCCCGTCCCGCACGGTGAGCGTGCTCCGTGCACCGTCCGGAGTGACGTCGACGCGATAGTGGCCGGCCTCGCCCAGTGAGAGCGTGCCCTGAGGGGTGTCGACCTCGTAGGTGTCCCCACTCTCGAGCGGTCGGAGCCGGAGGTACAGCGAGCCTTGCGCAAGACGGATCAGGGTCCTGTGGTCGCTCACCTCCACGAGGTCCACGAGGGTCTGCGAGGCCAGACGGACGGCCGAGGACCCGACGTGGACCTCCGCCCGTGCGTCGCTCGCCGTCCAGAAGTCGTCGCCTGTGGTGACCGGATAGTTGAGAGGGGCCGCAAGCCAGTCCTCGTCGCTGCCGGCTCGGAACGACACCGATCCATCGAGGTAGCTCACGCGGCCGATGCGGGCAGGAGGCTCTCCAGCAGCGGCAGGAGCCGAGACCCCAGCCACGAGGAGCGCCGTGAAGAGCATCAGTGAGAACGAGTGTCGGACGCTGAGCATGAGGAACTTCTCCCGAAGAATTCGAGGCATGGCTCCACCGGAGAGCCGGGGGCCGGCCTCCGGAGATGCCCCCCAAGTTGCCTTATCCGAACTCTCGACTCTTGAACCTTGGTGCTCCCCCGGCCGGGGGAGGTGCCTGGGCTTGTCCCAATCGGGGGAGTCCCGGCATGCAATAGCCGGCGATCCGCAGCGCGCCACCTTGGCGAAGCGGACAGAGCACGATGGACCCGAGACGGCTGGAGGAGCAGTTATGTGTGTCTGGGACGGGACAGATACGGCGCCGGAAGAGGAGCGAGAGGCGATGGACCAGATCCCGGGGTGGAACGATGATGTTGTATCGCTCCCCGTGCGGGGTCGCCGAACCCGACAGCAGGAGCCGCAGCGTGCAGTGCGCCAGAGGGCCCTCTCTCCGAAGCCCGCCTGAACGCACCGCGCGGCGTCCTGGTCGAATCACTTGCTCTTCAGCCAGGCGGGTGCCTTGACGCTCGGGTCGACCTTGAAGCGAATCCACATGCCTGCGCGACCCTGGCCCGGCACCCCGCTGACGACGCGGTAGCTGCCGCTCGCGGGCGCGGTGAAGCGCACGACATCGGTGGCATGGGCCGGCAGACCTTGCGTCAGGTCCTTCGTGGCAGCCTGTGGGAGCGCGGGCCGGTCCACGGTGGCCGGCGGCAGCGGGTCTCGGTCGTCGATGATCGCGGCGCTGTGGGGAACGCTGTCCTCGTTCACGAACTTCAGCACGACATGGCTCTTCGGAGGCACGACCAGCGTCGCCTTGCCGTTCGAGTAGCCATTGAAGTTGAGCCGGCTCGTCCCACGCGGCCGTCCTGCCACGAGCTTGAGCGTGACCGTGTTCGTCGCCGCATCGAACGAGAGGTGTTTGTGGCCACCGCCATGCTTCCCGCCCCCGTGCTTCCGGGTGGTGTCGGCTGCGATCGAGTGGAGGACGCCGGCCGACGAGCCGGCGGGTTGCTTGTGATGTAGGGCCGAGCCTCCTGCCAGCGCCAGTGTCATCAGCGTGAGTCCTTGCATGGTGCCTATCATGAGCTTCGTTTCTCCGATTGAGGTCTACTGCTTCTCGAACAGGTGGTCGCGAAACCCCGACATGGCTCGCGGCCCTGGATCATTAGCGGGCCGCAGCGAGCGACGAGCTTCGACAGCCTGCTCCGTCACCTCCGGTTCGACTCGGCTCACGCGGAGGCTTGCGCGGGATACTTGTTGAACAGCTTGGCCACGGCCGCGTCGATCCTTTCGGTGGCCCCGGAGGGTTGTTGACCGGCATCGCTTCCCATCCACTGCACTCCTGCTGAAACGCCCCTCGCTATTCCACTTGGATGCCGTCGCGCAGCGAGAACAGCAGCGGCGTGTCGTGCTCGACCTGCTGGGTACCGTGGTCCAGGAGTCCCCAGGCCAGTCCGCCGCCGGCTCCCACCGCGGCCCCGCGCAGGAGCCCGTGGCCGCCGCCGGTGACCAATCCGAGGAGGCCGCCTGCGACCGCGCCGATGCCGGTCTTCTGCCCGGTGTTGAGCCCCGCATGGTTCGCGTCCCTCCGAGCCACGTCGGTCCGCACCGGACGCATGCGTCCATCAATCGAGAGACTGATCAATCGGAACGACGCCGCGTTCAGATGCTCGTCGTTCTCGACCAGCGCCACTTGGGCCGGCGTGCCCCTGGGAATCGCCAGGGCGCCATCTATCATCACGTTGCGCGTGACGTGCGCCGAATAGGTGTTGCCGATCGCATCGCGCTTGATCGTCACGTTCTCGTCAAGCGTCACCGGGATGTCGGTGCCGGGCGGAACGATCAGGGCGAGCTCGTGGTCCGGCGGGACGGCGGCCGCGACCCCACCGACGGCAACCAGTTGAAATGCAGCCAGCGCCGCCAGGGATGCTCTCGCGGCTCGGCCCGTCAGCTTCGTCTTTCGCATGATGTGCTCCATTCGAGTCAGGTGAGCGGCTGCCCGACCGGGTCCAGCATGTGGTCGGTCAGTTCTTCAGGCTTGGTCGCGTCGAGGATCTCCCGTGCCCGTGCGACTTCCGCGGCGTTACCGTGGCAGATGAGGAGGTACTTGCCCGCCTTGATCGCAGTCTCGTACCGCACGATGCTGTCCTTGGGAATGCCCATGCTGTAGAGGCCGGCGCCGAGCGCGCTCAAGCCGCCGACCACCACCGCACCTTCCAGCGCGCTGAGGATCCAGGCGGCCACCGGCCCCGCAACGAGCAGCGGTCCGACACCGGGAACCCAGAAGAACGCGGCCCCGATCAGCAGGCCCCACAAGCCGCCCCAGAACGCCCCCATCGTGCCCCAGTACTTCATCCGGTCGCCCGCGTTGTAATAGCCGACGACCTGCTGGTCCGTGTAGTAGTCCTTGCCGACGATCGAGAGCTTTGTCATGTCGAAGCCGGAGCGCTGCAGTTCCTGGATCGCCTGCTCTAGAGCCGCATGGCTCGGGAAGACGGCGACTACTGCATCGGTGGCCGACAGCGCTTCGGGAGCCCGTTCCTACCGAGTGGATGTCATCGCGTGCCATCCTCCGTTTGACGGTTGATTACCGATGCCATGATCGCTCGGGCCCGTGCCGCCTTGAGGTCCCGCTCGACGTTCCGCGCCCAGCGGTCGTTCATCACGGCGATCACGGCGGAACTGACAGGCGTGAGCGACACCCGAAGGCTGTCGACCACATCCGTGCTGATGGGACTGGCACCTGCGTTCCGGGAGGGCTCGTCCAGGCTGCCGAGCATCACGTCGATCGCAGGGCTGGGCGTGGTCGGACGCTCGTGGACGGTGATCTTGCCATCCGGGCCCTTGGAAACCACGGCATAAGACTCGATCTGCTCGCCCGCGGCATGCTGCGTCTTCCGCAGGCTCGACAGCACCTCGCCAGCGGTCTGCTCGCCCTCGTACACCGCATACACTAGCGTGTGGGACCTGATCTGCTGGGCGTGCACGCCCGGCGCTAGGCCGAGCGGCACCATGGTGAGAATGAGCAGGCGCGAGGTGACGCTCCAAACCAACGATCGACGCAGGGTCGGAATTGTGGTCGGTCTCGACAACATGAGTCTCTCCCGTGGGTACACGGCGGCGCTCCAGCGTCGCCGCAAACGTGCCCCAACGTCGTGTGATCCCGAGCGGATGGATTGCACCGTCGTGATCCCCCGATCAGGGGATCATCGAAATCCAAGCATTGGCACCCGCGACAGGGCACCTTGTGCGGCGTAAGATCCGGCGTGAGGTGGGTGCCCGACTCGGCAGGCACTCCACGCCTCGCGCTCAACGCGGGAGTCTTCGGAGATGGATCAGTGATGCGTGCGCAGGCAGCTCTGGCGGCTGTGATTCCGGGCGCCGCGGAGGTGAGTCCGTCCGAGGCAGCAGTGACCGAGCGACGCTCCTTCGCCAACGGCGCCGGCGCGAAGCTGGCTCGGACGGTCGGCCCGTACGTGCCGGTCGCGCTCTTCGTCCTGGCCCTCGCTGTGCTGCACCGCGAGATCGCCGAGTACAGCTACCGACACATCGCCCGGATGGTCGAGGCGATCCGCGGTCCGCAGGTCTTCCGGGCGGCAGGGCTCACCGCGCTCGCGTACGCCGTGCTGGTCGGATACGACGCGATGGCGCTGAGCTATGCGCGGCATCCGCTGCCGCTCCGGCGCACTGCCCTCGGATCCTTCATCGCCTACGCGTTCAGCCAGACGTTGGGCTTCCCGCTGCTCACGGGGAGCTCGGTGAGGTACCGGCTGTGGTCGTCCTGGGGCCTCTCCAGCGTCGAGATCGCGAGCGCCGTCGGCTTCCTCGCGTTCAGCTTCGTGTTCGGCATGCTGGTGGCGGGCGGCATCGTCCTGTCACTCGCGCGCGCCGGCGTTCCCGGCCCGGCGCTTGGCGTCCTGCGTCCGGTCGGCCTTGCGGCGCTTGCCCTCGTGGCCGGCTACGTGGCCTGGAGCCTGGTGCGCCGGCGGCCCGTGGCCGTCTTCGGCTGGACGATTCCGGTCCCGACGCCCAGGCTCATCGTGGCCCAGCTGGTCGTGCCCGCGCTTGACTGGGGCCTGGCCGGCGCCGCCCTCTACGTGCTGCTCCCGCAGGGCCACGGCCTCGGCTTCCTGACCTTTCTCGCCATCTACCTGGTCGCGCAGTTCGCCGGCCTGGTGAGCCACGTGCCTGGCGGCCTGGGGGTATTCGAGTCAGTCCTCGTGGTCCTGCTCAAGCCGTACGTCGCCCCTACGGCGCTGCTCGGCGCGCTCATCGCCTACCGGGGCGTGCACTACCTGCTCCCCTTCGCCGCCGCCGTCGTGAGCCTGGCCGTACACGAGCTGCGCCCCTATGGCGCGCGGGCAGCAGGGGTCGTGCGTACGGTCGGCGGCTGGGCTCCGCCTCTCCTGCCGCAGGTGCTCTCGGGCGCGGTGTTCCTCACCGGCGTCATCCTGCTCTTGTCGGGCGCCACGCCCGCCCTGCGCGGTCGCCTCGCGTGGCTGGGCACCATCCTGCCCCTCGGCGTGATCGAGCTGAGTCACTTTGCCGGCAGCCTCGCCGGCGCGGCGCTGCTCGTGCTGGCCTGGGGACTCTGGCACCGGCTCGACGCCGCCTATGGGCTTACGCTCGTCGCGCTGACGGTGGGCGTCGGCGCGTCGCTCCTCAAGGGCGCCGACTGGGAGGAGGCCTCCGCGCTCCTCCTCGTGCTCGGCGCGCTGATCCCGGCGCGGCGGCACTTCTACCGCCAGGCGGCGCTCCTGGCCGAGCCGCTCGAGCCGGGCTGGGTGGTGGCGACGCTCGCGGTGGTCGGCGCCTCGATCTGGCTCGGGTTGTTCGCCCACAAGCACGTACCCTATGAGAATGACCTTTGGTGGCATTTCGCCCTCCGCGCCGACGCGCCCCGGTTCCTGCGCGCCACCGTCGGCGCGGTGGGGCTCCTGCTCGTGCTTGGGCTGATGCGGCTCCTGCGCCATACCCCGCCGGACGTGCGGCTCCCCGACGAGGCCGAGCTCGAGCGCGCCGACCCGATCCTGGCGTCATCGCCCAACTCCTCAGTGAACGTCGCCCTGCTGGGCGACAAGGCGCTTCTCTACAGCTCGAGCGGCCGCGGGCTGCTGATGTACGGCGTCTCCGGGCGGAGCTGGGTGGTGTTGGGCGATCCGATCGGCGGCGAGAGCGACCAGGAGGAACTCGCGTGGCGCTTTCGCGAGCTGGCCGACCGGCATGGCGGCTGGACCGTCTTCTACGAGGTCGGAGTGGAGCGGCTGCCGCTCTACATCGATTTGGGGCTCACGCTGATGAAGCTGGGAGAAGACGCCCGCGTGCCGCTCGAGTCGTTCTCGCTCGACGGGAGCAATCGCCGCGCGCTTCGCCGGACCCAGCGTCAGATGGAGCGGTCGGGCGTCACCTTCGAGGTGGTCCCGGCCGAGCAGGTACCGCCGCTCATGCCCGAGCTCCGCGCGGTCTCCGAGGCCTGGCTCCGGGAGAAGAGCACGCGGGAGAAGGGATTCTCCCTGGGGCGCTTCGACCGTGCGTACGTCGCACGCTTTCCGACCGCGCTGGTGCGGGAGGGGGGCCGGATCGTGGCGTTCGCCACGGTGTGGACCACCGCGCGGAAGACCGAGCTCTCGGTGGACCTGATGCGGCATCTGCCCGAGGCGCCCGGCGGCGTGATGCAGTTCATCTTCACCGAGCTCATGCTCTGGGGCCGGGAGCAAGGCTACAGACACTTCCGGCTCGGCATGGCGCCGCTCTCCGGCCTGGGGAGCCGCGTGCTGGCACCGCTCTGGAGCCGGGCGGGCGCGTTCATGTATCGCTACGGCGAGCACTTCTACAACTTCCAGGGCTTGCGCGAGTACAAGCAGAAGTTCGATCCGATCTGGGAGCCGCGGTACCTGGCTTCTCCCGGCGGCCTCGCGTTTCCGCGCATTCTGGCCAACGTCGCCGCGCTCATCGGCGGCGGGATCCGCGGGGTGGTGATGAAGTGAGGACCCGGACGCGACGCGTGGGAGCGTGTCTGGCGCTTGTGATGGCCTGTTTCGGCGTGCCCGTGGCGCGGGCCGACGTTCTGAGCGCGCCACTTCAGGTGGACACGCTTCAGTACGGTCACTTCGGGTCGGTAGTGCTCTACCGCGCGCGGGCGCACCCGTCCCGGGTCGTGCTCTTCGTCTCCGGTGACGGCGGCTGGAATCACGGTGTGGTGCGCATGGCCGAGGCCCTGGCGGGCCGCGACGCGCTGGTCGTGGGCTTCGACATCCGCAGCTATATCGGCGGCGCGACGAGGGACTGCACCTATCCGGCGCGCGATCTCGAGGCGCTCAGCCAGTGGCTCCAGCACCGGCTGGGCTTCCCGGTCTACATCCCGCCGCTCCTCGCGGGCTAACCCTTCCGGCGCGACCCTCGCCTACCTCGCGCTGGCGGAGGCAGCGCCCGGCACCTTCTGGGGCGCACTCGGTCTGGGCTTCTGTCCGCACCTGTCGGGCCGGACATCGTACTGCCGCAGCGCGGCGCTGGCCCCGGCCGCGTCGCCCACCGTGCGCGATCTCCCGGTGGTCGAGCGCGTCCCGTGTCCTCCTCGTGGGCTACTCCCGCGGCGCGGAGGTGCTGCCGTTCTACTCACCCGCCTGCCCCCGGATCTTCAGCGCAGTGTGTCGCTGGTGGCCCTGGTCGGCCCCTCTCATCTGGCCGGCTTCGAGTTCCACTTCAGCGATCTGCTGACCGGATGGGAGTCAGGCGGCCGCCCGACGGTCGGAGATTCGCCGGCTCCGGCGCTTCCGGCTCCTCTGCGTCTAGGGGAGCGACGAGACCGATTCCGCCTGCCCCGATCTGCCCCCCGAGCTCGCTCGGCGGGTCGCGCTGCCGGGAGGCCATCATTTCGGGCGGTCGTGGGCGGACTGGCGTTCTCGCAGCTGGTGACGCTGTACGTGACCCCCGTCTTCTACACCTACTTCGACGCCCTGCCGCGTTGGCTGCGCGAGCGCTGGTGGGCTATACGAGGAGCGAAGCGCCGCCTAGCCGCCGGATGATGACCTCGTCGGAGACCCCAGCCAACCCGGTGATGGTGGGCATCTTCGTCTACCACTGACGCCGGAGCGGCGGATCCGGCGCCCGAGGTACGCCACCACGGCGAGGTTCAGGACAAGGTCGCTATCGCTGGAGCGCTCGGCTGCCTGCCGACCTCGATGACCTCGAGCGGCACGAACGACGCCGTGCCACCAGGGTCAGGTACTCCGCCCAGCGCCGCCCGAGCCATAGGCCGGCGCCTTCGGTAGCGAACAGGGCTGCGTAGAGAGAAGCGCTCCGATCCCGAGGAGCTCGAGCCGACCCGGCGGCAGCCCGACAACCCTGGCCAGAACGTGCGCGAGCATCCGGCAACCGGAGCCGGTCGCGAGCGCAGCGCTCCAACTCTCTGCCCGCACGGCGAAGTCGGGGTCGAGCAAGCGGAGAGTGCCGAGGCCGGCCGCCACCAGCGCCACCGCCTTGGTGAACTTGAAGAGCGCGACCAGGCGGAGACCGCAATCGCTGATCGACAGGCGCATGCCCCCGGCCCTCAAAGGAGGGTCGCACTCGCACGGTGCGCTCAGTCGCGTGCTCACGATCTTGGCGATCGTTTCCTGCACAACAGGGACGGCGACCGCCGAGCTGCCGCCGCCGTTCGCCACGATGACCACAGTCGGCGAATGGGTGAACGGGAGGTCGGTTTCCGGAAAGCCGGAAGCACGGGGCTGCGTCGAGACGACAAGGGGCGTGACCGGAAACAGCAGCAACGCCGCAGGGTCCGAGCGGAAGACATCTTCGTGCTCACTTGCCTTGCTCCTATCGCCTGGGTGAGTGGCCCACATTCTCGGCTCACGGACACTCCAAATTGGCTCATCCAGAGCCCGATGCTTGTACTCCGTTGTTCCCCGAGTTGGGGAACAGGGAAGTCTTCTGAGTTGGTCGTGGGGTGGCAACCGCGGCGGCGCGAAGCCGCAGCCGCATGATTCCCCCAATCGGGGGATCACTGGCATTCAAGCGCCACAACTCTCCGCTCGGCAACTTGGCAGCACCGGCATGCGGGCCGGGTGATGGCAGGAGCTGCCGCACCGACGCCGTTCGGCGGCGGTCCCGAGACAAGTCGAGCTGGAAAGGGGTGGAAGATGCGGCAGGCTAACGTAGGCCGGTTGGGAGGTACAAGCGAGGCCCTCGTGGTTGCGTCCCTTGGCAGCGGAGCCGAGGAATCCTGTGTTCTGGTGGTGGACGATGAGAGCACGGTGCAGCTCTTCGTCGCACGCGCGCTCGAGAGCGCGGGCTACACGGTGGTCGGAGCAGGTGACGGAGTGGAGGCGCTGGAGCTGCTCGATCGCAACGGGGGCGCCATCGATCTCGTACTCACCGACATCAGGATGCCCCGGCTCGATGGCCTCGAGCTCGGCCGGCGGATCGCCGGCCGGCAGTCGCCGATTCCGGTCGTCTATATGTCCGCAGACCCGCCCCACGACGTGGTGGGCCTGCAGAAACCGTTTTCGATGACTGCGCTCGTCGACCTGGTGGAGGAGCTGCTGACCGAACGGCGGAGGGATCGGTGCGCATGATGATGTACAGGCGGGCTCGACGCTTGACGCGAGGCGGTGTCCAGGCGGTCACCGCACTCCTCCTCGCGCTGGGCGCCGTACGGCAGGCCCACGCGCAGGCTTCCAGATCGAATCATACCGGTCAGGCGACCGGCACATCCTGGTTCGCCAAGTATCACCCCGCCCCTCGTGACACGCTCGCACCCGCCGCCTACCAGGGCTGGGAGCAGTTCGAGATCAACTGCTCTCGATGCCATGGCGAGAATGCCGAAGGCTCATCGTTCGCCCCTTCACTCGTTCAGGCGCTGGGCAAGGAGGGCCCGATTCGCACCGAGGCGGCGTTCCTGGCGATTGCGTGCGCCGGCGTGCCGGGCAAGGGGATGCCTTCCTGGTGTGCCCTCGGACTTGGCATGGACAAGCTCAAGAGCATCTATCAGTACGTGAACGGCCGCGCCGATGGCACGATTCACCCAGGCCATCCGGCGCTGAAGCAAGAGTCGACTGCCACAGAAGGGCGAGGACCTCCCGCCGGCCGCTGAGGTGCCGAAGGCTCGGGCCCCCGAACTGGTATGGAATCGGGGCGCTATGGGGTTCCCGCGGTGGGGGTAAGCTCTCGTCGCCGGGCGTGGTACGGAACCAGAAGGACGACTTCGGTGCCCTGCTCCGCGGCGCTCCGTACCCTGAGCTTGCCCTGGATCTGCGTCGCGCGCTCGTGCATCCCGAGCAACCCCCAGTGGCCGCCATAGGCCTGGAAGTCCGGGTCGACCGCGAACCCACGACCATCATCGGTGACGGACAGCCGCACTCCCCTCTGCTCGAAGGACAGTCTCACCCCCACAGTAGACGCGGCCGCATGCTTCACGACGTTGGTGATGGCCTCCTGTGCCACCCGGCTTGCCGCCGCCTCGACGTCCGGATCGAGCGGCCTGGGTGCGCCCTCCACGCTGTACTCGAGGGCGAGTCCCGTGCCGCGGACGCAGTCCTCCGCCACAGCCCGCAGCGCCGTGGGGAAGTCGCCGCCCCCGAGCGACGGGGTCCGTAGATCCCACACCGCGCGGCGGGCGTCCTGAAGTGTCTTCTGTGCCAGGGAAACCACATCGTGGAGGGCCACGGCAATCTCGGGAGGCCCGGTCAGCCGATTGGTCACGGCCACCAGCTGCAACGCCACCCCGGTGAAGCCTTGAAGCAAGGTGTCGTGGATCTCGCGAGCGAGCCGGGTCCGTTCGTCGAGCACCGCAGCGAAACGAACCTTGAGGGCGCGCTCCCGCGCCCGGCGCAAGGCCCGCTCAGCGCGCCTGCGCTCGGTCAGGTCCATCAGCGTGCCGACGAGTTCGACGACTTCCCCTGCCGCGTTGACCACCGGATGGCCGATAACGTAGAGATAGCGGGTGGATCCACCCGGAAGCACCGCCCGGTAGTGCACCTCGAAGTTGGTCTTCTCCCGTATCGCCGCCTCGGCCGCTCGCTGCACCTTCGGCCAATCCTCCGGGTGTACCCACGGAGGGGGAGCTGGTCCTATCACCGGAGATGGCGGCGCAGTCGTGGGGTCCAGGCCGAAAATGCGATACGTTTCGGCCGACCAGTAGCGTTCTTCAGGGCGCTGAAGATTCACCGCCCAACTGCCGGTGTGACTCAACCGCTGGGCCTCGGCCAGGTACGCCTCGCTGCGGCGCAGCTCCGCCTCCGCCTGCCTGGCCGCGGTCACGTCCATCAGCGCACCCACGAACTCGAGCCTGCCGAGCTCGTCTCGCATGGCCCGGGCCAGGGTGTGGACGTACTTGACGGAGCCGTCCGGCATAAGCAGGCGGCGCTCGGATTCCCAATCCTTGCCTTCGCGGGCGACGCGCTCCATGAGCTGGCGGGTGGACGGGAGATCCTCCGGGTGGATCCTCCGAAGCCCCAGCTCGACTGTGGGCGTCGTGGTGGCCGGGTCGTACTCGAAGATCCGAAACGTTTCGTCCGACCAGATCAGCTCTCCGCCGGCCACGTTCCAGCCGAAGCTCCCGGTACGGCTCAGTCGCTGCGCTTCGGCCAGGTAGGCCTCACTCCGCCGCAGTGCATTCTCGGTCTGCTTGCGGGCGGTGATGTCGTTGTTGGTTTCCAGGGTCGCCACTGGCTGCCCCCGCTCGTCCCGCTGCAGGGACCACCGGCTCGCCACAGTGACCTGCGTTCCATCCCGCCTGGTATGCACCAGCTCCCCTTCCCAGCGGCCGGTGCGGTGCAAGGTGGCCGTGATCTCTTCCAGCGGGGCTGGGAAGATGGTCTGCATGAGTTGGTGGCTGACCTTGCCGACCGCCTCCTCTCGGCCCCAGCCGTACAGCTCCTCCGCGCCGCGATTCCAGTAGGTGGTGATATCGTTCATGTCACGGACGAAGACCGTGTCGTGGGTCAGGTCGAGGAGTTGTGCCTGCTCGCGCAGCACCTCTTCCGCCCGCTTTCGATCCTCGATGTCGGTACTGGTCCCGTACCATCTGACGATCTCGCCTTGCTCGTCGCGCAGCGGTACGGCGCGATGGAGAAACCAGCGGTACTCCCCGTCAGCGCGCCGCATGCGGGCTTCATCCTCGATCGGCTCCCCACTGGCGAAGTTGGCGGTCCATTTGCGGAGCAGCCGCTCATAGTCCTCAGCGTGCATTGCGGAGGTGTAGCCCCAGTCCTGCGCCTGCTCGCGGGAAAGACCGGTATACTCCAGCCACCGCTGGTTGCTGAACTCACTGGAGCCGTCCGGCCGGGCCGTCCAGACAAGGGCGGGAACCGCATCCACGGCGAGCCGAAGCTGATCGCGCGCGGCCTGGGCCTCGTGCAGTGACTGGCGCGCTTTGGACAGCAGCCGGCTGATGACCAGCGCGGTGATCAGGAAGGCCGCCACGGCCACGAAATCGAACGAGGCCTCCGGCCACAACGACAAGCGCGGTGGGACTAAGAGGTAATTCAAGGACAGGGCGGCACTGATGGCTACAACCGCGGCTGAGCCGAACGTCCCGGTGAGAGACAGCAGCACGACGGCGATGAGGTCCAACAGCGAGGTTGTCGCTAGATCGAGCCCGAGCCGGTAGCAGACGTAGGTCAGCAACGCCACGCCGGCGCTGCCGAGCAACGATTGCGCCGCGGAAAGCCAGAATCTGCGGGTCCGGTTCTGCATCATCGAGAAGTGGGTCGGCTGATTGGTGCCCCACTGGAAGGTTGCAGCCCGTCAGGATGGCGTCCAGCCCCCGCGGCCGCGCCGAGCCCATCGGCAGACGCAACCGGCAAGGACCCCCCGAACGGGGAATTGCCCCGAGCTTCTCTCGGCGGTTTCTTGGAGCATGTTCCGACAGGGTCGACAGATGGGCGTCGGCGAACCCGCGAGCGGCACTGATGAACGGATCCGTGTCCTCGTAGCCGACGATCACCCCGTCGTTCGGACCGGCTTGGCCGCCGTCATCAAGGAAGAGCCGGACCTCCAGCTCGTCGCGGAGGCGGAGAACGGCGAGCGCGCCGTCGCTCTGTACCGGGAGCACCAGCCGGACGTTGTGCTCATGGATCTGCGGATGCCGCAGATGGATGGCGTGGAGGCTATTCGCAGGATTACGGGCGAGTTTCCCGGGGCGCGAATCCTGGCGCTCACCACCTACGAGGGCGACGCGGACATCCGGCGCGCGCTCGGCGCCGGGGCACGGGGCTATTTGCTGAAGGACATGCTCCTCAGCGACGCCATCACGGCCATCCGCAGCGTATTATGGGGCCAGCGCGTGATTCCGGCTCCAGTTGCGAGCCGGCTCGCCGAGTTCCCCGAGCGAAGTGACCTGACCGAGCGCGAGCGCGAGGTCATGCGGCTGGTGGCTACAGGATTGAGCAACAAGGAAGTGGCCCAGGTCATCGGGCGCATGGACGAGACGGTCAAGATTCATCTCAAGAACATCTTCGCCAAACTGGGTGTCGCCGACCGCACCGAGGCGGTCACGGTAGCACTCGCCCGCGGTCTGATTCACCTCGACTAACAGGCGGACGCGTCGAATGCGTTGCGCCAGCTCGTCCGACTGAGGCCTCACGGCTTACGGACGACTAGCGTATCGACGGTGGCAGCCACGACGCGACCGAGGTCCGTGGCCGTGCGCTCGGGCTCCGGCCCACTGGTGATCGGACCGATGGCGCGAAGGAGGTCGCCGGAATTCGCGTCCGTGATCTCGACGTGGAATTCCACCGCGCCGGACGCTCCGCGATAGTAGGACCCCGAGATCAGCGTGCCGGCACGGGTCTCGTCAGCGAACTGCTGCAAGCGGGCGGGATCGTCGGCATCACTCTGGGCGAGATGCTGGTCATGTTGGGCGGGAACGATGGTGGCGGACGTCACCTCCTCGATTCCAGCCGTGCGAGCCAGGCTGTCAGTGATCCAGGAAGCTACCATCCGACCGAGCGGTGCGAGGGCGCTGTCGCCTGTCTCGTTGCTCAAGGCTGCTATGGCGACCCGCCGAGGATCGAGCCGCGTAGGCCCCCAAAGCGGCGCGTCCCTGCCGAGCACGACGGCCGCCGCGAGGGACACCAATCCCGCCCCGATCACGAAACCGCGCTGACCACGCCGTGAGACACCAAGCTCGCCACCCTCGCTCTTCCGTCTGACGTCGATGAGTGCATCCGCCAGGTCCGCGGCGCTCGGAAACCTGTCGGTCGGGTCTATCGCCAGTGCTTTCTCCACGACAGCGGCGATACCGTCGGGGACCTCCGGGCGGCGCTGGCGCACGGGGACGGGCGGGCCGAGAAACCGTCGGGCGATGGTCGCCTGTGGCGTCGGACCCTGAAAGGGCGGCTCGCCAACCAGCATCTCGTAGAGCATGCAGGCGAGCGCGTAGAGGTCACTCCGGCCATCCATCACCAAGTCGCCACTCGCCTGCTCCGGGCTCATGTAGGCAGGCGTCCCCACGATGAGGGGCCTCCCGGCAGACGCGGCGTCGGCCGTGCTCATAGTCTCTGCTACGCCGAAATCCGCGATAACGGCATGCCCACCCTCGAGCAGGATATTCTCCGGCTTGATGTCGCGATGCACGACTCCGTGGGCATGGGCGTAGCGGAGCGCGTCGGCGACCTCAATGGCGATCCGGAGGGCCTCCCGGACGGGCAGCCGGCCACTGGTCAATCGATGCCGCAAGGATTCTCCTTCCACGTACGGCATCACGTAGAAGGGAGTTCCGTCGAGGACACCCGATTCATAGATCGGCAGGATGTGCGGATGTTGCAGTCCGGCGGTGAGCCTGATCTCGGGGACGAGACGGTCCGGTTCGCCTCGCAGATGGGCAGGACTGAGCAGCTTGACGGCCACGCACCGTGCGTGACGTCGGTCGGCAGCACGGTAAACAATCGATGCAGCGCCGCGACCGATTTCTTCCTGCAGATCAATACCACGCTGCGAAAGGCCGAGGAGAATGCCCTTCGAAAGGTGCTGTCCTGTTGCGGCTGGCTGACCCGCGCAGGGGGCACCGCTCTCACCCTGGATCGTCGAGCTGCTCATGCCCCGTGAGAACTCGTGCGGTACCGGCGATCGACGGCGTCTCTCTCGGACTCATGGCGGCGCTCGAGCGTGTCTCGCTCCTGCGCTTGACGCTGCCGCAATTGGTCGAGGGAGACTCCAGCGGGCGGCGTGCTGAGCTCAGCCCGCTCGCGGCGCTCCAGCTCTGCACGTTCCGCAGCCTGCCGAGCTAGCGCCTGAGCTCGCTCGTTCTGCCATTGCCGGCGCAGGGTCGCGTCAGTCGGGCCCACCCAGTGGTCCACTGCTCCAGCCGTGGTGCGCGGAGCCCGGGGCGCCGGAGGCCGGGCGACGCCGAGAGGGGCGGGCGAGCGGCGCTCCGGCCTTAGGACCGTTGGAGCGGTCGTACCGATCACCGTGGCCCGCGTCAGCATGCCCGCAGGCACCCGGACGGCGGTCTTCGCCACGGGCGCGCCTCTCACAAACGTCTCTCTCGTCACCGCCGTCACGGCGCCCGGTACCTGGCGGTTCGCGTATTGGACCCGGGTCACGTCCACTTTGGTGACATCGATGTTTCTGATCTGCACGCTGGTGCGGTTGAGGCTCCGGGTGTAGGTCGCACTTGCGCGATATCCGGGGATGAAGACCTCACCCGGAGCGAGCGGGAACCACCCTACCCCACCTCCGCTGCCGAACGAGAGGCTCAGGTCGAAGCCCGAGCCCCCTACGAACGCCACCAGAGCCGGCGCATAGACCGGGGCCGGTACAACCACTCCCGGCACCCACGCCCACCTGCTCCTCACGAAAGACCACCGGCCGTAGTGGCATGGCGCGAACCCCCACGGGGCATCATCGATCCAGGTCCATCCCCACGGCCCCACCCAGGACCAGTGGCCGAACCGGTAGGGCGCCCAGCCTATCCCCACTGTCGGAAACCAGATTGGCCCCAGGGCGTCGTCCACCTCCCAGGTGCCGTACGCGTCCAGCGCCTCGAACCCGACGAATCCCGGCGAGATATACCAGAGCGAAGGCGATGCATTCTCGCTCCGGTCCTGCGCCGCGCACCATGTCTCCCATTCGTCCACCGCGACGGTGGTCGCCGCGGAGCTCCCGTCGCTAAGGGCCACGGACTCCCCCGTGCGCAGCGGAACCGTCCCACTGCCGGCGCTGGTAACGTCGGCGTCACCGTCTCGTACCGTCACGATGCTCCTAGCCTCGTCGGCAGAGACGTCAATACGATAGTGTCCGGCCTCAAGCAAGGAGATGGCGCCGTCCGGCGTGTCGACTTCGTAGGTCTCATCACCACCCACCTGACGGACCCGGATATAGAGCGAGCCTTGCGTCAGGCGGATCTGGGCTCGGTGGTCGCTCACCTCCGTGAAGTCCGCCTCCGTCTGTGGGGCCAGTCGCACCGCCGATGATCCGACGTGGACCTCAGCACGCGCGCCGCGGTCGGTCCACAGCGCGTTTCCGGTGGTGACCACATCGTTCAGCAGGACGCCACTCCAGTCACCGATGCTGTCAGCCCGAAAGGACACTGCCCCGCTGAGATAGCTCACCCGACCAATCCGTCCTGGGGGGTCGCCGGCTACGGCATGCGACGGGGTCGCGACCGGCGTGGCCGCAGCAAGCGTGAGCGTAATCGCCGTCAATCCCAGGGTCGCGCTCGTCATCACTTCGAGTGTCTCCTCTCGAGCTACCGCCGTGGTCGTGACGTGATGTCTTCGATGGGATTCCCCACGGGTACCGGAAATTGCGAGGGAATAGACGGTAGGGCTTGGACCGGGCTGCTCCCCAGAATGGGGGTTGGTCAGAACAGCTCGAAGGCGATGACGCCGCAGACCAGGGTCATGATGAAAAGCGCGAATAGGAAGCAGGCGTCGGCCATTCTCTCGAGCAGCATCCGCCTCGCCTTCGTCCGGGACCGCAGGCTCGCGTAGGCGAGCAGGCAGGAGAGTAGGAAGAGCACAGCGTCGCCGGCAAGAATGTTGTCGGCCGGGGTGTTCCCTGCGTGGAGGTGCAAGGCGACCTGGATCAACCCTATCACCGTGAGGCAGACACCGACCAGGGCGGCCGAGACGGTGACAATGTGGACCGCCAGCCTGGTCTCGTCCTGTTGCTCACGAACCTCGTCGGGCTGGCTTTCTGCGTCGGAGGGGTCGGGCAGCTGCAGGTTACGGCGCCTCAGCGAGAGGCGAGGCCCGGACGTCTCGCCCGTTCCCGAAGAAACCATCTTTGCGCCGCCTATCACGCCACCAGGTTTCGTGGTTCGCCGAGCACGAACGCTTCGGCCAAGGCATATTGAGTGACGATGCCTCCGCGGAACAGTTAATCAGCAGCGCAGCGTTGACGGTCCGCCGACCCCTGTCGCTTGGCCGCGTCTGCCATCTCGATCAGCTGCCGCTGCCATTCCCGGATCGCAAGCTGCAAGGCACTGGGCCTTTCGACCGGCTGTTTGAGTCCGTTGTGGACCAGCATGGTTTCCTCCGCTGACCTCGTCTTCCCTCCAGCCCCTGGATTAGCCCTGCTCCTTTCAAAGGTCGTCCTCGGGCGGCATCGGCGATTGAACGCCGTTGCTTCCCTAATCAGGGGACCAGAGTCTCGAGTTCCCGAGCGACCAGGAGGCTGGTCCGGGTTGTTCGGGAAGGAACAGCGCACTGCGCTGTTGCTGTTGTTACGGGAGGGTTAAGAGGGGAACATCAACGCTGAGTTGGCAGACGGACACGCGCGGCGAGCCAGCCCCGCGCTGCCTCCAGCTCCGAGTTCGTGATGGTGTGGCCGCCGGGATGCCAGTGGAGGGTCACGTCGGCGCCGGCTTGCCGAAGCAGGCTGGCGAGTCGCTCGGCGTGATCCGGCGTGGCGATCCCATCCGTTCGCCCCGCTCCGATAAACACGCCGGTGCCGGTCAGATCGGGCGGCGCATCCGGCTCGAACGGCACCATGGGACTCAAGAGCACAGCTCCGCCAAGCACTCCCGGACGTCGCAGGAGCACGCTCGCGGCGATGTTCGCCCCGTTCGAAAACCCAACCGCATAGAGATTATCCCCATCGAGCTGGTAGACCCTGGTGGCCGCTTCGATAAACTGAGCCAGCTCCTCCGTGCGCCGCGCAAGGTCCTCCTGGTCGAACACGCCCTCGGCAAGCCGCCGGAAGAAGCGCGGCGCGTTGCGCTCGAGGACCTTGCCCCGAGGGCTCAGGATCGCGGCACTGGGAAGCAGAGCCGTGCCCAGCGGAATGAGATCGGTCTCGTCCCCACCGGTGCCGTGCAGGAGGAGAAGCGTCACGCCGCTTGCGACACCCGCTCCTCCAGCCGCCGGGACGTAGCGATGGACGAATCCCAGTGCATCCCCATTCATGGCTTGGTGGCGGTCAGATGGATGGCCGGAAGAATGGCCTCTATCTCCGCACGGAGCGGTTCGTACTTGGGAGGCAGCATCAGACTTTCGCCCAACCGCTCAACCGGCTCGTCAACCGTAAAGCCCGGTGGATCGGTCGCGAGCTCGAATAGCACGTCACCGGGCTCGCGAAAGTAGACCGAGTGGAAATACTGGCGGTCGATCACAGGGGTGGGGGCTAGCCCTGCTCCAATGACTTGCTCGCGCAGCTCGAGCTGGGCAGCGTCGTCGGCCACCCGCCAGGCCACGTGGTGGACTGTTCCCGCGCTCCCGACCCCTTCGGGGAAGCCGCCGACAGTTCGGACATCCACCAGCATTCCGGGGCCACCGTCGCCGGCGGCAAAGCGGCGGGTCGCGCCGTCCTCTCCCATGGGGCGCATGCCCAGTGTGTCTACCAGCACTCGTTCCGTGGGTTCGCCTCGCTCCACCCAGAGGGTCACCCGGTGAAAGCCATGGATCGCGTGTTCCCGAGGAATGCCGGGTGCCTCTCCCCAGGCTGACCGCGTCTCCGCGCCCGGATGCGCGACGATCTCGAGCAGGAGCCCGTCCTGGTCCTTGAATGAGATCACCCGCTCGCTCTCCCCCGCGTCAGACGGGCGCTTGCCCGGCCCCTCATATGCGACCCCATGGTGCAGCAATCTCTGGAGCCAGAATCCCAGCGCTCCCGGGGGCACGGCGAACGAAGTGACCGCGACCTGTCCCGATCCCTGCCGGCCGCGTCTGGCTCCGGGCCAGGGGAAGAAAGTCAGAAGGCTACCGGGGTTCCCGATGTCGTCGCCAAAGTAAAGGTGATACGTCTCCGGATCGTCGAAGTTGACGGTGCGCTTGACCAGGCGGAGGCCGAGCACCCCGGTGTAGAAGTCCAGGTTGCGCTGGGGATCACTCGCGATCGCGGTGACGTGATGGATGCCGAGGACGTGGGTCATGTCGTTTCGCGGTCATGTTCCTCTCAAGCGCACACTACAACTGCACATTGCAACGGCGCACCACGGAGACACGGAAGACACGGAGGCAGCACGGAATGCCAGGTTAGCCCTTCTAATTCTTCTGCGGAACTGAAGGGTGCCCCACCACCCAGCATCAAAGAAAATATTGCAGTGATGTCGCAGTTTCCGTGCAACCTTCGTGGTTCTCCGTGTCTCCGTGGTGCGCCGTTGCTGTTGCAGTGCGCAGTTGTGAGGATAAGCGTCCGATCTCGAGCGGCGTGATGAGCTGGGACCAGCCCGGAGGCACCCCAGGGCCGCCCGCGGGCCACAGCCGTTTTCCGTCCGGGGCCATGAGCAGCACCGTCGACATCAGGGCCGGATCCTGTTCATCGATGGCGCTGCAGATCTCAGTGAGAATGTCGCTGAGGTGGGCGCCGCCGGCGATCATTTGCAACGATCGACGTTCGGCCAGGAGCAGATATGCGGCCCGCTCCGGGTCGTCAAGTTCGATAGCTGATCCGTTTCCGCGCATGTCAGGATCTCAGGGCGACCTTCAAGGTATCAGGTTTCGCATGGAGCGCGACAATCTGCTCCCCCTGCTCCGATCCCTCGCCCTCACCCAGCCGCGGGAGGCCGGTCAGCAGGACCGCGCCCTCCACCTCCTGGTTCCGGTCAGCGAGATGGCTGACGTCGTCGGCTAACGCAGCGACCTTCTGGAAGAAGGGCCCGGCGGCATTGTCCAGCCAGGCGTGGGAGGCCTCGGTGAACGCCTGCCGGCCACGAGCCACGAGCGACACCATCAATGCCTCGATGCCGGGCAGGAAATTGGCGGTGCTGGATGACGCGCCGTCTGCCTCCGGGATCATCTCATGAAGCTCAGCCAGGAAGACGTGCGCATCGTGCACGTCGCCGAAGGCATCCTGCAACTTCTTCAATCGGTCGACGAGGGCAGCGCCGTCGGGAACGGCCCCGGCGAACGGCTCGATAAGATATCGCAAGTGCTTGGCGCCAATCCGGGCGCGATGGATCGCGCGCTCGCTGGAAAACCCATGGATCCGAACGAGGCGCTGCTTCAGGCGCTCTGACAACTCCCGGGCCAAATCACCCGTCGCCGCGGCAACCGACCGTCGACGGAGGTCGCCGTCCAGGCGTATGGTAACGCGAAACTCGGTCAGCTCGGCAGCCAGCCGATCATGAACCTCCGGGAAGAGTCGGTGGTCCAGCCGAAGCATTTCATCCCTCGCATCGCGCTCCGCCCTAGTAAGCCGCTCGAACACCCAGGAGACCCCCGGCCGCTCTGCTTCGCCCGCTTCGTCTCGCTGCTGGATCAGCCATGCGAGGTGAACTTCGAGATCGCGACTCCGGTTGGTACCACGCGCCAGGCGACGAAGCCGGCGCAAGCTCCGTCTGCGGAGGGTCGATTGGAGAGTCCTTTGGTATGCCCGGAGACAACTGCGGAGCCGCCGGAGTGCCACCCGGTAGTCGTGGAGCGCCTCTGGATCGGTGGACGGGCTGACTCGACTCCGGATGGCGTTGGCCGCCTCGAGATGCGCCAGCGCCAGACGCCTGGCCCCTTCATCGACCAGAAGGCTGGGGAGGATAGAGGAGGAGGAGGAGGAGAGCATGGCAGCGCGACCTTCCCACAGGATGTACCCGCAGCCGTCGCTGGGACGGCGCTGGTTGGAATATGCCCCAGTGCGCAGGATGGACAGTAGGACCGGTGCCGGCGACGGAGCGGCACCGTACCCCGCGGCGCAGCGAGCAGCAATTGCCCCCGTTGTCAAGGTGGACTACGACTTCTGCCCCAACGGTGAGACCGATATCCAGCTCTGGTTTCAGCGCTGAGTTGGGTCGTCCTTGCGCTGCAACTGCGCAGTTGCTGTTGCAGTGCGCAGTTGCTGTGTGGCAATTCAGGCCTCGGTGAGAGTGGAGGCCGTCACTTCGCGCCCCGCGGAAGCGGCTGAAGCATGCTCGCCCGGTTGCCTTCAGAATCGAGGAACGAGACGTACTTGCCCACGCCCGGGATATCGAACGGCTCGCCGAGCACTTTGCCGCCGGCATCGGTGACCTTCTTGGCCGATCGCTTGACGTCTTCCACCGCGATCACGACCGAGGGATACTGCAGCGGCTTATCTTTGGTTCTTCCGTAGAAGCCGCCGTTGATCGCGCCGGGCTTGGTGGGACCGGCCGCCCCCGTCTCGGTGGTAGTAGCCACAACGTAGTTCCCCATGTCCTCGCCCAGCATCTGAGTCTGCCAGCCAAAGGCCGACTGATAGAACTTGGCCACCCGCTCGCGATTGTCGTAGGGCATCTCGAAGTGCACGACGCTGTCCATCGGTTCATCCTCCAGCTTCGGTTACAATACCAGTTGCGGCCTGATCCAGCCTGCACCGGCGTAGGACGTTCGTCGCTTCGCCGGGCGCACGCGGTGCGATCGGTCACACTCGATTGCCTGCCCCCCCTTCCACACCTTCACCACGGAAGCACGAAAGACACGGAACGTACCTCACCAGCAAGGACCCGATGCAACAACACAAAAGATAGGAGTGACTTGTGGTAGGAGCCTGGGGATTCATGGGAGCGTTCCGTGTGCTTCGTGTTTCCGAGGTGAAGGCGGGCTGGGAGCGCATGCGCTTCGGGCTGAGTAGGGGTTCTACCGTGCAAGGCCCATCCGCTTCAACACCTGCTCGAACCTCGGGTCCTTCCGCAGTGGATCGAGCAGCGGATCGAAGAAATTCTCGGGGATATAGATGTCACGCTCATCGATGCCCCGATTCAGCCACTCGAGTCCCCGAGTCGCATCGCCCAGACCCGCGTACGCGATCGCGATGGAGACAGGCGGGAGAAGCTCCCGCCCGGAGCGCCGCTTTAGATCATTCACGATCTCCATCGCCCCTTCCTTATTACCGGATACCCCATAGGCAAAAGCGAGTCCCGATGCGCCCTGGGGATAAAACACACCCAGGTCGATCGAGCGCTTGAGCGAGGCGATGGCCTCGGGGTAGCGGCGTTGTTGGATCTGGACCAGGCCGAGGCGGAAGTGGGCCTGGGCGTAGTTCGGGTCGAGCGCGAGCGCCTGGCGGATGTGGGCCTCCGCCTCGTCGTTCCGGTGCATGAGGTAGGAGGCCCATCCCCACTCGGCGCCAATCTGAAGCGATAGAGGGTCCAGCTCATGGGCCCTGCTCATCTGCGCTAGACTCTCGGCCAGGCGGCCGCGTCCGGCGAGGAAGTCGCCATACCAGTGATGACCCGTGGCGTAGTTGGGGTCGGCCGCGATGGCGCGCTTGAAGTTGTCTTCTGCCGTCGCCCAGTTCCAAGCGTAGATCATGTTGCCGTAGGCCAGGGCGGTGTACGCTTCCGCCGAAGTGCTGTCCAGTGCCAGCGCCGTCTTGGCGGCGGCTTCGGCCTTGCGCCAGCCTTCCGCCGGCAAGCCGCCGGCATAGGGAACGACCAGAAGATACGCGTCCGCCAGCGCCGCCCACGCGCGCGCGAAGGTCGAGTCCCGCGCCACAGCCTGTTCCAGGTAGCGCACCGCTTCCTGCAGAGCGGGGCCGGTGCGCTGATTCCAGGCGAACCGTCCCTTGAGGTACAGGTCATAGGCCTCGAGGTCGTTGGTGGGCCGGACCGCCAGCGCCGAGTCACGCGCCGGGGCGAGCCGCACCCGAAGCGCGGCGACGATGGATCGCGCGACGTCTTCCTGCACGGCAAACACATCGGCCAGGTCACGATCGTAGGACTCGGACCAGAGCTGATAGCCATCCTTTGCGTTGATCAGTTGGGCGCTGACCCGGAGCCGGTCACCGCTCCTCCGCACACTTCCCTCCAAGACCGCGCCAACGTCGAGCTTCCGGCCGATCTCCCGCACGTCTGCGTTCCGTCCCTTGAACTGAAAGGAAGAGGTTCGAGCCGCGACCCGAAGCCCGCGCACCTGACTCAGCGAGGTGATCAACTCCTCGGTGAGCCCGTCGCTGAAATACCCTTGGTCCCGTTGCGGGCTCAGGTCCGTGAAGGGAAGGACCGCAGCAGATGCGGGCGGCGCCGCCCGGGTCGGTCTCAGCCAGCGAAGCATGGCAAAGCCGACGGCGACCCCCAGGAGTAGCGCAGTGAGGCCGACCGCGACCGGTCGGGTGATCGGCGGCCGGGCGCGAGCTCTCGGCTCCGTCCCCGCGGGGACCAGGTGAGCCTCCAAACGATCCGGCTGCAGAGAGGCCGCGAACTCCGCCGCGGTGGAGAACCGATCGGCAGGCGATCGGCCCAGTGCCCGGGTCACCGCGCGCTCCAGCGCGAGGGGCACGTCGCGGCCGGTGCGCAGGTGGGGGATCGGCTCGCTCAGCCGTTTGGCCAGGATGGCCTGGGGAGTCGGCCCGGTGTAGGGCGGCTCACCGGTGAGCATCTCGTAGAGCACGCAGCCCAGAGAGTAGATGTCGGTGCGCTGATCGACATCCCGCTGGGCCACGGATTGTTCAGGACTCATGTAGTGCGGCGTGCCCAGACTGATGCCGCTCTCGGTGAGCCGCTCGTCCGCGTCGGGGGAGAGGCCTCGAGCGATACCGAAGTCCGCCACGAGGGCGTGGTCTCCACCCAACAAGATGTTTTCCGGCTTGATGTCGCGGTGGATCACGCCATGTTGGTGGGCATAGTGGAGCGCGTCGGCTACTTCGCGGGTGATGCGCAGCGCCTCCTCCACCCCAAGCTGCTTCTCCCGCAGGAGCCGGCCGCGCAGCGTCTCGCCCTCGATGTAGGGCATGGTGAACCAGAGCCGCCCTTCGCTCTCGCCCGAATCAAGTACGGTCAGGATGTGGGGATGCTGCAGACGGGCGCAGAGCCGGATCTCGCGCAGGAACCGCTCCGGGCCCAGCACCTGGCCCAGCTCGGCATGAAGCACCTTGAGCGCTACCGGTCGGTCATGCCTCAGGTCGTGGGCCAGGAACACTGTGGCCATACCGCCGCGCCCCAGCTGGCGCTCAATACGGTAGCGGTCGGCGAGGGACGCCTGAAGGCGATCGAGCGTTTCGGGCAAGGTGGTTCCGGCGATGGGTTGCTGGAACGGTATACTCGCTCTCGGGGGTGGGCCAGAGTAGCCCGGGGCGGAAACATCGGACCCGGGCCAGGCGTAGGGCCATCATCCGTTCGACCCCACTCAACATTGGAGGCTGCGTGCGCTCGTTCGCCCTACTGATCCCCCTCCTCCTGCTGGGCCCTCATGCCGCGCCCACGTCTGGTGAAGAGTTAGTGCGTCAGATGCACGCCCGGTACGCCGGCAAGTGGTATCACAATCTCACCTTCGTGCAGACCACCACCTTCCCCGATAAGCCGGCCGAGACCTGGTACGAGGCGGGCAGCATCCCCGGGAAGCTCAGGATCGACATCGCTCCGCTGGACAGCATGAACGTCTTCATGTACGTGGGCGACTCGGCCATCGTCTTCCACGGTGGTAAGCGGGTGGCGGCGCGCGAGGACCGGAATCTTCTCATGACGCTCGGCTTCGACGTGTACGGCCAGGCGCCGGACATCACGATCGAGCAGCTCAAGGTCCAGTCGATGGACCTGAGCAAGATTCGGGCGGACACCTGGAACGGCACCAAGGTCTGGGTGGTCGGGGCCGAGAAGGGTGACACCACCACCAACCAGTTCTGGATCGAGCAGAAGCGATTGCTCTTCGTTCGGCTGCTCCAGGCGCACAAGAGCCAGAAGAACCCGTCCGGTCTGCCCAACCTGCTCGACATCACCTTCGAGAACTACCACCCGTTGGCCAAAGCCTGGGTCGCTCCCAGGTGCGTGATCAAGGTGAACGGGAAAGAAGTTCAGCGGGAGGAATACCGCGACATCCGCGCCGACGTGACGCTGCAGTCAGACCTGTACGACTCAGAGACCTATCACAGGGCGGAGTGGATCGGGAAGTGAGGAGTGAGGAGTGAGGAGTAAGGAGTGGGCTGTCATCCCGAGGGAGCGAAGGCGACCGAGGGACTTACTCCCTGCTTCCGGGACGGGCATGATCGTGCAAGATCCCTCGCTTCGCTCGGGATGAGGACCCTTCGACCCACTCCTTGCTCCTCACTCCTCACTTCTCACTTCTCACTTCTCACTACTACTTACTTCTCACTGCTCACGTCTCACTTCTCACTTCTCAGGAGCTGATCAGCACACCCTTCCTTATGTAGGTAGGATCCTCGATTTCGGCGAGGAGGAAGGCCGCGAGGTCAGCGCGGGAGACTGTCGGCACGCCGTGAAGCGAGAGTCGTTCACCGACCCGGTACCGACCGGTCCGGGGCCCATGGGTCAGAGCTACGGGGTAGACCAGAGTCCAGTCCAGCTGACTCCGGCGCAGCACCTCCTCGCCGGCGGCCTTATCGGCGTAGACATCGCGCAGCAGCAGCCGCATCATGATCCGGAGGAGGGGCGGCACGTCGATCCAGGTTGAGCCCACGCCAAACGCCGAGGTGAAGATCAACCGGCTCACGCCTTGCGACTCCATAGCGGCCACGATTCTGGGCATACTGCGGGCGATCAGGTCGTGAGACCTGAAAGTCATTCCGACGCCAAGCGCACTGATCACCGAGTCCTGACCGCCGACCGCGGCGCGAAGTTCCGGGCCCTCGTCCGTCACGTCCCCCGTAATGAGCCGCAGGCGGTCGTGGGTGATGGGCATGCGCTTGGGGTCGCGCACGAACGCCGTCACCTGGTGGCCCTGCTCCAAGGCTTGGGCCACGACCTGCCGGCCGGTGGGGCCGGTGGCGCCGAGTACCAAGACCTTCCTGGTCGCCATAGTCCCTCGCCGAATCAGCGGGCTATCGCGGTGACCGCGCTCGAATCATCAAGCATCAGCCACTCGATGATCGAAAGCGGCAGGCTACCGTAACTAATCAGCCGATCGTGAAACGCGCCCAATCGAAACCCGGATCCCTCCCGGTCGCGATACCGCCCCAGCAGCCGCAGGATCTGCCACTTCCCCACCATGTAGCCGATCTTCTGGGACGGCCGCGCCGCAGCGCCAGCCGCCTCACCCTCCGCCGCCTCGCGGTCGAGTCCCCCAGCCTCCATGAAGTACTTCACTGCCTGCTCGAAGGTCCAGCGTCCGGTCTGCAGGTTCACATCCACCCCGATGCGCGCGGCACGATAGCGGCTCAGTCGTAGCACCTGCCCTTGCGAAGGAGACTGATCGGGATAGAGGCCTTCCCGCATGAGCATCTCTTCGCCGTACAGCGCCCATCCTTCGACGAAGGTGTTGTCCGCATGCTGCCGGCGGATCTCATCGGAGAGGTGATTGGCGATCGAGAGCTGAAGGAAATGGCCGGGAATGCCTTCGTGGCCCAGGATCGGGCGAGGATCCTCAATGGCCGCGCGAATGTAGAAGTTAGCGCTCTTGGAATCGTAAACAGGAATGAAATAGAAGCCGCTCGGGTCCCGGTCGTAGATCCCCGGTGCGTTCATGAACCCGCCCGGGCTGGTCGGCTTGAAGGCCTGCGGAAGCTGACGGATGGAAAACTTCCCGATGTAGGGCGGGATCGTGACCAGTTGCCTGTTATTGAGGAAGCGGACGATCTCATCCAGTCGAGCCTGGTACGCCGCGAGAAACTCAGCCTGATCCGCCGGGATATGCCCGCTCCGCGCCGGGTCGGGTGAGGCATAGCTCGGGTCCTTGAGCATCGCTTCCAGGCCGCGATAGCGGGCCAGCTCCACCTCGCCGAGCATCGCGATCTGGGAAGCATCGTAGGGAAGGAGGAGCACGTACTTCAGCAGGTAGTTGTACCGCGCCTCGCCCATCGGCTTCCATTCCGGCATGGTGGGCTCGCGCTGCTCCAGCCAGTCAGCGAAATCATGGATCGCGCGGAGCGCGGCGTCCCTGGCTTTGATCAGCCGAGCGCGCTCGGCGCCGGAGAGGCTGTCAGCGAGAGTCATCACACTGCCAGTGTACAAGTCGTCGCCCCCACGGGCAGCTTTGATGGCGAGCCGGGCAAAGAGACGCACCGGATGGGTGAGATTGGCTCGGGCGACGGTCAGCAGCCCCGGCACCTGCTCCAGGCGCGCGGTGGCGGCCAGAGCGCGGGTGCGATGCGGGGCGTAGTCCTTCTTGAACAGGCTGAACACACCGTTGGCGGCTTCGTCGATGTAAACCTGGGGATCGGACTCTTCCGGCTCGAGCACCCGGCCGAAGAAATCCGCCCCTTCCAGCTGGGTCCGGAAGAGCAGCCAATCCACCCGATCGTCTTTGGTCCAAGTTGAGGTGGGCGTGGCCTTCACGCTGTCCAGCAAGGCCTTCAGGTGGTGCCGAGCGGCCAGCACGCTCGCCATGCGAAAGTCGCCGAGTCGGTCGTCCCAGCGGTGCTGGCCGGCGTCACTGGTCGCGACGGGATAGATCGAATCGCGCCAGGCATAGTAGGCGTGGGCCTGAGCTCGCAGGTCTGCCGGCGTCTGGCCGGGGGCAGAAGGAGTCACGATGAGCGCGAAGAGGCAGCTCATCGCGGTCGCGAGGACCCGAGTCCTCACACCGGAGCCGCGAAGTGATAGCAGGTCTTCTCCATTCCCTCCCGCTGGTAAAATCGGTGCGCGGCATCGCGGTGGGTGGCCGAATCCAACTGGAGCTCCGAGCAACCCTGGGACCGAGCCAGGTCCTTGAGCCAGCTCAGCAGTTGCCGGCCGAATCCCCGGGAGCGAGCGGCCTCATCGGTTATCAGGTCGTCGACATAGAGAAAGCGACCGCAATAGAGCATCTCCATGTAGCGATAGCCGGCCATCGCGCGCACGTCCCCGCCCTCGACCAGGGCCACGAGACGATAGCCCTCCTGGTCCATGAGGCGGCGGATCTGCCTCACGTAGTCCTCGCGTGCCAGGTGGGGGCGCAGCTGACGCATGACCTCATAAGTGGCCAGGATCTCGGCGTCGCTGCGCGGCTCGAGAATCGAAGGTTTTGAAGTCATAGTGCCCCAAAGCTAGCTCGGGCACCTGACGACCGCCCTTGCCGACCGCTACCGGATCGAGCGGGAGCTCGGCCAGGGCGGCATGGCTAAGGTCTATCTCGCTCATGACGTCCGCCATGACCGGAAGGTGGCGCTCAAGGTCCTCAGGGCCGAGCTCTCCGCGATCCTCGGTGCCCAGTAATCTGTGACAGTCGGACGTTTCCATCCGAGACGTTGCCGGGTTGCCAGCCCGCGGCAGGATTCAAATATTCGGCTGACCCTTTCGCGGTAGCAGGAGGCTATCATGGCAACAAAGGCGCAAGCGATTCCCAAGGGGTACCATACCGTCACGCCCAGCCTCATCGTAGCCGGAGCCGTCAAGGCTATCGACTTCTACAAGAAGGCGTTAGGCGCAGAAGAAGTGATGCGGTTCGCGGGGCCGGACGGGAAGATCATGCACGCGGAGATCAAGGTCGGCGACTCCATCATCATGCTGTCCGACGAGATGCCCGAGCACGGGGCCAGGGGGCCGAAGTCGATCGGTGGAACGGCGGTCAGCCTCTTCATCTACGGGAACAATGTCGATGCGGCCTGGAAGCGGGCGGTCGATGCCGGGGGCACGCAGATCCAGCCGCTCGCCGACCAGTTCTGGGGTGACCGCGGCGGGTGCTTCGAGGATCCGTTCGGCCACCGCTGGTGGCTCGCCCAGCACATCAAGGACCTGACAACCGACGAGATCCGGAAGGGCGCGGAGGAATTCTTCTCGCAGATGCAGCCGGCACACTCGCGGTAGGCAAGCTCATCCCGAGCGACCTTGGCTACGGCCCCCGGCAGCGCACCGGGGGCCGTTTCGCTGGGCGAACTGCGATGCCATCCCTTGCACTGGAGTGTTCAATAGATTGCACTTGACACGCCTCTGCCCGATTCGCCATCCTGTCGCTGGTACGATGGTGATCGGACCTGCCCAGTTCCGACGCTAACCCCGCACACATCGAGCTCGACTCCCCCTAGCAGGAGGATCGGATGCCTTTGACCAGGCCTCGGCATATGATGCTGGCTGTCGCGCTCGCGCTGACCCTGGCAGGCGCGTTCGCCTGCTCCGACCGCAATGA
>JBIOUY010000073.1:0-14728 GCA_044867445.1 Gemmatimonadales bacterium
CTGCAGCTGATTTGCGGTTCGTTAGGCGGGGCGCTGGCTAGGCACTGAACGCCATATGACGCGACTCTCGTGGGTCGAGAACGAGGGAGAGGGACGATGCCACTCTACCTATCGAAGTTCAGCTACACGCCGGAGACGTGGGCTAGACTGATCCGCAACCCGGAGGACCGCCGAAAGGCCGCTCAGTCCTACATCGAGTCGGTCGGTGGGAAGCTCCATGGGTTCTGGTATGCTTTCGGCACACACGACGGCTACAACCTATGGGAGGCGCCCGACAACGTGTCCATGAGCGGAGTTGCGTTGGCGATTACTGCCGGGGGTGCGCTTCGCTCGTTCGAAACGACAGTCCTTCTGACCGTCGACGAAACCATAGATGCCCTGCGCAAAGCCGAGCAAGTCAGGTACCGAGTGCCCGGTGCATAGTAGTGCGCCCGCGTAACCCGCATGCGGCCGACAGGCCGGTCTGGCGCAGGGCTCCATGCTGGTGGCACCCTCAGGAGTTGCCGCGAAGGAAGCGTAGGTTCACGTCTAGTTCAGGTTTCCAGCAGCCTCGTCGGTCTCGCTTTCTTTCTGGCCTGCACGAAACGGTAGCGCGCGGAGGAGCCACAGATGGAACGAGCGGCCTCGGCGTTCGACTTCCTGCTCGGCGACTGGGATATCGAGATGGAGGTTGTGCCTCAGGGCGCGCCTATCGGACGGCGTGCCACCATGCGAGCGTACCGGTTTCTCGACGGCACAGCGATCCTCGACGAATGGCGTCACTTCGATCAGGTAGGTGACGACGTCGTCTTTCGAGGGGCAGGTTTTCGTACATGCATTCCCGGCAACGATCACTGGTATATCGTCTGGATGATGGCGGAGGTCGAGGGTTACACGGAGCTGAGTGCAGCGCTCGTTCACAGTGAGGTCCGAACGACGGGACGTGGTCGGGATGCCAGCGGCCAATTGGTTGAGCGTGGGAGGTACTTCGATATCTCAGACCGGGCTTTTTCGTTCACCTTGGATCGGTCATATGATGGTGGGGCTACGTGGGTCCGTCCTGTCGTGGCCTTTCGCGCCACACGCAAGTAGGGCCTCCACTCCCCTCGTTGGGGCGCGGCCGTCGAACCAGCGCATGCAGCTAGCGGCGCTTCACTCTGGAAGGAACGTAGGATTGTGCGCAGGTTCAGGAGCCGCCGCAGCTGATGCGCGGTCCGTTAGGCGGACGCACGGCGCGGCGTGGGTGGCGCTGAGTGCGGTAGGGTAGATCCCGATGGCTGTAGACAATGCCGTCTACGATAGAATGGCCGACACATGGTGGGATGAGAGCGGCTTCCTGCACGCGCTTGCCGCTCTCAACCCCGCTCGATTCGGCTACATGCGGCGGGTCCTGATTGAGGAGTTGCGCCTGGCACCGATCGGCCTGGAGGTGTTGGATGTGGGCTGCGGTGGGGGACTCTTGGCCGAGGAGTTCGCCCGCTTGGGCTGCACGGTCACGGGAGTGGATCCGTCGGAGGAGTCGCTGGCGGCGGCGCGGACGCATGCGGCCACTCAAGGTCTCGCGATTGAGTATCAGCGTGCGCTGGGAGAGGCGCTCCCCTTTGGGGACGGAAACTTCGACGTTGTGTATTGCTGCGACGTGTTGGAACACGTGACTGACTGGTGCCGGGTCATCGCGGAAACCGCACGCGTCCTCCGGCCCCGCGGGACCTATCTCTATGATACCATCAATCGGACGCCCCAGAGCCGATTGATCGTGATCAAGCTGCTCCAGGAGTGGCGGTGGACCGCCTTGATGCCGCCGCGGTTGCATGACTGGAAGATGTTCATTCGCCCAGCCGAGCTCCGGCGGATGTTGGCGCAGCATGGCCTCGTGCCCGGCGGGCTGACCGGCCTCAAGCCTAGAGCGAACCCACTCCGTGTCATCCGCGCCCTGCGCCGGCGCAAACGAGGGCTCCTGAGCTATGCGGCGGCTGTCCGGGAGATGGACCTGGCCGAAAGCAGCGACACCTCCGTCGCCTACATCGGGTACGCCCGCAAACCCGGCCCCTCGGTCGGGGTCCTGCGCTAGGGTGCTGTAGCCGACACCCGCGCAGTCTTGGACGCGACCCTGAACGATCGCTATGCCATTGCGCGCGCGCTCGGGCGCGGCGGCATGACGGTGGTCTATCTCGTCATGCCGATCGCCTGAAGAGAAGTGGCTAAGAACACGGGCGAATCTCCCGTGGATCTGGTTCTCTATAGCGACGGGCCCAAGGGCCGGCTATACTCCCCGGGAGACTACACTGGCGTTCCTGAGCACAAGTCCAATGAGGAGAAACGCCATGCGCACCTTCCTCCGAGTCGCGCTTGCCCTCGCCCTCGGGCTGATGGCCCTCAACGCTCGCCCCGCTGCCGCCCAGTCCAGTACCTCGCTACCCGAGCGCTGGCAGCTCACGCTCAACGATCAGCGGTACATCTGGGACGTTCGGTTGGTGAAACTCGTCAGCGATACGCTGATCGTCCAGGATCGGGATTCTCTCGTCCGTACTCCTATCGCGCGTATTGCTGAGATGCGTTTGCTTCCGGAGACCATTCTCCTGGTCGGCGATGGGCACCACAGTGCTATCAGCGCCCTTGGCGGCGACAATCCCTATGTCTACGATCTGACGCAGTTTGATATCGCTGCTCGGAGGAGCACGATCCAGACGATACTGTCACATCAAGCTTCGCGCGATTGATCCAGGGTGCGCCCTGCACGCCGCCCGGCCGAGCAGCCTAACTACCACATGAAGCGTTGATGGCCTTTCTCAAGGACAGTCATCCAGACGTCGTCGGCACGAGTTGCGCGAGCGCTCGCCTCGGGCCGCAGCTTATGCGGTGTCGTTAGGCGGCTCCAACCGGCATCGGTTCTTCTAGCGCGTCATCGTCCGCGTCGCCTCCGATCTTTGGCTCATGTCGATGTCCTGGACCGACATTGGCGTCCGGCCAGCAGCAATCGCTCCGTGCCCGATGGCGCGGACCTTTAGCTGCCGGGACGCGGTCCGAATCGTCCGGCCCCGACGTCGAGACTAGATTTTCTCATCCCGGTTCACCACGACTCTCTCCGGCGGTGTGGAGCCATGGCCAAATTCGCAAACATTCTCGAGACGATCGGTAATACGCCGGTGGTCAAGGTCGGTAAGCTCGCACCGGTGGGCATCGACCTCTTCGTCAAGATCGAAGCGTTCAACCCTCTCGGATCAGTGAAGGATCGCTTGGCGCTCGGCGTGATCGAGGACGCCGAACGCAGGGGCATTCTCAAGCCCGGACAGACCGTGGTCGAGGCGACGAGTGGCAACACCGGCATCGGGCTGGCCATGGTGTGCGCGCAGAAGGGGTATCCGCTCGTCGTGACGATGGCGGAGACGTTTAGCGTGGAGCGCCGAAAGCTGATGCGCTTCCTGGGCGCCAAGGTCGTTCTCACGCCGGCAGCGGCTGGCGGGACGGGGATGGTGAAGAAGGCCGTGGAGCTCGCGGATACGCACGGCTGGTTTCTCACCCGGCAGTTCGAGAACGAGGCGAACGCCGACTTCCACTCGCGCACCACGGCGCGGGAGATCCTTGCCGACTTCGCCGGCGAGCGGCTCGACTACTGGGTTACCGGCTTCGGGACCGGCGGCACCCTCAAGGGAGTGGGCCGGGTGCTCGCGAAGGAGCGGCCGGAGACCCGGATCGTCCTCGCGGAGCCCGCGGATGCGCCGCTCGTGTCGAGCGGCACGCGGCAGGAGCAGAACGCGGACGGGACGCCGGCCGTGAGGCACCCGGCGTGGAAGCCGCATCCAATTCAGGGCTGGAGTCCCGACTTCATTCCGAAACTCACCGGCGATGCAGTGGATGCTGGGCTGGTCCACCGCGTGATCACCGTGCCCGCGCCCGACGCGATTCGATGGAGCAGGCAGCTTGCGGAGAAGGAAGGGATCTTCGTCGGCATCTCGGCCGGCGGCACCTTCGCGGCAGCGATGAAAGTGGCCGAGGGTGTGCCGGCGGGATCGACCATCCTCTGCATGCTGCCCGACACAGGGGAGCGGTATCTCACTACGCCGCTGTTTGCCGACGTTCCGGTCGATATGACGCCAGACGAGGTCGCGATTCTGCGGTCGACGGCGACGTTCGCCGACCAGCCGGTCGGCGCCCCGGCTCCGGCTTTGCCCTGATCGACTCGAGTCTCGAGCTCGCCGTTACGGTTCGGCTCTCAAGAACCGTACGACTGCCCCGACAACGAGGGCCGGCTGCTCGAGGTGCGGCAGGTGCCCTGCAGAGTCCACTGGGATGAAGGTCGCTTGCGGCATCGCGGCGAGAAGCGCCTTGCTCTCCGATATGGGCGCCACCCGGTCCTGACGCCCCCAGAGCACCAAGACCGCTCTGGAATGTCGGCCGAGCTTTCGGAGCTGTTGGTCCTGATGTGGTGCCACCGCGATGGCGACGCGCGTCCGCCGGAGAGCCTCACGGGCCCCCTTGAACCGTTGCTGCACCCGGAATCGGACTGGCCGCTCGGGATGGCGCTCGGGATGGAGGAAGTCCAAGAGCTGACCCGTGGCCATCGCCTCGCTCCCACCGCGGAATACCATGTAGATGTTCCAGGCCAACGCCGAGCGCTCCTCCGGGCGGAGCTGGCGTCCGGTATTGAACACCGGATCGACGTAGATCAGCGATCGGACGCGCTCCGGATAACGGTCCGCAAAGCTCGTCACGATCGCGGCGCCGAAGGAAAGTCCGGCCAGGTCCACCGCCGTAGTCACCGGCAGCGAATCGAGCAGACCGGCGAGCTGACGAACGAACAAGTCCAGGTCGTACGTGGCGTTCAGCCGGTCGGACCAGCCACGCCCGAAGTAGTCGAATCGAATGACGCGGAAGCCGGAGTCGGCCAGGCCTTGGTACAGTGAATCAAAGATGTAGGCCGGGACCGAGAACCCGGCCGCGAGGACAACGATGTGTCCAGTGTCTGGGCCCGCCGTCTCGTAATGCGTCAGGCCATCCGCGAGCCTGACGAAGTGCCCCGGCGCTTGCCTGCGAGCGTTGTCGTCGAGGGTGCGCCGCTCCGGGTCCTTGATCCAATAGGCCAGGAGGACGGCGACGCATCCAAGGAGTACTGCCAGAAGGGTCCAGCGGAGGGGTCGCATGGGTTCCGTGAGGTTGAGACACCGGTAAATACGAAGCCTCGCTGGCACCTGTGTCAGCCTGCGGCTGCGCAAGGTTCTGGCTTCCTTGCCCGCCCTGCGCGCAGGGGACACATTCTCTCGCAACGGAAAGGGCGCGTCCATGGAACTTCTTTGAGCAGCTCATCGGAGCCGACCTTACTTCATCAGCCGCACTGTCTGGCACCGCGGGATCACACCTCAGCGAGGCGAGTCATGAGCACGGGGCAAATCTTGGCCGGATCGGCAGTCCTTCCGCTCACGGCACGCGAGCGCAATCTCGACCATCGCTTCTTCACCAGCATGGCGGTGGCCGCCGCCCTGGTCGCGCTCGTGGGGTTCGCGCCGTCGTACTACTTCAGAGCCTTCTCCGACGCGCCCCCGCTCAGGGGACTGGTCCACCTCCACGGCATGCTCGCGACTTCCTGGCTGCTATTGTTCGTAGCCCAGACCTCGCTCGTGTCGGCGGGACAGACCGACTTGCACCGCCAGCTCGGGGTGGCTGGAGCCGTGATCGCTTCACTCTTCGTCGTAGTGAGCTACACGACCGCCATCACGGCGGCACGGCTCGGCGTCACGCCGCCCGGAGGCCCGCCGCCGCTGGCATTCCTCGCCGTTCCGATCGTGACCGTGCTGAGCTTTGCCGTGTTCGCGGCGCTGGGCCTCCCACTGCGGCGCGATCGCGAGACCCACAAGCGGCTGATGTTGCTCGCCACCATGGCAATCCTGCCTCCTGCCTTCGCCCGCTTCCGCTGGCTCGGGTTCGGCGGCCCGCCGGTGGCGATCGGTGGGACCTGCCTGTTCGTGATCGCCTGTCTGGCATACGATCGCAAGGCGCACGGGCGGATTCATCCCGCCTTTCTCTGGGGCGGGACGCTCCTGATGCTCTCGCTTCCGGCTCGCTTTGCGCTCACCCGGACGGAAGCCTGGCTCTCGGTCGCGAGATGGCTGACCCGGTGAAGTGAGGGGGTGCCTCACTCAAAAGGTCGTCGCCCCTCGAAGCGGGCGAGCACGCTGCCGCTCGCATCCAGCAGCTCGAGCTGCTGGCCGGTGATCCTCCACCCACTCACCTGCCCGAGCGCCTTCAGGAACGCCTTCTCCGTTTCCATGCCCTTCATGCAGGCCATCATCGTCCCGACCGTCTGAGTCAGCTTGAGCCGTTCGCCATCCAGTTGGTAGCCGCCGGTCAGCCGGTTGCAGCCGCCCGAGCTGGTGACGCGCCGAGTCGCCGGATCGAGGACCAGGTGGGGCTCGTTCTGAGTGCCGGTAACCGGCGCGCCACCTAACAGGGTCAGCTTCCAGTAGGTATTCTCCAGGGCGAGCGTGGTTCCGCCCGGGGCGGACGCCCTCCGCAGCATCAGCTCTACCTCGTTGCCCTTGCCCTCCATCAGCACCGGGTAGTTCCGATCTGTGATGAAGAACGGCTTCTCATCCACCAAGATCCGGGCCCGCACCACGTAACGCCGGCGCGGATCGACGCGTGCTGAGTCGAAGGGAATCTCGAACCTGATCGGCGGGTTGCCGGGATGTTCGACCCGCGTCCGGCCGATCACCTTCGCGGCGGCATCGGCCCCCGAGACGTCTTCCAGCGTGGCCTCGAGCACCGCGCCGGGCGGCAGCGCCATCCGCTCCCGGTAGGTGGCCGTCCCTCTCACCGTCCCCTTCACGCCAACCTCCGGCTTCATCGGCTCGAATTCGTAGATCCCACCATCGGCCATCAGCGACAGAAAGAGGTGACCGCCCTTAATCACGTACGAGCGCACGTACGGCCACTGCTTGACCATGCGATCGTGGAGGGGCTCGGGCAGGCACATGGCGCGGGTGAGCGCCAGCGGACCGAACTCGAGCTGAGGAGGTCCCGACGACTTCCAGGTACCGATTCCACGGTTGCACGCGATCCGCGCGCTCAGCCGGCCATCGGTCCCGAATGCAATGGTGTACTTATCCTTGTCATCCGGCGTCAGGGTGAGCCCATCGCCTCCCTGGAACTTCACCAGTCGCCAGGACGTGCCGCCGAGGCTGGTCGGGCGGCGCTGCGAGACGGTCGGGGCAGACGGCGTGACTGCGGCATCTGACGCGCCTTTCTCCCGTGCCCGACTGCAACTCATGGTACCGAGAAGCAGGCCGACGAGCAGGACATCCGACACCAATGCGCGATGAGTCATGGTCGTTCTCCTTCCCGTGCAGCCGCCATCAATCTGCCGTTACCAACCGGAATTCTGCCCGGGCAGCGCCGTGCATTCCGTAGTTGGGTCGGGATGACTGCACCCGACCGCGGCTCCAGGAATTAACATCGCCGCGCACAAGGGGTTGAACCTGTGAGGAACATGACGGACGGCACCACCAAGCGTCTCACCACCAACGCCGCGTGGGACGTGGGCTCGATCTGGTCGTCGGATGGAACCCGGATCGCGTTTTCGAGCAATCGCACGGGCAAGTTCCAGATCTTTACCGTGCCGAGCGGCGGCGGCACCCAAGTGCGCATCACGAATACGTCGGTGACGGAGAGTCCGCCGGCGTGGTCGCACTAGCGCGCGGCCACCCAAACCTCTCGGCTCGAGCATCCCCGCGGCCGGCCAGCCACGCGCGTCTGAACGGCGACCACGTAGCGTCCCCGGGGCAGCGAGCGCAAGTCCAAAGCCACCGCCCGCGCGACGCTGCGCGGGCGCGCGTTCGGCTCCTCTCGCCACTGCAGCCTGACCGGCGACTCCACCTGAAACGGGCACGAAGGACGACCGACCGGATACAGTGCATCCTCGCCCGAGCGCGCCTTCATTGCCGTGACGGCGATCTCGACCGGTGCCGTGGAATCGGGTTCGTCGTACATCTCCCAAAAGAGACCCACCCGTTGGCCGACCCGCACCACCGGCGCACCGAGCGCCATAGGAAGCGCCGCCTCCAGCGATCCCGGCAGTACGTCGGCGGGAGCGAAGAGGAGGATGTCGGACATGGCCGGCGGTAATCCCGCCGGGTCGGGTGGCGCCATCGCCCGCCCCCTCGCGGCCCAGAGGGTGTCCACCCCCAGCGCCTCGAGGCTGAGCACCGCCGGCCTCCACGGAGACCGCACGACTAGAACCCCACGTGGTCGCACCGGTAACGCCCGTTCCATCACAACAGGCGTCGAGGGATCCCGAGCCACCACGAGCCGGATATCGACCGGACGCGTGGCGAAGACGGAGTCGGGTGTCAGGTCGAAGGCGGCGACGGTGAGGGTGGTGTCGCCTCGGCGGAAGCGGGCGAACTGCACTCGCCCGATCGAAGCGAACCCGGCGGCGTACGGAGGGGCGTAACGGGCATGCGGACGTTCCATGGCAGGGTCCCAATGGACCTCGGTCACGTCGGCCCAGGGCTCGGCGAGCGCGGGTGCCGGGAAGAGCCCAAAGCTCGGGCTCGGCTCGTGGCCGAAGATCGGGGGCGGGTCCAGTCTGCCGGGGCGATCGAAACCGCGCGACCAGTATATCGGCCAGCCGAACCGCATGACGAGCTCGCGCGTGTCGCGGCCGAAGGGAACACCATCGGGCGTCGCGGCGCCGTCGAGGAGAAGCGCCATCGTGTGGCGCGCGTAGTGCTCGGTCAGCAGGTCGTTGCCGGCATGTGAGTACAGGGGACGCGCGAGCCACCAGATCCGCTCACCGACCGACTGGCGCTCGGCGCAGGAGAGCGCCCGGTACTGCCGGCGGCCGTCATCGAGCAGCGGTGCCAGATCGATCCAGGCGCAGCGCTGCCCCTTCGGCATCTCTCGCAGGGCCCGTCCGAACGCCTCCTCCGCACCTTCATAGTCGTGCGCCAGGTGGCGGGCGAAGCCCTCGAGCGCGTCGCACCACCAGCGGGTGGCTCGGCACCTCTGCGCCGTGGCGACGGCCGATTCCGAATAACCCTGCTCGGCGAGATATCGCACCAGCTGTCCGGTGATCCAATCGTCGCCCGGAATTCGTTCGCCCGCCGCCGCGAGATAGCGCAGCAGGCGCCCCCGTGCCTGTCCGACGACCTCGGGGTCCCGGACTGCCGGGCCGGAGTAAGGTTGGTACCAATAGCAGTACCGCCCGATTCGCTCATCGCAGCGATTGCTGACACCCTCGCGCTCGTAGGGGAGATTGGTGCGGCGGATCCATTCAAAGTCGCGCTGAGCCTTGTGGGCACGACGCAGCAGGTGGAGGGAGTCGGAAGCGGCCGCCGGTTGGGCCGGCGATTGGGCACTCGCGACACCCCCGCTAAGCGCGAGCAAAGTGACATACAAACTGGCGAGAGATCCCACGGACTGGCTTCCTGAGACAGCGGACCTTCGTTGCTACCCTCAGCGAATGGTACCAGCAACGCATCTTTGGGGCGAGAGGGCCCTCAGGCTCCAATACTCTATCCGGCTGAGGTCGCTCTCAGGGGCGATCCCCAGTGGCGCCGATTCGGGCTGTGCTGCACCTTTGCTTCGGCCTGTGACCAGCGAGTCGGCCGGGCTAGTAAACGCAATCTGAGAGGATTAAAGTGGCAGGCCAAGGCTCAGCCGGCAATGTGATCGCAGCGCTCGCGAGTTTCTTTATTCCTGGCTTGGGTCAGCTCCTCCAGGGCCGGTTAGGCATAGCGATTGTTCAGTTCCTTCTCGCGGCTGCCCTCTGGTTCGTTTTGTTGGGCTGGATCATCCATCTCTGGTCCATCCTGGACGCTGCGCTTTGGAAACCCAAAGGCTAGCCGCCGCCATCGGTGAGGCTTCCGATGAAATGACCGATTGGAGCGAAACAAGCGAACGGTGACCGCGTTTTTACGATCTCATGTTCAACCAATCGCGCCCGGCGGAGGCTGCCGAGCGCTACGTCGGCTCGAGATACACCTAGCACAATCCGATGTCGCTGACGGGAAAGCCGCCTTCATTGCTTACTTCGAGCAGATGGCACTCGAGAGTCTGCCCCCAATCAGCTTGCCGCCCACGCCTAATCGCCCACCAAGGGGCGGTCTACCCGAGCCATGAAGCAACCGGCCTCAGCGTTCCGGATGTGCACGTACTCCGCGTGCGCCCCGGCAAAGAGGCGCTCGAGCACGGCCTCTGGCGGCTGCTCGCCCACGCGCCCGCGCCTGAGCAGCTCGCCGCCGCTCCCATAGGCTTCCAGGAAGAGCGGTAGCGAGCGGAAGTCGGGTGGCAACGTGGAGCCCTCGTAACGCTCACACGGTGTAGTATGAATGAAGACCGGACCGGGGGCCGGCACGGCGGCGGGATCGCTGAACGGCTGGTAGGTAAAGAGAAGCCGCTCCTCGGCACCTACCTCAAAGGTTCGGAGACACAGGCGGCAGGGACCGGACCCGGTCGCGGTCTCTCGGTGCGCCGGGTGACCATACTGAGGCGACCGAAGCGTCTGGCGCACGGTGGCCGCCAGGTCGCTGGGAATGCCCGCAATGCGAGACGGCACGTTGGAGCTCCTGTTGAGTGAGAGTACCAGAGGTTAGGGACACCGCCGCCGTCGCGCGATCCGTTTCTTGCGGTCAAATTCAAGGTGTCAAGGTGGTGATGCCGTTGCGATTGCTGGAGGAGCCTATGACTGCAAGTCTGGAAGTGCCCTTTCGCCCGGGGTGGCCTGCCCCTCAGGAGAGCCGGATTGAGCCGCCCCAGGTGCCAATCGAGCCTCGGTGGGAGTACACGGTCGTCGAGCGCGACGTCGCCGGGCCACTATCGGAGTCGGAACTCAATGCGCTCGGCGCCGAGCACTGGGAGCTCGTTGGCGTAGTCCCAGCGACCGCACGGATCCACTTCTACTTCAAGCGAGAGCGGCGCATCTAGCTCACAAGCTCGGCTTGCAGCATGCCGAGCGGCTAGCCGAATGGAGAGTCCGCCATGCCCAAATCCCCAACGTCCCGCATCGAGCGTCAGATTCAAGTCCGCCAAGTCACCCACGTCCAGGCCTCCTGGACCGAGGAGGAGCGAGGGGCCCCCGGCGCGTTCACCCTTCAGCTGATCCTCGATAATGGGGCCGCGGAATATATCCTCCGGCCTACGGCAGAGGATGCTGACGTGCTGGTCAAGCTCTTCGCCCGTAGCACGAGCGCCATGTTTGACATGGACCGCAAGGTTGTGATGTTCGGCAATCTGGCCGTCAAGTGAGTCCATGGGCACCCAGACTTCGGGCTTCGGCGTCTTCTGGGTGGTGATCGCCGTCGGCACCCTCTTCGTGGCGAGGACCCTCGGCGATCTGCCCGCCACCGTTGCGACCAATTTCGGCGCGGCTGGAGTCCCCAATGCCTGGATCAGACGCGAGGAGTACGCCGGCTATCTCCTGGTCATCGGCTTCGTGATCCCGCTCCTGACCGTCGCTCTGCTGGGTCGGCGCGGTGGCGCGCGCTCAGGGCGGTGGTGGCTTGGATCGCTCATGGCAGGTTTCGCCCTCGGCATCCACGCCCTCATCCTCGGGGCTCATCGTACCCAGCCGCCTCAGCTGTCCACTACAGGCTTTCTGGCGGTGGCTGGTTTCTTTGTGGTCAGCCTGGTGAGCTGGATTCTTTACTGGCGCAGAGCAGCTCCGCCGCCGAGCAAAGTGGATCGTTAGCGTGTTTGATATCGAATTGCTTGGCCGGCCTGAAGGAGAGGGCGAGCGTCTGTTCAATTGGGGCCGGCTCACGCTCGGGCACTTCCGGGAAGAGTTCCAGGCTCCGCTCTACGAGTGGGCGCCCGGTGACTACGCGGCGCATTGGCTCGAGATGGCTCGACGCCTGGTCCAGGGCGCTCCGGTCGCCGTCTTCTTGACCCATATGCTCCGACCCGATGCGCCCTATCATCTCGGCTGGCCTGCGTGGCGCGAAGGCGACCGGGTCTATGTGCAGGAACGCCTGTTTCTGCGTGAGCAACTCAACGGCGCATTTGATCCCGAGTATCCCGAGATACATGCCGGTCCCCGGCAGGCGCTCTCACCGGAAGGCGAGCGGATCTCGGAGTGGCAGGTCAGTGTGCGAGACGTGGCAGCCTTTCTCGAGCGGCGGCAGGGCTCGGCCCTTCTTGCCTGAGCCGGAGACGACCCGGTGCTGATCATTCGGCTGGTAACCCATATTCGGGCGCCCGCGGGCCGTTGCTTTGACCTGGCTCGGAGCATCGACCTGCACGTGCACTCAGCCGCTCACACTGGTGAGCGCGCGGTAGCGGGCACCACCAGCGGGCTCATCGGACCTCATCAGGAAGTGACCTGGCGCGCCCGGCACTTCGGTTTCTGGCAGGAGATGACCAGTCGAATCACCGAGTATGCGATGCCGGATCATTTTCGGGATGAGATGGTGGGTGGACCGTTCAGAACCTTCATCCATGACCATGACTTTCGCGGCGAACTGGGCGGGACCACCATGGTGGACGAGTGCAAGTTCGCCGTGCCAGGGTGGCCAGTGAGCTGGCTGCTCGAGCGACTGGTGCTTGGCCCCTATCTCCGTCGGTTCCTCACAAAACGCGCCGGCGTTATTCGGCGGACTGCCGAGTCGGAAGAATGGCGGGAGTATTTACCCGCTGCCGGACTCGCGCCTGCTCGTCACTTCTGAACTCCACTTTGGAGAACCGCTGATGCGTGTCGCGTCCCTCTACCTGCTGGCCGCGGCGACGACCGCTCTCGCCTGCTCTGAGACCAAGCGTTCCGAGCAATCGTCCGCCTCAGGCGCGGATTCGGCGTTCACTCCCGCCCAGTACTCCGTCGCCGACTTCTACCAGAACACCGACTACTTCGGAGCCTCGTTCTCCCCCGCCGGCGACCGGGTCCTGGTCTCATCCAATCGCTCCGGCGTCTATAATGCCTACGCTATCCCAATCGTAGGCGGGGAGCCCGAGCCGCTCACCAATTCCAAGGACAACGCGATCTTCGCCATATCCTACTTCCCGGCCGATGACCGCATCCTCTATTCCAGCGACAAAGGCGGCAACGAGCTCAGCCACCTCTACGTCCGCGCACCCGACGGCAAGACGCGGGACCTGACGCCGGGCGCCAAGCTCAAGGCACAGTTCGCCGGCTGGTCGGGCGACGACCATTCATTCTTCGTCCAGACCAACGAGCGGGATGAGCGATTCTTCGATCTCTACGAGTACGCCACCGACGGCTACGCCCGAAAGCTGATCTACCGCAACACGGAGGGTTTTACCGTCGGCCCAATCTCCCGGGACAGGCGCTATATCGCCCTGGTCCGGCCCCACACCACGAACGACGCCGACATCTTCCTCTATGACGGGCAGTCGAAGAAGGCCACCCACATCACCAAGCACACCGGAAACATCAACTACTCCCCCGAGGTCTTTGCGCCGGACAGCCGGAAGCTGCTCTTCACGTCCGACAGCGGGGGAGAATTCGCCACCCTGCAGGCCCATGACATCGGGACCGGCCGACACTCGACCGTCTACGCGCTGCAATGGGACATCCTCGGCGCACGCTACTCCAAGGGCGGGAAGTACCTGACCGTGTCCGTGAACCAGGACTCCCGGCCGGATGCCCGAGTGTTCGACGCGGCTACCATGAAGCCGGTCGAGCTTCACGGAATGCCGTCGGGGCTGATTCGTGGGATCAGTCTCTCGCGGGACGAGTCGGCGATGGCCTTTTACGCCAGCGATGGCAGCGCCCCCGACGACCTCTGGGCCGGCCGAGTCGGCCAGGAGCCCAAGCGCCTGACCAACGCGCTCAATCCCAAGATCCGCCGAGACGATCTGGTGGTCCCCGAGGTGGTTCGCTTCAAGTCCTACGACAGTCTCGACATCCCAGGTCTGCTCTACCAACCGCACCAGGCATCGCCCGACGCCAAGGCTCCCGCGATCGTGATGGTGCACGGAGGCCCCGGCGGGCAGGCCCAGGTCGGCTACTTCGGCCTGACCCAGGCACTGGCGAACCACGGGTACGTGGTCTACGACATCAATAACCGGGGGAGCTCCGGCTACGGGAAGACGTTTTACGCCATGGACGACCGGAAGCACGGAGAAGCGGATCTGGGTGACGTGGTTGCCAGCAAGCGGATGCTGGCCGCTACCGGCTATGTCGATTCCTCCCGGATCGGGATCCTCGGCGGCAGCTATGGCGGCTACATGACACTCGCCGCGTTGACGCTCCAGCCGGATGCCTTCAAGGTAGGCGTGGATCTCTTCGGTATCTCCAACTGGGTACGGACCCTGACCAGCATACCGCCCTGGTGGGCCTCCTTCCGGGAGGCACTCTACGCCGAGCTGGGCGATCCCAAGACCGACAGCGCTCGGCTGCGCCGAATCTCCCCCTTATTCAACGCCGACAAGATCAGGGCGCCGCTCATGGTGCTCCAGGGCGCTAACGACCCGCGGGTCCTCAAGCGGGAGTCGGACGAGATCGTCGCGGCGGTCAAGAAGAAGGGGATACCGGTCGAGTACGTGCTGTTCAATGACGAGGGCCACGGATTCGTCAAGAAGGAGAACGAGATCAAGGGGTACACCCAGGTGCTGAAGTTCCTGGACCTGCACCTGAAGGGCGGCGGGACTGCGAAATCGTCCGGCGGCTAATAGGTTCCAGCATGCCCTCGTCCAAAGCCAAACCCGCCCAACTCTCCGACCGCCTGGTCACGCTGAGCGAAGAGGCGGCCGCGTCTGGCCAATTCGAGGTCGCCTACCATGTTCTCATGGCGGCCTTGCA
>JBIOUY010000074.1:0-13448 GCA_044867445.1 Gemmatimonadales bacterium
GTACCATGCCGCACGGGTCTCGACTGAGTCCCGACGGGCGCCGGCACTATTCGGCGTGCATGATGGACGACATGCTGGTGGAGATCGATACCCGCAAGCTGGGCGTAGCCCGCTATTTCATCTTGCGGAAGGGCCAGGAGCACGGTATGACTGGTGCTCCGTTTCCCTCGTCCGCCTCGTCCGCCTCGTCCGCCTCGTCCGCCTCGTCCGCCGGTGCGGCGCACGATGGGGGAGGCCATGGCATGGAGCCGCCCAAGCCGGGCGACCCGTCCTGCTCTCCCACGTGGGCCCAGCCCTCCGACGATGGACGACGGGTCTTCGTCGCGTGCAACAAGGCCAGCGATATCGCCGAAATCGACGTGGGCAGCTGGACCTTGAAGCGCCGCTGGCCCGCCGGCGAAGGGGTGTACAACCTGGCCGTCACCCACAATGGCAAGCTGCTCCTCGCGACCAACAAGCGAGGTCAGTCGGTGTCTGTCTTTGACGCGGGCAGTGGCAAAGAGCTGAAGCGTATTGCCACTCGACGCAAGGTGGTCCACGGTGTGGCCGTGTCCCCCGATGATCGCTATGCCTTCGTCTCGGTGGAAGGAATCGGGTCCGAACCAGGCACGGTGGAGGTAATCGACCTGGTCGCTCTTGGGACAGTCGCAACTGTGGATGTGGGACCGATGGCCGCGGGGATTGACGTCTGGAAGATCGAGTGATTAGAGGACGCAGAGGACGCAGAAGATGTAGGGAGACACGGGACTTCTACGTCCTCTGCGACCTCTGCGTCTTCTGCGTCCTCACTTAAGCCGCGAGCCGAGCCTCTTGGGCGCTGCGGCGAAGAGAGAGCAAGACGGCCACCGTGAGTGTGAGGAGGATGACCCCGAGGGAGAGCAGGATGGGCAGGTGAATCCAGCGGCTCAGCGTCATCTTGAGTCCCACGAACATGAGAATCAGCGCGACGCCCGGCTTGAGATAGGCGAACCGGTCCATCATCCCGGACAGCACGAAGAACAGCGCACGGAGTCCAAGAATAGCAAAGACGTTGGAGCTGTAGACCAGGAAGGGATCGCGAGTGACGGCAAAGATTGCCGGAATGCTGTCGATCGCGAACACCAGGTCCGACCACTCCACCACCAGCACCACCAGCAGCAGTGGAGTGGCGAGAAGCGCGCCCCGCCGGGTCCGGCAGAAGAAGTTCGTCCCATGGTATGAGTCGGCAAAGGGAAGGAACTTCCGTGCCAGACGAACCACCGGATTCCGCTCCAGATCCACCCGCTGGTCTTTCACCACCAGCATGCGGATGCCGGTCAGCAGCAGAATCCCGCCGAACAGGTAGATGATCCACTCGAAGCGCTGCAGCAGCAACGCCCCCAGCGCGATCATGAGAAACCGCATCACGATCGCACCCAGGATCCCCCACTTGAGCACCTTGGGCTGAGCTGCGGCCGGTACGCCGAAGTAGGCAAAGATCAGGATGAAGACGAAGAGATTGTCGACGCTGAGGGAAAGCTCGATCAGGTAGCCGGTGAAGTACTCCAGCGCGTGCTGCGAACCCTCCTTCAAGAGGAGAAACAGGCCAAACAGCAATGCCATGGCGACGAGCCCGACACTCCAGCTCGTCGCTTCCTTGATGCTGAGCACGTGGGACTGCCGGTTCAGCACTCCCAGATCCAGCACCAGGAGGGCTACGACCAGGAGGGTAAATCCTAGCCAGACGGCAGTGCCGTGCTCGCCCAATTAACGACCCGGCAACATGGCTTCGAGCCGGGCCACCCGCTCCTCCGTCGGTGGGTGGGTACTGAACAGCTTCATCACGCCTCCGCCGTGGGCTGCGAGCGGATTCACCTGAGCCAGCGGTGCCGCCGCCGGCGCGATCTCCATGGGAATCCGGTGCGCCAGCGCATCCAGCCTTCGCAGCGCATTGGCCAGCGGCATCGGCCGCCCCAGAATCTGGGCGCCGACTCGGTCGGCCTCGAACTCACGTTGGCGGGAGACGGCAAACTGAATCAGCATCGCGCCGATGGGTGCGAGCAGAAGCAGTGCCAATTGTGCGACCGGATGGCCGTCATCATCGCCCCGGCCGCCTCCAAACATGATCAGATACGGCAGGTTGCTGATCGCGCCCGCGATGCCGGCAGCGATTGTGGTAATGAGCATGTCCCGGTTTTTGACGTGAGCCAGCTCGTGCGCCAGCACCCCTTCCAGCTCCTCCTGGGGTACGTACTTGAGGATCCCGGTGGTGACCGCTACCACCGCGTGCTCTGGATTCCGCCCGGTGGCAAAGGCGTTGGGCTGTTCGTGAGGAGCGACCGCGACGGCCGGCATGGGCAGGCCGGCCCGCTGCCGCAGCCGGTCCACCATCCGGTAGAGCTCGGGCGCCTCGGCCTCGGTGACGACCTGGGCTCCGTACATCCGGAGCACCATCCGGTCGGAGAAGAAGTACATGATGAAGTTGAAGGCGCTGCCGATGATCAGCGCCAGAACCAGGCCCTGCGAGCCGCCCAGCAACTGCCCGGCCAGCAGGAACAGCCCCATCAGCCCGGCCATCAGAACCATCGTCTTGACGTTGTTCATACCATCCTCGGCTTGGGCGACGATCGCTCGCCCCGCGGGGGTCTAAAAAGAAGAGCGAGACCCCGTCCGCTCCGCGTTGCGCCAGCTTGCGCATCTGCGATGGACGAAGGTCTCGCTCTGGACCCGAGGTTTCGGATCCCTGCTGGACCGTGCCCGCATTGGCGAGCAGTCTTGACGATCCAGGCGTCCGCCATTTCGGCGGATAAGCTACTCCCCTTCTAACGGTCGAAATCTAGGCCCTCGGAGGGGTGCGGTCAATCGAGGGTCATCTCCGGGTGGCGATGAACATGCCGGACACTACGGTGGTTCAGAAGCCCGGCTCGGCGGCGTGCACCGGGTCGTTCAGACGAAGCGCCTGGACCGTCGCACCGGTGGGGGTCTCGAATTGTCCTTCGGGGATAATCAGCAACGCGTTGGCAAGCACCATCGAGGTCAGGATCCCTGATCCCTGCGGCCCGGTGAGCCGGGCTTCCAGGCCGCTCGGCCCCTCCGTGACCACGCCCCGGAGAAAGTGCTGCAGCTTGGGCTTGAGGTTGATCGGCTCGGCTGCCCGTACCGGCGTGCTGCGCCGGAAGGGCAGGGCATGCCCCGCCATCTTCCGGATAGCCGGCCGAACGAACAGCTCGAACGTAACCATGGTGCTGACCGGGTTGCCGGGAAGTCCGATCCAGGGAATAGCTCCCAGCATCCCGAATCCCACTGGTGCGCCCGGCCGCATCCGCAGCTTCCAGAAGCGCTGGGTTGCGCCCAGCTCGTCCAACACTCCCCGCAGGAAATCGTGCTCCCCGACGCTGATTCCCGCGCTGGTGACGAGAAGGTCGCAGTCCTGCGCCCGCCGCAGGTGATCCCGCAAACTCTCGGGCGTGTCTCGGGCGATTCCCAGATTGACCGGCTCGCCGCCTGCCTGACGCACCAGCGCGACCAGCGTGTGCGTATTGCTGCTGGCCACCTTCCGTCCACTGAGGATCTCTTCCGGCTGGTCTAGATCGACGATCTCATCGCCGCTGCCGAGGATGGCGACTCGGGGACGGCGGAAGACCAGCGGATGGGAGACGGCGAGTGAGGCCAGCACGCCCAGCTGAGCGGCCCCGAGCTCGATGCCTGCCCGGAGCACGACGCTGCCCTTGCGGATGTCCTCCCCAGCGCGGCGAAAGTTCACTCCTACGTCTCGGTCGCGGACGATGGTGACCGTATCGGCGCCGTAGTCGGTGTCTTCTTGCCGGATCACACTATCGCTGCCGGTTGGCAGAGGCGCGCCGGTAAAGATTCGGGCGCTCTCACCGGGGCCGATGGACTTGGAGGGGAAATGGCCCGCCGGAAGCTGCTCGATCACCCGGAGTCGAACTGGGTTGGTCTCGGATGCGCCGCGGACGTCCTCGCCCCGTACGGCATACCCGTCCATGGCGGAGTTGGTCCAGGCCGGAATATCCAGCGGGCTCACCACATCTTCGGCCAGAACCCCGTCGAGGGCATCGTCCAGCGGCATGCGCAGGGCGGGCTGACGATGGACGTCGTCGAGAATCCGACGAGCCGCCTCCGATGCCGACAGCGGACCGGTTACGGCTCGAGCGTCAGCGCTTGATCCCATGCCAGATTGGAGAGGAGCTGCAACCACATCGTGTCCTGGAACCGCAGTACTGTGCACTCGGCATCAAAGCCATAGTCGTCGGTCACGATGGCGACCCACTCGTGGGCGTTGGATTCCCCGGGGTCATAGAGCGGCCGGTCGGCAACTGCGGGGCGAAAGACTTCGATCTTGGGAAGCGCCGCCCGCTTGAAGCCCTCGGCCAGAATGATGTCTGCCTCGCCGAGGTACCTGCGCGCGAGGCCGACCGGGTCATAGTCGTCCGGCGCGCGCTCGAATAGTACTCGAACGCTCGGGGCGGCCATCAGTACCCGTTCTGCCTTGCCCTCATGGAAGTGGCGCCAGCTGTCGCTACCTTCGCGGTCGAGATCGGCCGGGTGATGTCCGTGCTTGATCGTCATCACCCGGTGGCCCCGACGCGCCAGCTCGCGCGCGAGGGCCACCGTCAGGGTGGTCTTCCCTGCGTTCTTGCGGCCGATGATCGAGATGATGCGTGCTGCCGCCACAGCTCGTCCGCGCTCGAGAGATCGTCGACGGTGTTCACATTGAAGAAGAGCAGGTTCGGGTCGCCTGTCGCCGCGACCTCGGACAGAGGGAGGATACCGACCCGGATGCGCTCATGGAAGCCGATGGCGCGGAGATCGCCGGCCTCGAGGCTGGCCTCGATGGCGGCCTGGCAGGCCGGTCCATAGCCGGCGCAGAGCGGCTCCACTCCTCGCCGCCCATCGCTCTGGGGAAGGACGGCATCGTACTCATCCAGCCGTCGCGCCAGCAGCTGGACCAGGCTCTCGGAGACGAACGGCATGTCCCAGGCGACGCACACCACCGGCGCCGGGGCTTCCACCACCGCGGTGTAGATGCCCCCCAACGCGCCGAAGCCGGGCTTCACATCGGCGACCACCCGGAGCCCAGGGACCCAGCCCGGAGCATCAGCAGCGTTGGCCACCAGCAACGGGGCTTCACCTATCGCCGCGGTCATGACCCGCACCAGCCGGTCGAGGATTCGTTCTCCGCCCACCGATTCGAGCCCCTTGGGCTTCCCCCCGAAGCGGGTGGCGCCGCCGCCGGCGAGGATCGCGCCACGGACCGCAACCCGACTCAGTATCTCCTCCCTCGTACTCGCTCGAGAATCACGTCGACGCCGACCAGCAGGCTCCAGAGTTGCCGATAGGTGGTCCCGTGCGGCGGAATAGCTCCAACCTGAGGCAGGGGCTCGGTAACCCGCACGACACCCACGAAATTGTCACGGACTTCAAAGCGGAGATGGTATCCCTTGCTCACGGCCACCGTCGTACCCACGCCGATCTCGAAATTGGGACGGACCCGCGTGGTCTTGTCGTCGTCGTAGATGATGTGCAGCGCGCCATCCTCAGGATCGAACCCCGACATGAAGACCGAGCTCTGGTTATTGAACAGCAGACCGGCACCGACCCGCGCGAATGGTGAAATGAACTCGCGGCTCGCGACCCGGGCGATGGCGCCCACCGAAATGGCTACCGCCGCGGCCGACTTGTTTTGAGCATCGATGTCCTGGCAGATGCGGCCGCTCTGGGAATCCTGCTGTGGCGCGGCAAGATGGCAGCGATCCTCGTATCCTAGACCGAGGAGAAAGGCATCGGCCGTGAGGCCGAAATGGTCACCCCGGAAGTACGAGGCCGAGAACCCGGCGCCGAAGTTGTTGCTGATGCTGCGACTGAGAAAGAGGGTATCGGGTTGGAGACCGTCTTTGAAGATCGGCTGGTTGGGGATGGTCCAGAGGCCCTTGCCCGTGATATATGCAGCTGAGATGGTGAAGACCAGCCGGGACTGATCTCCAGTCTTCTGCGCCGCGACAGGAGCCGACTGGATCGTGAGCACCGCGGTAGCGACGCCGACGAGCACTCGCAAGCGCATCGGGCCCTCTGGAGTTGGTGGTCTACCGTCCGGAGCCGACGGCTCCATGGAGCTGCGGTGCGCCGCTCACGGCTCGTCCGACGAGAATCATCCCGGTGCGGCGGGCGATTTCTACCGCCAGGGTCGAGGGCACCGAAGGTGTCGCCACCCAGGGCAGTCCCGCGCGGGCCGCCTTGAACGCCAGCTCGGCCGAGATCCGGCCGGTCACCAGGAGGCCGCATCCTTCGACAGCACGCCCCGCGAGCAGCGCTCCGCCAATCGACTTGTCGACGGCGTTGTGCCGTCCGATGTCTTCCGCATGAGCGATGAGCGCAGCCGAGTAGTCGTCAGCGTTGGCTGCCTGGAGCGTGCGAGCGGGGTCGGCGAGCGCGGCCGCGTGAATGCCCCCCGTGTCCTTGTAACGCTCGCCGCGAGCGAACAGCGCCTTGAACAGCCCTCGGAGCTGCTCGAATCCGGGCGGAGTGCCCCTGGCAGGGCGAGCCTCCACGGTACCGGGCTCCGCTAAGAACGTGGAGACGGCGCCGCAGCCGGAGGCCAACACAGGCCGGCGGCCTTCGGCCTGAACCGCGGCGACCCTTTCCGGTGGCACCTCGGCCCAGAAACCGAGGTCGGTGGCGCAGGGCCGCAGATGAACCTGGTCCACACGATCGATGTAGCCTTCGCCGTGGAGCCAGCCGATCGCCAGCTCCTCCAGCAGATCCGGGGTGCACATCCAGGTGACCACCGGCCGGCCGTTCACCTCCAGCCAGACCGGTACCTCCTCGACGGCCGCGAGCTCGGCCATCCGCCCCCCGCGTTTGGCGGGACGGCTGACGTCAGGGGATTCCGGTGCAGTCGCCATAGAGCGTTGGGTCCTCGGAGATGCGCACCCGTTCCAGCACGATACCTGAGGGAAGCCGGGCGGCGACGCGCGCGAAGACATAGGCGGCGATCGCTTCGCAGGTGGGAAGAATCCGGCCATCAGCAAACGCCGGGACATCGAGGTTCAGATGTCTTCCGTCGAACGGCGCCACTACCTCATCGTGCAGGATCCGATCGAGCAAGGCAAGATCGATCACCAGGCCATGAGACTGGTCGATGGGTCCCTGGACCGTGGCGGCGCAATGGTAGTCGTGCGGATGCCCGGGGGCATCGCTCACCGGTCCGAAGAACTCTCTATTCTGCGCTTCGGTCCAATCGGCCCGATACAGCCGATGCAGCGCGTGAAACCGGACGGTGCGGGTGAGCGAAACAGCCATCGGACTAAGGAGAGAAGGAGTAACTCAGACCTGCCTGAAGCCAGGGGCTTGCGTTCCACTCACTGGTTCGCCCGTCGGTGATCACCGCGTTGGAAGTGAGCGGTGGGTTCCCCGGCTCGAGCGGCGGTTCCTGCTCGAACGAGGTCGGGTACTTGAGCTTCCAAAAGGCAGCCCGGGCTTCGCCTCGAAGGTGCAGCCGATCAGTGATAAAGAACCGAAACCCGACACTGGGTGCCAGGTAGACCTTATGTCCAAATTTGAACCCGCTGGTATCCGCGTCGGTTCCACTCGCGAAGGTGAGCCCGACGCCGGCCCCGACGAAGGGAGCGAGCCGATGCCAGGTCTTCCCTCCGGTCAGGTTGAACTGCAGGTCGAACTCGGCGAATGAGACCGTCTGCTTGACCGGTCCGCTGACCCGATCGGCGACTCGCACGAATGGATCGACGATGAGGCGGTCGAGATCCGCCCGGGCGAAACCCAAACCCATCTCCAGCGCGCTCGCGGTCCGGATGTCGTACCTGAACCCGAACATGGCACCGTCATGTGGGGCGATGCCAAACCGGCCGCCGTCTCCGGAGAGATACCCGCCGAGCGCGGTGAAGGAGTGGCCCTTGGGTATGTCGTGATAGGGTGAGTGCCCCGGAGGGTGGCCGACCTGCCCGGCGAGCGGCCGGGCAATCAATCCGAGTGCCACAACCATCAATCGGAGCACTTCGAGCGCGCCTGAGCGCGCTCTGAGCGATGGCACCATATCTCAACACTCCCGAAGATCGCGGCCGGTCATTTCGGCCGGGGGCTCGATCCCCAGAAGGCGCAGTACGGTCGGTGCCACGTCCCGCAATGATCCACCGCGGCGAAGCGAAGCCGCGTCGGCGCGGACTGCCACGAAGGGTACGGGGTTGGTCGTATGGGCGGTGTGGACACCGCCGGTCGCGGGATCGATCATCAGCTCGCAGTTGCCATGGTCGGCGGTGATGAGGACGCCGGTTCCGGCTTTTTCCGCACTGCTCAGTACCCGGCCCAGACAGGCATCGACCGTCTCCACCGCGCGGACCACCGCGGGGAGCACACCGGTATGTCCCACCATATCCGCATTGGCATAGTTGCACAGGATGAAATCATGGGTTCCCGTTTCGATGGTTCGGCAGAGTGTTTCGGTGATGCCGGCGGCGCTCATCTCCGGAGCGAGGTCATAGGTGGCCACCCGCTGAGACGGAATCAGGCACCGTTCCTCGCCTCGGTAAGGAGGCTCGTATCCGCCGTTGAAGAAATAGGTCACATGAGGATACTTCTCCGTCTCGGCGGTGCGGAACTGGGTCCGATCGTGGTCCGCTAATACCGCAGCCAGGATCCGAGCTAGGCTGAATGGCGGAAACGCCTGAGGAATGGGAAAGGTCTGATCGTACTGGGTCATGGTGACGCTAGCGAGTGACGGCTGGTGGCCCAGGTCGAACTCCTCGAAACCCTCGATCGCGAGCGCGCTCACGATCTGCCGCATCCGGTCGCTGCGATAGTTGAAGAAGAGCACTCCGTCGCCGTCCCGCATGATGGCGACGGGGGCGCCGTCCCGGTGATGGACCATGGGCTTGATGAACTCGTCGGTCTCGCCCCGTTGATAGGCCGCCTGCACGGCAAGCACGGGGTGCTCCACCGGGATCCCCGCGCCGTGCACCATCGCATCGTAAGCCAGCTTGGTTCGATCCCAGCGCCGGTCGCGGTCCATCCCGTAGTAGCGGCCGACCAGCGTTGCCACATCGACCCTGGTTCCGGCGATTCGCCGCATGTCCAGCAGGAGAGTGCGCACTACCTCGGCGCCGAGGGTTGGAGGCGAGTCCCGGCCGTCGAGAAAGCCGTGGATGGCGATGGCAGGCACCCGGTGACGAACACCGAGCTCGACACAAGCCAGCAGGTGACGGTCCAGCGCGTGCACCCCGCCCGGACCGAGGAGGCCCACGAGGTGGAGGGTGCCGCCGGACTGCCGCAGCCCGGCGCAGAGATCTACCAGGGGTTGAAGCTGGTAGAACTCTCCGCTCTGTATGCTCTGGGAGATCCTCACCAGATCCTGAGGAACCACCCGCCCGGCACCCAGGTTCAGGTGGCCAACCTCACTGTTTCCCATCTGCCCTTCGGGCAGCCCGACTGCCAGGCCGCTGGCATCGAGCAGGGTCCGGGGAAACGAGCCCCACAGCCGGTGCCAAACGGGCGTCGTTCCCAACTCAATCGCGTTGCCCTCCCGTTCGGCCCGGTAGCCCCAGCCGTCCAGGACCACCAGGACGACCCGGCGCCGGGTACTTCCGTTTGACATGGGTCTCCGCGTGTTCTACAATGCCGGACTGTGAGTTACGCGCCGCAATCTAGTCCGGGGCTCCCCCGGCTACCAGCCTGGCTCATTCCGCTCTTTCTCTTCGCTACGCCGCTTCTGGCGCAGGAGGAGAAGCCGCTCGCCGCCCCGACCGATCTTCAACGTGAGCCGGATGGCGCTCCGCTCGTCTCCCTCCCGGCCGGAGCACCGGTGGAACCCGGACGGACGCAAGGTGACTGGCATCAGGTGACGGTCGAGGGTTGGATCAGCACATCCTCGACCGCTCCCACCAGGAAAGACGGGTTTGACCTGGTGGTGACGCCGGACAAAGGTGAGAATCTCCGGCGCTCACCCAACGGCCCGATCCTCGGCCGGGCTCGGGAAGGAACCCTGCTGGAGCGAGTCGGAGCCCGAGGTAAGTGGACCAGGGTGCGCCGGAAGGGGTGGGTTCCGCGCCAGGCGGTTGTCCCGAGGGCGCGCAGGCAGACGGAAGCGGTCCAGACCCGGCAAGCGCAATCAGCGCCGGCGGTCCAGGCTCGTGCCGCGCCGGCGGTCCCGACTCGAGCCGCGCAATCAGCGCAGGCGGCCCCCAAAGCGGTTGCGCCCGACGCCGTAGAAACCACCCGGGCAACCCAGCTGAGCGCTAGTCCCGGAGGCGCGCAGTACGGCAGCCTGCAAGGCGGAATCCCCGCCAGGGTGGTGGGGCACTCGGGGGAGTGGGCTCAGGTGGAGGTGAGTGGATGGGTGCGGGAGGCCGATCTCCAGCCGGCACAGGGAGGCGCCTTCACCGGGGTCACTGCGGCGGAAGTGCGCGCCGCTCCCGACCGCTTCGTAGGTGAGACGCTTGACTGGAAAGTTCAGCTCATCGCAGTCCAGACCGCCGATGAGCTCCGGACCGAGATGCCCGCCGGCCAGCCGTATCTCCTGACCCGCGGTCCACTGCCAGAACCCGGCTTCGTGTACGTGACCATTCCAGAAGATTCAGTGGCCAAATTTCGGGCCTTGCCGCCGCTGGCGGAGCTTACTCTCCGGATCCGACTCAAGGCCGCGAAGACCCGCTATCTGACGACGCCGGTGGCGGAGTACGTTGGGGTAGTGGAGAAGTAGGCTACGGGTCTCGAGTCGCGGGTCTCGAGCCCACGTGGGGATGCTCGGCGCAGAACCGGAGCAGTGAGACCCTAAGGACGGAGACCCATTGTCCGCGACCCGAGACCCGCGACCCGAGACCCGCGACCCGAGACCCGCGACCCGAGACCCGCGACCCTTCCATGAACCACCTTCTCAAACAGCGCATCGCCCGGCTGCTTGACTCCCTGAGCGACGAGCGAGGCTACCAGATCCTCGATTACATCGAGTTTCTCGACAGCAAGTACGCCGAGCGGTCGCGGCCTGGCGGCATCTTCGCGCGGCTCACCGAGACGGTCGAGGATACCATGCGTGCCGGGAAGCTCCCGATTCAGGCCATCAGCGGCACGATGGGCTTGATGGATAGCGCGGCGAAGGTGATGAAGGGTCTGGCCGCGGCGGGGCAGGCAGTGGTCGAGGAGGCGGTCAAGGCGGCGGAGACCGCATCACCCCGGAAGCCGCCGGAGATCGGCGATCCGCAATCAGGCTCCGGCCCGACTCCCCTGAGCACACCTCCAAGCACTCAACGCTCCTGACTCTTCGAGGCTCCATGGCCGCACCGACCCGCGTGGCTCCCGCGACTTCCTCTCCCGCCGAGTTCATCCGGGGCATCGGCCCGCTGGCGGCGATCTCGCTCGTCGTCGGCTCCATGATCGGCTCCGGCATCTTCATCGTCTCGGCGGATATCGGCCGGCAGGTGTCGGCGTGGGGGCCGGGAGCGCTCCTGCTCGTTTGGCTGATTACCGGCGTCATGACCGTAACTGGCGCGCTGGCTTACGCCGAGCTGGCGGCGATGATGCCGCACGCGGGGGGCCAGTACGTGTTCCTCCGTGAGGGACTCTCGCCGCTGGCCGGTTTTCTGTACGGGTGGACCCTGTTCGCGGTGATCCAGACCGGCACGATCGCGGCGGTCGCGGTCGCGTTCGCCAAGTTTCTCAGCGTATTGACGCCCGTCTCGCCCGACGTCTTCCTCCGGTTGGGACAGGTGCATCTGCCGGGCTCTCCCGAGGCCATCCAGCTGGGCCTATCGGCTCAACGGATCGTAGCCATCGTGATGATCGCCGTCCTCACCGCCACCAACATCAGGGGAGTCACCCTCGGCGCCGCGATCCAGACGGTGTTCAGCGTCGCCAAGGTCGCCGCGCTGGCTGCCATCGTGCTGCTCGGGCTCACCCTCTTTCGCCAGCCGGACATCGCCGCGGCCAACTTCTCCGGCTTCTGGGGAACTGGCGACTGGAATCTGGCGGTGATACCGGTGCTGGGCGCCGCCATGGTGGGGTCGCTGTTTGCCAGCGACGCCTGGAACAACGTGACCTTCGCTGCGGCTGAGGTGCAGGAGCCACGAAAGAATCTCCCCCGCGCGCTGGCGATCGGCACTGGCCTGGTGAGCCTGCTCTACATCCTGGCCAACGTCGCCTACCTCAACATTCTGCCGTTCTACGGCGATCCTAACGGCAGCGACGTGCTTGCCCGTGGGCTGCAGTATGCGGCGCAGGATCGGGTGGGCACCGCGGCTATCGAGGTAGCACTTGGCTCGGGGGCGGCCGCGCTGATGGCGGTGGCGATTTTGCTCTCTACCTTCGGCTGCAACAACGGCCTCATCCTCTCCGGTCCCCGGGTCTACTATGCCATGGCGCGGGACGGACTCTTCTTTGAACGCGCCGGGGCACTGCACCCCGGGTTCCGAACGCCGGTGTTCGGCCTGGTGGCCCAGGCCGTCTGGGCCAGCGTGCTCTGCGTGAGCGGGACCTACAGCCAGCTGCTGGACTATGTGATCTTCGCGGCGTTGGTTTTCTACTTCCTCACCACGCTGGCCTTGTTCCAGCTGCGACGGCTCCGGCCGGACCTCCCCCGGCCGGTGAAGGCGTTCGGGTATCCAGTTCTCCCAGCACTTTATCTCGTGTCCGTCGGCGCCCTGATGGTCATCCTGCTTTTCGAGAAACCGCTCTACACCTGGCCGGGGCTCATCATCGTGGCCACAGGGATTCCGGTCTACCTCATCTGGCGAGGGCGGTCACGATCGGCGTGACCTACGCGAGCAAGTCTGACGCTTGATTTCTAGGGAACTGCTTCCTACACTTGGAGATGGATATGTTCGCCCCCGGCCCGCCGCTCGCCCTCTCCGGGCACCGGTGGGCCGTCGTGTATGAGGCTCTGCACCTGTCCGCAGTCGCTACGGCCGCATGAGCGTGATTCGCCCCAAAGCCGGCCTCACATTCGACGACGTCCTCCTGGTGCCGCGATACTCGGCGGTCCATCCTCGTGAGGTCTCGACGGTTACCCGCTTCAGCCGCACCATCTCCCTCAATATTCCGCTCGTTTCCGCCGCCATGGACACCGTCACCGAAGCCGACATGGCTATCGCCATGGCCCGGGCCGGCGGCATCGGTGTGCTGCACAAGAACATGTCCATCGAGCGTCAGGCGGCCGAAGTAGACAAGGTGAAGCGCAGCGAGAGTGGGATGATCCTGAACCCCATCACTCTCGGCCCCGACCGGCCGGTACGTGAGGCGTACTCCCTCATGCGCCGGTTCAAGATCTCGGGGGTGCCGATCGTCGACGGGCAGGGACGTCTCATCGGGATCATCACCAATCGCGACCTGCAATTCGAGCGTAACCTCGACCAGCCGATCAAGGAGGCCATGACCAAGGAGAACCTGGTCACTGCTCCGGTCGGAACCAGCCTCGATGACGCCGAGCGGATTCTCGCCAAACATCGGATCGAGAAGCTTCCGGTGGTCGA
>JBIOUY010000075.1:0-62172 GCA_044867445.1 Gemmatimonadales bacterium
GAGCTGCTCGGGGGCGACCCCGAATTCCGCTGCCAGATCGTGTACTCTTGTCTTGACCACTCAATCCTCCATCAGGAGCGTCCGGGCGCCCGCGACATGATGCCGCGAGCCAGTGCGCGGTCCCGGACACCGACCGCCATTACCGGCGGTTTGCCGAACTGCGCGCCAATCGCGTCAGCGCGCGGGCCGGGGACGATCGGCACCGCTTTGGCCGTCGCCAACCGGACCACTTTGTCCAAGGCACGAGGGCTGGCGTCTTCTGCCAGCACCACGCAATAACATTTTCCTGCCTGCAAATCGTTCCGCACAGCGTCTACTCCAACCGTCACGCGACGCCCACGGTACCCCAGGCCAAGTAGGCCCAGGAATCCGCTCATGCTCTCGGGCGAGCCTCGTCCCCGCTGTCTTCATCCGTGAGCTCGGCCAGAAAGGCCATCAGCTGGTCCGCAGCCTCGGGAGTCATGCCGGCGATCTTATTGATGTCTTCGCGCTCGAGGTCCAGGATGTCATTGAGCATCCGATACCCGGCGTTCTCCAGGATGCCGGTCAGCTCCGGCGTCAGCCCCTTGAGCTCACTCAAGGGAACCTGACCAGCCATCTCCTCCTCCGGCGGCAACGGAGCGAACAGCGGTCCCTCGCCGCCGCGCTCCAACCACTCCCGGCTGGAATAGAGATCGATTTTCCACCCGGTGAGCTCCGACGCAAGCCGGACGTTCTGCCCGTTGCGTCCGATCGCCAGCGAGAGCTGGTCTTCGTCCACCACCGCCTGAATGGTCTTGGCTTCCGGATCGGAGAAGACCTTGGCAACCCGCGCAGGAGCCAGCGCCAACCGGGCAAAGCGCTCGGGATCGGGAGACCAGGGTACGATGTCGATCCGCTCGCCCCCCAGCTCGTTCACGACGGCCTGAACCCGGGACCCCTTGAGACCCACGCAAGCACCGACGGGATCGATGGCGTCGTCCCGGGAGATCACGGCCACCTTGGTCCGGCTACCGACTTCTCGCGCGATGGCCCGGATCTCGACAATCTGTTGCTGAATCTCGGGGACTTCGAGCTTGAACAACGCCTTGACGAAGAGGGGGTCGCCCCGGGACAGGATCAGCCTCGGTCCCTTGGGTGTCTCTTCCAGCCGTTTGAGCACGGCGCGAATGGTGTCGCCCTGGTGGAAGTGCTCCCGGTGGTTCTGCTCCCGGTAGGGGATGATCGCCTCGGCCTCGCGGAACTTATTGAGCATAATCACCAGCTTGCCGCGCTCGATCTGCTGCACCTCTCCCGAGAGCAGCTCGCCGACTTTGGAGCTGAATTCCTCCCTGATCCGGGCCCGCTCGCCCTCGCGTACCCGTTGAATGATCCGCTGCTTGGCAGCTTGAACGGCGAGCCGGCCGAAGTCCACGAAGGGGACCTCCTCTTCCAACATATCGCCCACCTGGAAGTCGGGGTCCTCGTACTGGGCCTCCTCCAGCGCGATCTGCCAACTGGGGTCTTCGACGGTCTCGACCACCTGCCGAAGACGCACCACCTTGATGGTCCCCTGCAGTTCGTCCACGCTCAGCTCGAATTTGACGTTCGGACCAAACTTGCGGACCAGCGCAGCCTGGATGCCGTCACGGAGCAGCTCCAGCAGATCGGAGCGTTCGAGTTGCTTTGCCGTCGTCAGCTCGCGAAAGGCAGCCAACATTTCGGTTGAACCAGCCATGCGGGTTACTCCTCTTCAGTCCTTATCGCTTCCGCACCGAGGCCCAGTCCACCACCAGGTGCGCTTCACGGATCGACGCCAGCGCCAGGGTCGTCTCGATGCCATCAGGAAGACGAACGACCACGTGTTCGTCATCCGGTACTGCTACGATCTCGACCTGCGGCCGGCCAGGGAGCAGCTCCGCCCTGAGCCGGGCTCGATGTCCGACGAAGCGCCGCCAGTGCTCCGGCCATCGCAAGGGCCGCTCGAGGCCCGGGGAGGAGACCTCCAGCACATAGCGCGGCCCAACCATCGCCCTGGATTCCAGGAAACGCTCGAGGGACCGACTGATGCCCGCGCAATCGTCGGCCGTTACACCTTGGCCGGGTCGGCTGTCCGGGCGGTCCACCCGCACCTGCAGGATGGGGCGTCCCAGCGTGCCTGTTCGCCGAAGATCGACCAGCTCGAAGCCGAGACCAGCCAGATGATCGCGAATGGGAGCGAGGAGCGCGTCGACAGACATCGGCGGAACAGGAAAAAAAATGTGGGGGAACTCCCCCACATCAACAGTTGGCCCGAACTGGCGCCCCCGAGACAGCGCTGGAATACTACTGCGGAATTCCAGCGGAGTCAACGTCATCCGCATGATCGATACGGACTGATCTGGGCCTCACAGCGGAGCCATCCCCAGGTAGGCCACCATGCGTCCGTCGCTGCCCCTGGACGCGCGATGACTATAGAAGAGAGTCTGATCATGCGCTGAGCACCAGCTGGACAGGCTCACCTGGCCGATGCCGAGCCGCTCCGCTTGCGCGGCGAGGTGGCGGCGGAGATCCAGGTGCCAGGGGCCAGCACCGGCGAGCGGAACACCGCAGCCCAGCACGACTTCAGATCCCACTTCATAGCAGGCACCGCAAATACCAACGCCACAGTGCATTACGACATCACTCGGGGTAGCGTCTACCGCCCCGAGCAGGTGCTGCATTCCGGCCGCGAGAATTCCGCCTGCGGTCCCCCGCCACCCGGCATGCAGGAGAGCAATCGCTTTCCCGGGAACAGTCAGGTAGATGGGAATGCAATCGGCGACTGTCACCGTGAGCAGGATGCCTCGACCGGTCGAGACCCAACCGTCAATCCCCTCTCGGTGGATCCAGCCCTCGGCCAAATCGACCCGAGCCACCGTCAAGCCGTGCACCTGATGACCGAGCACGACGGCGCAAAATCCGGGAAGGCTACGACGAAAGGCCCGCCAGTGGCCCATGACTCCGCCGATTGGAGCGTCGCTCCAGAGCCCGAGATCGAATCCCCCGCCCTCATGCTCACCCCGTCCGGTGATCCCCGCGACCACGCCGAAGTGCTCCCGCCAATGGGGAACCTCGAAGCGGGGGACCGGGCCGACCGCCGGAACTTCCTGGACGATCAACCCGGCGTCTCTAGTCATCGGCTCGCTCGATGTCGGCACCGAGCTGACGGAGACGCTCATCGATCCGCTCGTAGCCCCGCTCGATCTGACCGACATTGTGGATGGTGCTCGGCCCTTCGGCCGCGAGGGCCGCGAGCAGCATCGCCATCCCGGCGCGGATATCGGGCGATTCGACGATGCCGCCCTTGAGGGGTGCCGGACCGGAGATGACCGCGCGATGGGGGTCGCAGAGCACAATCCGCGCGCCCATGCCGATGAGCTTGTCCACGAAGAAGAGCCGGGACTCGAACATCTTCTCGAACACCAGCAGCATCCCGGAACATTGGGTGGCGGTGACGATAGTGGTGGACATCACGTCGGCCGGGAACGCAGGCCAGGGTCCGTCTTCCAGCTTGGGAACGTGGCCGCCGAGATCGGGCCGAATGCGCCGTTCCTGTTCCCCACTGATGGTGAGCCGGCTGCCGTCGGCCCGGGCGCGAATGCCCAGGCGTTCGAAGCCGAGCAGGGTGCTCCGCAGGTCCTCGGGCCTCACAGGATCGATGGCAATCTCTCCGTGGGTTACTGCGGCGAGCCCAATGAAGCTGCCGATCTCGATATGATCGGGGCCGATCGCGTATCTGGCACCGGCCAGAGGGCGACCGCCTTCGATGGTGTAGATGTTGGAGCCGATTCCCTCGATGTGTGCGCCCATGGTGACGAGCACCCGGGCGAGGTCCTGGACATGAGGCTCGCACGCGGCGTTGCGCAGGACGGTCCTGCCCTTCGCCATGACCGCGGCCATGAGCGCGTTCTCGGTACCGGTGACGCTCGGCTCATCGAGGAAGATATCGCTGCCGACCAGGGACTTGGCCTCGAGCTCGTACCGGCCGCCCACCATTACTGAGGCGCCGAGCTGTTCCAGTGCCAGGAAATGGGTATCGACCCTGCGGCGTCCGATGACATCGCCGCCCGGCGGCGGAAGGGTGACGGTCCCAAACCGCGCCAGCAGTGGACCGGCCAGGAGAATGGAAGCACGGATCCGTGCGCAGAGCGCCGGGTCGAGAGCCTTGGGCTTGAGCCCACCGGTATCCACCCGGACGGTATTGGGTCCCTTCCACTCCGCCTGCGCGCCGAGATCGACCAGGAGGGCCAGCATGGTCTCGACGTCGCGAATGCGCGGGATGTTCTCCAGCTCCATCGCACCATCGGCGAGCACGCTCGCGGCGAGGATGGGAAGAGCGGCGTTCTTGTTGCCGGCGGGATGCACGGTGCCGCGCAGTGGACGGCCACCGCGGACCAGAAAACGAGGAGGCATGGCCAAAGCTGCCCATGTCCTGGATTCGAGTCAAGCGGAGCGAAGGGGGTTGCGGTGCGTCTGCGACCTTTTTGTTTTAGCGGTGATAGCTCGGCATCGTCGGCTCCGGAAGAGCCAGCAGGGAGGTGGCCAAGACATGATGACGCTCGCGCTCGTTCAGGTCGCGGCCTCACCCGCGTGGGTCGGCCCGACAATGGCGATTTCGCTCGCGGTGATTGCGCTGACCATTGTCTGCGCGGGCGTCGCCGTAGGGATAGCGGTGATTCGACTGTCCGGTCAGGTGAAGAGGATGGGAGCCGTGGTCGAAGGGCTGCAGGACGATGTCACGGAGGGAGTCACCTCGGTTCGACGCCTGATCGAGCAAGGGCAGGACCTGATGGTGCTGGTTCGGCACGAGGCTGGGGCCTTTGCGCAAACCAGCAGGAGGCTTCGCCGCAAGGTGATCAAGGGCGTCGATCGGATGGAGGGCAAGCTGTCCGACCTGGAAACGCTGTACGACCTGGTGCACGACGAGGTGGAGGATACCGCGTTGGATGTGGCGGCGGCCCTGCGCTCGGCCCGACGAGGCAACGGAATGCTCGGACGGGTCCGACGGCTGCTGGTGCCGGGACGCTGATGCGCCCGGCCCGCCTCACGCTCGCGGTTCTTGGCGTGGGGCTTGTGCTCCTCGCCTTTCCCGAGCCCGCGCACGCCTGGACGCCGGGCACCCACATCTATCTCGGCGAATCCATCCTCGCCAACCTGCAATATCTCCCGGCCGCTGTCGCCGACCTGCTGCGGGCATACCCCTTCGACTTTCTCTACGGCAACATCGCAGCGGATTCCTCCATCGCCAAGCACTACGCGCCGCTCGGCCGTCATTGTCATTACTGGCATGTGGGCCAGGAGATCCACGACCTGGCCGATTCGGAAGGACTTCGCGCTTTCGGGCTAGGCTACCTCTGTCACCTCTCGGCCGACACCGTGGCGCACAACTATTTCGTCCCCAGGCAGCTCATGGTTACCAGCAGCACGGCCGCCGTGGGACATTCGTACTGGGAAGCGCGGGTCGAGTCTCATCTGGGCGACGCGTACTCCAAGGCGGCGAAGGACGTGATCCTGGTTGACCACGGGGATGCGGACGCGCATCTGGATCGGATCATCGCGCCGACCATTTTCAGCGTGCGCACGAATCGTCGGCTCTTCCGTGGCATGGTGCACCTGACCGAGACCAACAGCTGGCAGAAGGCGACTCAAGTCGTCCGGGAGTACAGCCGCTGGCCCCTCGCCGACCAGGACGTGGATCGTCACCTCGGGCTTTCCTTCGATTTCATGATGGACCTGCTGGGGGGCTCCGATTCAGCGGCCCTCAGGCTGGATCCCTCGGGTGAGCGACCGCTCAAGATCGCCAAGCAGCTGCGCCGCCGAGTGCTGCGAGAGGCGGGACGGCGTAATATCGGGCTCTTGCAGGACGCTGCGCAGGAGCATTTCGGTCTCCCCGAAATCCCCCTCGCCCACTGGGAGCGGGTGCCTCAGAAGCTGCCCTGGGGCGCGCCGGAGGGGTCGGCTCCGTCTCCTCGCGCGCTGGTGAACGGCGACCGCTGACCCCCCGCTTCCTTTGAAATGAATGCCGAGGAGACCGTCCGCCGGTTGGGGCTGATGCCCCACCCCGAAGGCGGATTCTACCGCCAGACCTTCCGCAGTCCGTTCAGTGTCCGTCTAGCGGACGGACGAGAACGCAGCGCGTCCACTGCGATTTACTACCTGCTGCCGCAAGGCGCATGGAGCGCGTGGCACCGGGTGCAGGCTGATGAGGTCTGGCACTACTACGACGGTGCCGCGCTGCAACTCTTCCGACTGGGCATGGAACCTGCTCGATTGGATCGCCGCTCGCCCCAAGCTGTCGTGCCGGCTGGTGTCTGGCAGGCTGCCCTGCCCGATGGAGGAGCCACCCTCTGCGGTTGCACTGTCGCACCTGGATTCGAATTCGAGGATTTCGAGCTCGCAACGCTCGAGACTCTGTTTGCCCAGTACCCCGATCAGGAGAACCTGATTCGCCGCCTCCTGCGGTGAGCTGGGTACGTGGCGCGTGGTGCCTGGCCGCTCTGCTCTCGGTGCTAGGGTGGCGCGGCAGTGAGCCTTCGGCCCAGAGTCACACCTCGAGCCTGGTGGTCAAGCCAATTCCCTCACTGCCCCTCCGCGGCACCGTAGCCCGTCTGATCGTGCACCCGGCTCGCTCGGGGAAGTCGGAAGAGGTCGTGGTGGATATCACCGGCGAGGCTGGAGGTGAGCCGCTGCACTTCACTCGCCTGGCCGGCGGCGGGCTCCAGTCATTCGTCGGGATTCCGCTCGAGGGCGGGGACACGCTACCGGTCTGGTTGCGAGTCGAACGGCGCGGGCGGGTCGACACCACGATCGTGGGTCTGGTCGTGCGATCGCCGGTCTTTCACAGCGAGCGGCTCACGGTTCCACCGGCCATGCTCGCTCCCGATAGCGCCACGCAAACTCGGATCGACTCCGAGATCGCGCGGGCACGCGAGGTGTCCCAACACTCCCACCGGACGCCTCGGCTGTGGCGCAGTCGATTCCGCCTGCCCCGCTCCAGCCGGATTACCAGCGGCTACGGCACCACCCGCGAGTACAATGGTGCGATCACCAGCCGTCATCTCGGCACTGACTTCGCCGGAGCCGTGGGTCAGCCGGTTGCCGCCGCCGCCCGCGGTGTGGTCGCGCTGGTGGGTAACTTCTATCTCGCCGGTCGCGCCGTGTATCTCGACCACGGTGCCGGCCTGGTCACCGGTTACTTTCACCTCAGCCGAGTGGACGTGGCGGTGGGCGACACGGTGCGGGCGGGTCAGGTGATCGGTGCGGTAGGCCGCAGTGGCCGGGTGACCGGCCCTCATCTTCATTGGATTGCGCGGTACGGGGGGATTACGGTGGATCCGATGAGCCTGCCGGAGCTGCGGTAAGCGTGAAAGGTGAAAGGTGAAGGGTGAAAGGGCCGCCCACCCACACCATTCGCTCTTCACGTTTCACCTTTCACGTTTCACCTTTCACGTTTCACGCAATCGCTCGGCCAGCACCGGTTGTACGCGCTTGGGATCGGCCTTGCCCTGGCTCCGCTTCATGACCTGCCCGACGAAGAATCCCATCAGCTTGGTCTCGCCGCCGCGGTAGCGGGCGACTTCGGCGGGATGTGCTGCGAGGACTTCAGTCACCCATTCACTCAACGCCCTCTGATCGCTCACTTGGACCAGACCCAGACGCTCGGCCACCGCGCGCGCGGCTTGTCCCGGTTTCGATGCCATCTCGGTGAAGACTCGCTTGGCGGCTTGATGGCTCACGGTCCCGTCGCGGACCAGTCCGATTAGTTCCCCCAGCCTCGGCGCCGGTACCGGAAACGACCCGGTTTCGTTGAACTGCGTCATGACATCGCCCATGACCCAGTTGGCCGCGGTCTTGGCATCGACACCCTCGGCTACGACTGCCTCGTAGTAGCCGGCGAGGGCCGGCTCACTGGTGAGCACCCGAGCGTCGTATGCTGAAAGCCCGAGTGCCGTCTCCAGGCGGGCGCGACGAGCATCGGGTAGTTCGGGGAGCGCCGCTCGCTGCTCGGCGATCCAGGGAATCGTCAGCACCAGCGGAGGCAGATCGGGATCGGGGAAGTAACGGTAGTCGTGGCTCTCCTCCTTTGACCTGGTTGGCTTTACCTGGCCGGTGCCCGCATTGAAGAGCAGCGTGACCTGCTCGATCTTCTGACCCGACTCCACCAAGGCGATCTGGCGCGCCCGTTCGGCCTCGAGTGCGCGCTCCACATTGGCGAAGGAGTTCATGTTCTTGACTTCGGTCTTGGTTCCGAGCGCCGGATCGCCCGCTGGCCGGATGGAGATATTGGCATCTACCCGGAGGCTCCCCTGCTCCATGCTGCAGTCACTCACACCGGCGTAGACCAGGATCTGTCGCAGCGTGGTGAGATAGGCGCGTGCTTCGGCCGGTGAGCGAAGGTCCGGCTCGCTCACGATCTCCGCGAGCGGAATGCCGGCGCGGTTCAGATCCACCGCGGTCTTTCCGGGAAAGCGGTCGTGCAGCAGCTTGCCCGCGTCTTCTTCGACATGCAGCCGGGTAATGCCGACCTCGATTCGACCCCGATCGGCGGAGTCGAATGCAACTCGGCCACGAGTCGAGAGGGGCTGGTCGTACTGGGAAATCTGGTAGCCCTTGGGAAGATCAGGGTAGAAGTAATTCTTGCGGGCAAACACACTGGTCTCGTTAACCGTGCACCCAAGCGCGAGGGCCGCGCGCGCCGCCAGGCGGACTGCCACAGCATTCGGCACCGGGAGTGCTCCGGGAAGCCCTAAGCAGACGGGGCACACGTTGGTGTTGGGAGGATCGCCGAAGCTCGTGGCACAGGCGCAAAACATCTTGGTACGGGTGCGAAGCTGGACATGGACCTCGAGTCCGATCACGGTCTCCCAGCTCATCGTTCGACCTCCGCCTCGGCCGAAATCACCAGCTCGATCGCCGCCGCGGCGGCCAGCAGCCGTTCCTCCTCGAAGTACGGAGCAATGATCTGAGCACCGATCGGCAGGCCTTCGCTTCGCCCCACCGGGAGGCTGAGGGCCGGGAGACCCGCGAGACTGATGGCGCAGACGAAGACGTCCGCCAGATACATCGCCACCGGGTCTTCGGTCTTCTCGCCGGCGCGGAACGCCGGAGTCGGTGTGGTGGGGGTGACCAGCAGATCGACGCCGCCGGCGAAGGCTCGACGGAAATCGTCGGCGATCAAGGCTCGCACCTGTTGCGCCTTTCTATAGTAGGCGTCATAGTACCCGGCGCTCAGCACGTACGTCCCAACCAGAATGCGACGGCGGACCTCGGCGCCGAAGCCTTCGCCCCGGGTCGCCTGGTAGAGCGCGCGAATGTCTCCACCAGGGCCCACTTTCCGAGGGCCATACCTCACGCCATCGTAGCGGGCCAGGTTGGCAGCTGCCTCTGCCGGAGCCACGATGTAGTACGTCGGGACCGCGTAAGCCGAGTTGGGAAGGGAGACCTCACACACGTCGGCTCCCAACTGACGCACCGCATCGATGGTGCGTCGCAGGCCTGCGGCCACGCCCGGGTGGAGATCAGAAGGGAAGTACTCGCGAGGCAGGCCCACCCGCATGCCCTTGAGGCTGGCGAGTGGCGCCGGGACCGACATCGGCGGCCGATTCACAGTGGTCGCGTCGAGCGGATCCGGACCGCTCATCACACTCAACACCCGCGCAGCGTGGTTCACGCTCTTCCCGAACACCGAGATGCAGTCGAGCGAAGAGCCGAAGGCAACCAGACCGTAGCGGCTCACTCTCCCATAGCTCGGCTTGACCCCGATGATGCCGCAGAAGCTGGCAGGCTGACGGACTGAGCCGCCGGTTTCGGAACCCAGAGCCGCGGGCACGACGTCCGCCGCAACCAACGCGGCGGAGCCGCCAGAGGAGCCCCCGGGTACTCGGGTCGGGTCCAGCGGATGCTTGACTCGCCCGTAGGCGGAGTGCTCCGTCGAGGAGCCCATGGCGAACTCGTCCATGTTCGCCTTGCAGGCGACCAGGGCGCCGGCGGCCCGGAGCCGCTCGATGGCGGTCGCGTTGTAAGGTGAGAGATAGCCGGAAAGAATTCGCGACCCGCAGGTCGTGGGCTGCTCGACTGTGACAATGTTGTCCTTGACCGCGATGGCCATACCTGCGAGTGGCCCGGGCGTGGCCATGCGGTCCACCCGGGCGGCCTCTGCGTCGAGACACACCTGGGACCAGTGAAGCGTCGCGTTCAGTCCAGCGGCATCTGCGCCGGCGAGTCGCGCGCCAGTTTCGCGGGCGACCGCCGTCGCGCTCACTGATCCTCCATGGCAGTATGTCTCGGCACCAGGAAGAATCCCTCCTTGAACTCCGGTGCGATCGCAGCCGGCGGCCGCGCCAGCGGTACCGGATGGACCACATCGTCGCGCAAGGCCACCGACTGGGGGCCGGGAATGAACGCGTCGGCCATACGATCGCCAGGCACCTGATTCAGCTGGGCGACATATTCCACGATTCGATTCAGCTGGTCGACCAACCGGTTTAGTTCCTCATCCGGCACCGCCAGCTCGGCCAGCTTGGCGACGTGCAGCACGTCGTCGCGACCGATGCTCATGTACTCTCCCATTCGCGCTCGAGCCCGGCATAGGCCACGAGCAACTGTTTCACCCCAACTTCGGCATCGTCGAACGCAACCGAGACCTTGAGATCGCGCCCGGTGCCGGTCAGTCCCTGAATCGTGCCACTGCCGAAGCGGCGATGGCGAACCCGCTCGCCTCTCACGTAGCGCGGCGCGTCTTGAGAGGCTTCCTCCTCAGACGCAGAGGACGCAGAAGGCGCAGAGGACGGAAACAGCGCTCCCCTACCGCCATACCGCCCGACGGCCCTACCGCCCCAGTCCGGCGCCCACAGCGATGTCGTCCGGTGCTCTTCCACGATGTCGGGGGGAAGTGCACGGAGAAACCGAGAGGCGATCCCGGGGCGAAGCTCGCCGCCCCGCCGGCGTGCTCGGGCCCAGGTGAGGTACAGCTTGTCCTTGGCGCGGGTGAGACCGACATAGCATAGACGACGCTCTTCCTCCAGGCCGTCCGGCTGTTCTTCCGCGCGGGCCAGAGGGAAGAGCCCGTGCTCCAGCCCGGTCAGTACCACCACCGGCCACTCCAGGCCCTTGGCCGTGTGCAGTGTCATCAGCGTCACACCCTCCTCAGGCCCGACCGCGGTGTCGACGGCGGATAGCAGAGCCGCTTCGGCCAGAAATCGCTCCAGCGGAGTGCCCGATTCAGGATCGTCGGTCGCCTCTTCCGACCAGTTTGCCGCGCTCGCCACCAGCTCGCGCACGTTCTCCCACCGATCAACCCCTTCCGACCCCTCGGCCAGGAGCACCGCCTCATAGTCGATGGCGGCGATGATCCGCTCCAACACTTCGGCCGGCGGGAGAAGGGCACTCTGCACCGCCTGCTCGTCGACGAGCCGGGCGAAGTTCCGCAGGGCCTCGCGCGCGTTGGGCCGCAGCTCGGGCACCCGGTCGGCGATCCGCGCCGTTTCCAGCAGGGGTTTGCTCCACTGCGCGGCGGTCCGACCCAGCGTCGCCAGGCTCGACTCACCCAGCCCCCGCCGGGGCACGGCAATGGCGCGGAGAAAGGCTTCGTCATCCGCCGGATTGGCGAGCAGCCGAAGATAGGCGAGCAGGTCCTTCACCTCACGCCGCTCGTAGAAACTGATTGCACCAACCAGACGATATTTCACGCCCGCCCGGCGAAAGGCCTCCTCCAGGGCGCGGGATTGAGAGTTGGTCCGATAGAGCACGGCCATCTCGCCATACTGCCAATCGCCGGCGGCACGCCGGCGCTCCAGCTCGCGCACAACCCACTCCGCCTCGTCTCGTTCGTCGGCTGCTGCCAGGAGGGTAACGAGCTCGCCGCCGCGCCGCCGAGTGACCAGAGTCTTGCCCAGACGGCCACTGTTCTCCGCAATGATGCCGTTGGCGGCATCCAGTACCACTTGAGTAGAACGGTAGTTCTCCTCCAGCCGCACCAGTCTGGTGCCCGGAAAATCCTTGAGGAATGCCTGCATGTTGCGCACGTCGGCACCGCGCCAGCCGTAAATCGACTGATCGTCATCACCCACGGCACACACGTTCCCGTGCGCACCGAGGAGCCGAATGAGCTCGTATTGCGCCCGATTGGTATCCTGGAATTCGTCCACCAGGATGAAGCTGAACCGGTCGCGATAGGCACGCAGCCTATCGGGGTGCTCCCGAAACAGAGTGAGCGGGTGCAATAGAAGATCATCGAAGTCCATCGCGTTCGCCGCCTTGAGCGCGGGCCCCACGGCGCCGTACACATCGGCCGCCACCTGTGCCAGTCGATCGAAAGATGCCGCCGAGGCAAGCTCCTCAGGAGGCACCATCCGGTTTTTGGCCGAGGAGATCAGGGCCTGTACCGCCTTGGGCGGGAACAGCTTCACCGAATGCCCGCGCTGCTCCTGAATCCGCTTCACCAAGCTGAGACGGTCGTCCTCGTCGTAGATGGTAAAGTGGCGGCTGAAGCCGAGCAGCTCCGCCTCACGCCGCAGCAGCCGGGCGGAGAGCGCGTGAAAGGTTCCGATCCACAGGCCGGACGGGTCCCGCTGGAGCAGGCGCCCGATGCGCTGCTTCATCTCGCCCGCGGCCTTGTTGGTGAACGTGACCGCAAAGATCCGCTGCGGTGGCACGCCGTGGCGCTCGATCAAGGTGGCGATCCGGGTGGTGAGCACGCGAGTCTTTCCCGATCCCGCACCCGCCAACACCAGCATCGGGCCATGCACGTGCTCCACCGCCTCCCGCTGGGCGGGGTTCAGCGCGTGAGGCAGCTCCGGTGACGCGGTGTTGATCACTGGTCCTGCTTGGCGAGCGGAATTCGCATCAAGAAACAGGCTCCTTTGTCGGTCGCTTCCAGCACCAGGGATCCCTGGTGCGCATCCTCGACTACCCGGCGAGACAGGGCGAGACCGATCCCCCAGCCGCCTTTGGTGGTGATGCCTGGCTCGAAGAGGGTGCGACGGATTTCCTTAGCTATGCCGGGGCCGTCGTCGACCACCCGGATTTCTCCCATTCCATGCTCTGCCCCGACCCGCAGGATAATCGTGCCAGAGCGTCCCTGCAGGGAGTCGATGGCGTTCTTAACCATCGCTTCGAGTGCCCATTCCAGCAGTACCGGATCCCCCAACACCATGGGCCCCATCCCCGGCGCCTCCAGGCGCAACTCAATCGGGTTGGCCCGCCGAGGAAGGCGCGGCCGAAAGTAGCCCGCTACCCGGTCGGCCAGTGCGCCGAGCCCGATCGGTTCCCGCTTCGCCGGGTTCCCGATGCGTTCGAAACGCTGCGCCACCCGGTCCAGCCGATCCGCATCAGCCGAAAGGTGGTCCGCCAGGTCGGGCGGCGGAGTGGGCCGGGAGCGGACCCGTTCGATCCAGCCCTGGAGGCTGGTGAGCGGGGTTCCCATCTGGTGGGCTGCCTCGCGCGCCATTGCCACCCACAGGCGGTCGCGTTGCGCTGCCATTGCGCTGCGATAGGCGAACACAGCGACGGCCACCATCACCATGATGGTTAACCCCTGCAGGATCGCCAGTGCAGTGAGACTGCGCTGCGCCGGCATGGGCCCATAGTGCACCGTGCCGATGGCCTGATCCACAATCGGCGGATTCTGCCGATCCAGTCGGGACGCGTAGTCTCTGATTCGCGGATCATCCAGCGGCGCGTCGAACGGTAGATTGGCAACTGCGGTGACTCGGCCAGACCGATCGGTCACCACGAGAGGGAGGCCTAGCGAGCGCACTTGCTCTCCCAAGCGGAGCAGGGCCTCTGCCTCGGCGCCGGGGCGCGGATTGTTCAGTCCACCGAAGACCCCGGAATAGAGGCGACTGGTGGCGGTCGCGTCGGACTTGAAGTGACGGATGATGAGAATGCCAGTGCCGAGACTGAGACCCGCGAGGGTAGCGACCAGCCCGACGGCCACCATGGGAGCGAGCCGCTGGAGCCGTTCCCTACGCACGCGGGGCCAGGCGCTCGACACCCAGGTAGGGCGCCAGCGCCTCGGGCACGCGCACCGAGCCGTCGGCCGCCTGGTTGTTTTCCAGCAGAGCGATGATGGTGCGAGGGAATGCGACTCCCGAGGCATTCAGGGTGTGGACGAACTCGGGTTTGGCCTTGGGCTCAGGGCGATATCGAATGTTGGCGCGGCGCGCCTGGAAATCGGTGAACGTGCTTGAGCTCGACGCCTCGAGCCAGGTACCGACCCCCGCGGCCCAGACCTCGAGGTCGAAGGTTCGAGCGCTGGCGAACCCGGTATCCCCCGAGGCAAGCTCGACGACCCGGTAAGGAATTCCCAGCCGTTGCAGCACGGTCTCGGCATGACGGGTCAGCAGTTCGTGCTCCGCCGGCGAGTCCTCCGGCCGGCTGAAGCGAACCAGCTCAACCTTGTCGAATTGGTGCACTCGAATGAGGCCGCGCGTGTCCTTGCCATGGGCCCCGGCTTCCCGGCGGAAACAGGGCGTATACGCGACGTAGGCTAGCGGAAGGTCTCGGTCCTCGAGGATCTCATCCCGGTGGATATTGGTGACCGGCACCTCGGCCGTGGGGATGAGGAACAGATCATCCGCGGTAGCCGAATAGAGGTCCTCCTCGAATTTGGGGAGTTGACCAGTGCCGGTGAGTGTGGCCCGATTCACCAGATAAGGGGGCGCTACCTCGACATACCCGTGCTCGCGGGTGTGCAGATCGAGCATGAAACCAGCCAGGGCGCGCACCAGGCGAGCTCCCTCTCCACGGAGAAGGGGAAACCCAGAGCCGGTCAGCTTCGCACCCGCTGGAAGGTCCAGGATGCCGAGCACTGCTCCCAGTTCCCAGTGGGGACGCGGCTGGAAGTCGAAATGGGCCGGCTCGCCCCAGCTTCGGACCACCCGGTTGGCGGTCGCGTCGCCGTCGGGAATAAGATCGGAAGGGAAATTGGGGATCCCGAGGGCGCTCTGCTCCAGGCTGGTATCGATCTCGCGCAGCTGGGCATCGAGCGCCTTGACCTCATCGCCCGAGGTCTTGAGCCGCGTCATGAGATCATCCGCTGGTTGGCCGGCACGCTTGCGACGCGCGACCTCCTCACTGGCCGCGTTGCGCTCGGCTTTGAGGCGCTCGACCTGGACCAGGAGCTCCCGGCGCTGGCGGTCGAGATCGAGCAGTCCGTCGAGCAGCGGCCCGAGCGAAGGATCTCCCCGGCGCAGAAGGCTGGCCCGGCTGCCGTCAGGATCCTGCCGCAGTCGTTTGAGGTCGATCACGGGGTCTACTCGTCGGGGAGGCCGGGCTCCAGACCCTTGTAGCCGCAGTTGCGGTCCGCCAGAACCTGGAAGGTCACGGTGCTGTCCGCGAACTGGAGGATCTCGAGCTTGGCATAGAGCGGAACACCGAGGTTGGTGCAGATGACGCGCGACCGAACCAGGAAGCGCTGCCCAAGATCGACGGCGACGGCCGAGTCCGTCACGTACCCATTGCTTCGGGCCTTGGTGATCTCATCAAAGGTCTCGGGCCGAAGCTGAACGCCAGGGTCAGCCGTGGTGGACGAGAGGCCCAGTGCGGCGCGGGGCAGGAACACCCGGCGGCCACTTGGCTCGACGTTGTAGGCGAATTCGAAATTCACCGACTGGTCGGTGCGCACCGCACCCACACCGGCGCCTTCGATGAAGAAGCCACTGGGTGTGGAAATCGGAGTCCCCACCAACGCGCCGATGGTGACCGTGTCAACCACGTTTTCCAGCGTCGCGTTGGCCAGACCGTTGTTATCGCTGCACCCGCCGGCACCGGCCAGCGGAAGCAGGAGCAGAAGACGCGCAATAGCTCGCATGAAGTCGGAAGGTTAAGGCCCGGGAGAAGAGGGGTCAACCTCCGTTATTTTCTTGACTTCGACGGGAGCGGCTCATACGTTGCGCTCGTTTCTCTCCGGTGGAGCGAGCGTCGATGACCGGGTTGGGTAATGTGGTTCGGAGCCTCGCCGAGCGCACCGGCGTGGAAGCGGCGCTCTTGTTGAGCGGCGATGGGCTGCCCATCGAGCACGCGGCGCGCCTCGCCTTCGAGTCGGAGACGGTCGCCGCTCTCGCCGCCACTCTTGCGCAGTATGCTAGCCGGCTGGGTCGAGGCACGGCCCAGGGAGAGCTGCACACCGCAGTACTGGAATTTTCCGGAGGGCTGCTGGTCCTGGCGGCCGTGGGTGCCGGTGATTGGTTGGCGATTCTGGCGCGGCCCGATGCCGACATAGGCCCCCTGCTCTACGATCTCCGTCACCACCGACCCGCACTCGCGGCGCTGCTGTGACGGTGCCCTCATGAGGTGGGCTGTCCTGCTCGCCGGCGGGTCTGGAACGCGTTTCTGGCCACTCAGCACTCCTCAGCACCCCAAGCAGCTTCTCCCTCTCTCCGGCTCCAGCTCGAGCGCGGAGGAATCGGTCGAGCGACTCACGGGACTCATTCCCCGGGAACGAATCCTCGTGGTTGCGGGAAAGGTGCTCGCGCCCAAGCTCCGGGAAGAGCTCAAGCTCTCGCCGGCGAACATGCTGATCGAGCCGCGACCCGCGTCCACCGCCCCTGCGCTTATCTGGGCGACTTGGGAGGCCCAACGGCGGGATCCGGACGCGGAGGTGCTCTCGTTGCACGCCGACTGGGCCGTGGGAGATGCCGCGGCCTTTCGTCGCACCGCGGATGTGGCGCTCACTACCGCGCGGCGCCACGACCGGCTGGTCACCGTCGGCGTGGTGCCCTCCCGCCCGGAGACCGGCTACGGCTATATCGTGCCCGGCGGGTCGCTGGATGAGGTCTCGCATACCGTTGCGCGATTTTCGGAGAAGCCCGACGCGGCCACAGCGCTGGACCTCATGGCGGCGGGCGCGTTGTGGAACAGCGGCTTGTTCGCCTGGACGGCACGTCGATTGATTGCGGAGGCTAGGACCCACACGCCCGAAGTGGCCAGCGCACTGCCGCACTTGCAGCAGGATGACGTGGCCGGATTTTTCGATGCGGTGCGCCCGATCTCAATCGACGTCGGTCTGCTGGAGCGCAGCGGTGCCGTCGCGGTTGTCCGGGGAGCGTTCGCCTGGGATGATGTGGGTACCTGGCAGGCTCTGGCACGGGTGCGCCCCAAGGACACCAGCGGCAACGTCGTGATCGGTCGGGCATTTCTGGACGAGTCCCATGACTGCATCGTGTGGGCCGAGCAGGATGCGGTGGTGTTGAGTGGGGTGCAGGATCTGGTTGTGGTACAAGCCAACGGCCGGATACTGGTCATGCCCACGGAGCGCGCTGCGGCCATGAAACAATTGCTGGACGATCTGCCACCCGAGATCCGCGACATTCCCGAATGACTTCGCTGTACCTGTTGGAACCGGAGCCGGCGGGCGCGGAATGGGCGCCATTCAGTGGGGTACGGCCGGTCGCGGAGCTTCGCGCAGGTATCTGGCGTATTCGGGAGCGCTGGGAGGCGGCGCTGCAGACCGACGCCGTCGGCATCCTGGGCAGCCATGTCGAAGGCTTTCGCGAGGGAGACGAGCCCGAGGTCCTGGCTCCCGGCCCCATCCTCGGCCCCGCTATCATCGCCGCGGCATGGTTCGCCCCGACCGGCGCGCCGATTGACCCGCCACCCGATGCCCATCGACTCACGCACGCGGGCGCCACCGTCGGCTGGCTGGTGCCTGCCGGCGAGCGCTGGAGCGGCCCCCGTGGTGCTGGTTCGGCTTTTGAGATCGATGGTTTCCTGCTCCGAGGTGCGTACGATCTAATCACCGCCCTGGAACAGCTGCTGCCCGCCGACTGCGCCGACTTCCGGGCCGCGCCGGTCACGACCATCCCTGAGGGCAGCCTGGTTCTGGGCGATCCCAGTGACGTACTCTCCCTCGGCGCCCGGGTCGAGCCGGGGGTGGTGTTCGACGTGCGCCATGGAGCAGTCGTATTAGAGGAAGGGGCGGAGGTGCGGCAAGGCACCCGGCTCGAGGGGCCGGTCTATGTTGGGGCGGCCACCCGGGTGCTGGGTGGGTTCATTCGCCAATCGGTGTTCGGGCCCGAGTGTCGGGTGCACGGAGAAATCGCCGCGAGCGTCTTCCTGGGGTACGCCAATAAGAGCCACGATGGCTTTGTGGGGCACAGCGTCGTGGGCCACTGGGTCAACCTGGGCGCTGGTACCACCACATCCAACCTCAAGAACACCTATGGGCCGGTGCGACTCGATGTCGACGGGACCCGGATCGAGAGCGGCCGCCTGAATCTAGGAACCCTGTTCGGCGACCACGCCAAGACTGCAATCGGGACCATGCTGGCTACCGGCACGGTAGTGTCAGCCGGCGCCAATGTGTTCGGCACGCCGACAACACCAAAGCATGTGCGCCCCTTCGCCTGGGGCTGCACCGGTGAGGAGCGGCTCACCGAAGACGGATTCCTCCGCATCGCCGAGCGCGTCATGGTGCGCCGGAACGTGGAGCTCTCCCCCGAGAGGCGGGAGTCGCTGCGTCGCACCTTCCTTCGGGGTATCAACCGGTGACTACCCTCTACGTGCTCGGCTCGGGATCCCGAGGCAATTGCTTCGCGGTGGAGTCGGACAGCGTGGCCTTGCTCATCGATGCCGGATTCAGCGCGCGGGAGATCGAGCGGCGGGCCGAGAGCAGCGGTCTCGCGCTCGAGCGGGTCGCCGGGATCGTGCTCACCCACGAGCACGGGGATCACGCCTGCGGGGCGCCTCGTCTGGCACAGCGCCTCGGCGTCCCCGTGCTTACCACCCCGGGGACGTGGGAACGGGTCGCCTTCGGCAGCCGCCCGATCCAACATCGCGCCATCGGACTCTGCGCCCGCGGATCACTGGGCCCGTTCGACATCGAGGCCTGTCCCACCAGTCACGACGCGGCAGAGCCGCTCGCGATCGTCGTGCAGGCCGGCGACGGAGTCCGGGTTGGCGTCGCGTACGATCTCGGCCGGGCGACCGCGGGTGTCCGCTATCTGCTGCGAGAGGTGAATGCGCTGGTGCTGGAGGCCAATCACGACGAAGTGCAGCTGCGGACCAGCGACTACCCTCCCGTGGTGCAGCGCCGGATCGCGAGCTCCGCAGGCCATCTCTCCAACCGCGCCGCGGGCGAGCTCCTGGCGGAGCTACACCATCCCGGTCTCACGGTGATTGTGTTGGCACATCTGAGCGAGCGTTGCAACACCCCGGCCTTTGCTCGCGGTGCTATCGCCCCGACACTCGCCCAACTGGGGTACCGGGGACAGCTCCACGTGGCGCTGCAGGACGAGCCCTTGCCTGCCATCGCGGTGTCTCGAGGAGGAGTACAGCTCAGGTTGGCATTGTGAGGTCATCGCGGTGGGTACCATATCAGATCGGCAGTCTTGGGTCTTGGTCGTAGGTCTTTTGATATTCGCGATGCGCAACGACGCTGGAACTCCTCAAGACCAACGACCAAAGACTAACGACTGTAAACTGCTGACTTACTGCGACTCTACCACATCCGGATCCGGCGGCACCGGCACGCTATCCGGCCGCGGCGTCGGCGGGCCAAGTGGATCGAAGGTGACCGGCTCGTTCAGGTCACCGCCAGAGAGCACCAGTCGCTTGCCCTTGAACTTGTACTTGTAATTCACCCACTCGCCGCCGAGGGCCAGGGCCAGGCTATCCCCGACCAAACGCCAGCGCACGGTCTGGGTCCCATAGCTGGCGCTGCTGTCCGGCCGTACGATCACGGTCCGGGGCCCATCTTTCTTCGGATCCTGCTTCAAGTCGAATTTCCAGGTCCCGATCAGCGAGGCCGGCGCCACCGTCTGAGCTCGCGTCCGTGCCGGCAAGACCGTTCCGATTACAATCACCCACAGCCACAGCTTCACGTTTCCCTCACCAGAGTATGTCAGAGGCGATCACTCGCCGAACATCTTAATTCAATGGCCGCCCAAGGGCACGCCCAGTGCGACGGCGAGCTGCACGTCGTTCTGGGTCTTCTTGCTGTCGACGCCGAGGGTCTCGTCCTCCAGCCGAGCGCCATAGATGTAGTCGTCGGCCGCTACATAGAAGTTGAGCATGCTGCCCAGGTGCAGGCCCACGGTGGCCCCGACCACCCCGCCGTAGTCGTCCAGGGGCTCACGGCTCCGTTGCTGCAGGCCGGCGCGCGCTCGATCGTGGCCACGGGGTGGCTCATCGGAGATCGCGCCACGCTCAGGCTGATCGACGCCTTCTATGCCGAGATGGCGCGAGGCTTACCCAATGGCGAGGCACTCCGCGCTGCCAAGCTCCAGATACTTCATGAGGGGAGACCTACCGGAGAGTGGGCAGCGTTTACGCTGGTGGGCGACCCGTCGATCCGGATTCCGCTCCGGCGGCCGCGCATGAGTGCGCTGTACTGGCTACCGGCCGCAGCCGTGCTACTAATCGGCATCGTGTACGGCGTCAGAAGGAGGAGGAGAGAGAGCGGCGGAGAGGGCTAGCCGGAGATGCTACTGCATCACTTCGAGCGTCAGCTCCGGCTTCCCGTATGTCTTCCCGGCTGTCAGTGGGCCCGACGCCACGTCGTCGAAGCCCAAACCACTCATGAGCTCATCCTTGGGGTAGGCGTCGAGCCACTCGGCCGGCTCGGTGCAGCCGCTGATTTCTTCTTGGGGGTTTCGATCGGCTCGGACTTGAGCCACGCCCCCCGGCCGTCCTCGTAGACCTCAAGCGTCACGGCCATCTTGAAGGCGGACCGACCTCGACCTGGCCGGTCCGGGTGTCAATAACCAGGTGAAAGGCTTGTCCAGTCAGGTCCGGCGTCGCGGGCCCGTCGGCACCCGAAGGCGCGGCGACACGCTCGCCGGAGCAGGCGCTGAGCAACCCAACCGCAACGCCGATATCCAGCCACGATCTGTGCATACAGCCTCCCCGCTAGGTCCCCAGGTAAACCGGCATGGTGGTTTCCTGGAAATCGTACAACGAGGACGAAAGCCGACACGCAGATGGGATAGAGGGAGAGGCGGCTCAGATCGCGACAGATGGTGCCGTACAATGTTACATCGCGGTTCAGATTACGAACGACGCTTCATGTCGCACCGCCACCGCGAACGCGCCCTCAAGAACCAAGCCGGGCGAACATCGCATGGAGGTCGATGGTCAGCGCGGCGGATATCTCCGGCGGATGCCATACCACTGAGTCCCGGTGCCGTACGTCCTTGGCTGCGCCGGCCCGAGAGACCAGCACCTGGCGATCGGGCAGATCAACTAACCACACCTCCCGCACGCCCAGTGCCAGATAGGCATCGCGCTTGAAGTCGCGGTCGTAGACCCGGGACGCACGCCCGGAGACTTCGACCGCAAGCCACCAACCTGAGATGCTGGCCCACGGCGTTCCCGGCGGATAGGACGATGGATACACCAGCAGATCAGGATCCAGTAGCACACTGGGTTCGATCTCGATCTCGCCCGGGCTGGTGCAGAAGGCTAGCTCCGTCGGCGTTAGGTAGACGCTGATGCTGTGCTGGAAGCGTGAGAGCACTACCTGATGAGCAGTTCCCGGCGCTGGGGTCACCAGCAGCACCCCGTTGAGCAGCTCGTAACGCTGGCCATCGGGCGGGAACCGGCGAATGTCCGCCGTGGTATAGGTAGGTACTCGGATGGGCACGGGGAGCGGCATGGCCATAATTTGCGGGCTCGGCGCCGAGGGAGACAAGAGCACATCCGGCACGATGCCGCTACCTCGCGGAAACAGAGTCATCGCTTGCGTGCGAGCGGTGGCGAAAACGAGACGTCCCGGCTGACCCACAGCCCTGCGGCATTGGCCCGTGGCGTGCCGGATGCTCGCCTCTGGTCCTCGCTCAAGGGCTGACGGGGGGATGTTTGGCTGCCTTGCGTTCGGCATGGGAACCTCCCGGGGCATGACTGTGATATGGGACGGCCTGGCGCCGTCCGATCTACAGGCCCTCAGATATGCAGATCGAAGAATCAGGGAGAATCCCGGCAGCTGCGTGCTCCTCGGGGCCCAGCGCGTCGCGGCTCGGGGGGGCCGCCCGACACCAAACAGAAGCGCCCCGGCAATCGCCGGGGCGCCCCGTCCTGCTGAATCAGAGATCCGATCTTAGTACATTCCCCCCATGCCGCCACCCGGAGGACCGGCCGGCGCGGGCTTCTCTTCCTTCTTCTCCACCACCACGCACTCGGTGGTGAGCAGCAGGCCCGCGATCGAGGCCGCATTCTGTAGCGCGGTGCGGGTAACCTTGGTTGGGTCGATCACACCCGCCTTCACCAGATCCTCGTAGGTGTCGGTCTGGGCGTTGTAGCCGAAGTTCTTCTCCTTCGACTCCTTGACCTTGGCCACCACGATCGAGCCCTCGGCGCCCGCGTTCTGGGCGATGATCCGGATGGGCTCGTCGAGGGCTCGGCGCACGATGTCGACGCCGATCTTCTCGTCGTCGGTGCCCTTGATCTTGTCCAGCGCCGGCTGCGCTCGGATCAGCGCCACGCCGCCGCCGGCGACGATCCCCTCCTCAACGGCCGCCCGGGTCGCGTGCAGTGCGTCCTCCACCCGAGCCTTCTTCTCCTTCATCTCGGTCTCGGTGGCGGCGCCAACGTTGATGACAGCCACGCCACCGGAGAGCTTGGCCAGCCGCTCCTGCAGCTTCTCGCGGTCGTAGTCGCTGGTGCTCTTCTCCACCGCGGCCTTGATCTCGTTGATTCGGCCCTGGATGTCGTTCTCCTTGCCCTTCCCGTCGACGACCGTGGTGTTGTCCTTGTCGATCACGATCCGCTTGGCCCGGCCAAGATCGTTGAGGGTGGCGTTCTCCAGCTTGAAGCCCACTTCCTCGGAGATCACCTGCCCGCCGGTGAGGACCGCGATGTCGCGCAGCATTTCCTTCCGGCGATCGCCGAAGCCCGGGGCCTTCACGGCCGCGACCTTAAGCGTGCCACGGAGCTTGTTGACCACCAGCGTGGCCAGGGCCTCGCCCTCGACGTCCTCCGCGATGATGAGCAGGGGACGGCCACTCTGGGCCACCTTCTCGAGGATGGGCAGCAACTCCTTCATCGCCGAGATCTTCTTATCGTGGATCAGCAGGTAGGCGTCTTCCAGGGCCGCCTCCATCTTCTCCGGATCGGTGACGAAGTAAGGCGAGAGATACCCGCGGTCGAACTGCATGCCGTCCACGGTTTCGAGGGTGGTCTCCAGACCCTTGGCCTCTTCCACCGTGATGACGCCATCTTTGCCCACCTTCTCCATCGCCTCGGAAATCAGGTTCCCGATTTCCTTGTCGTTGTTGGCGGAGATGGTGCCGACCTGGGCGATTTCCTTCTTGCCAGCGGAGGGAACAGAGAGGGTCTTGAGCTGCTCGACCACGGTGTCGACCGCGCGATCGATACCCCGCTTCAGCTCCATGGGGTTGGCGCCCGCGGTAACGTTCTTGAGACCCTCGCGGAAAATCGCCTGGGCGAGCACGGTGGCGGTGGTGGTGCCATCGCCAGCCAGGTCAGAGGTCTTGGTGGCGACCTCCTTGACCATCTGGGCGCCCATGTTCTCGATCGCGTCGGCCAGCTCGACCTCCTTGGCCACCGTGACGCCGTCCTTGGTGATCGTGGGGGAGCCAAACTTCTTGTCGATGACGACGTTACGGCCCTTGGGACCGAGAGTGACCTTCACCGCCTCGGCGAGATGATCCACGCCCTTCTTGAGCTTGGCGCGGGCATCGGTATTGAAAAGAAGCTCCTTCGCTGCCATCTGTCAGTTCTCCTTAGTGGGTGCGAGCTGGTTTCAGCTGAGCTTGGCGAGCACGTCGGACGCCTTGATAATGACGTACTCATCGCCATCGAGCGTGTACGGCGTGCCGCTGTACTTACCGTAGATCACCTGGTCGCCGACCTTCAGCTCCATCGGAATCCGCTCGCCCTTCTCAAAGCGGCCGGGCCCAACGGCGATGACCTCGCCCTGGGTGGGCTTTTCCTTAGCGGTGTCAGGGATGTACAGACCGCCGCGCATGGCCTCCGCCTCCTCGGCCGGCGCGATGACCACGCGGTCCTCGAGGGGGTGGATCTTGAGGTTAGTCTTGGTCTTTGTAGCAGTCGCCATCTGGGGGGACCTCCACAGCCATGTGGTAATTAGGTAACATTATTGGCACCAAGCTGTTAGCACTCAGCGACAAAGAGTGCTAATCGCTGGGCGCAAAGATAAGCGCCGAGGTGTTTCTGTCAAGCGGTCCCCCGCGCCGACGAGCAATGCTGGTGCCTAGGATTTCGGTCAGATTGGCAGAAAGTGGGGAGGAGCAGATACGCAACGGCAGAGCTACACCGTCACCCTGGAGGCCCGTAAGGGGCGGAACACCGGCTTGAGTTTCGGTCCCTTTCGCTCGCTGCGCTCGCTTCGGGGTGACAGTGCGTGGTCGAGATCGCCTCCAGCCTGACAGAGAGGCAAGACTATCGGTCAGGCGACTGCGTAGAGATCCGTGACGTCTCGCCCCGCCGGCCGACTCATCAGCCGGAATTCGTCCAGCCGCATCATGGGGTCATCCCGCAGCTCCAAGTCGATCCCGGTCAGCTTGGAGAGCGTTTGCAGCAGCTTCGGCTCCTCTTCCAACAGATAGAGAGCGACCTCCGGGTGCAACCGCACGGTGAGCTGACGCTCGCGGTGCTCGTGTCCCGCCCGGCGAAGAGCGCGCTCCATGCGGCGAGCCACGACCTCGGGGGTAAACACCCGTCCGCTACCGGCACAGGTGGGACAGTCTGTGGTCATGGAGTGCCAGAGGGATGGCCGGACTCGCTGGCGGGTCATCTCTACCAGGCCGAGTTCCGAAACGGCCAGGGCCTTGGTCCGGGCTCGATCTCTTCCCAGGTGGGTGCGAAGCTCCTGGAGAACCTTGTCTCGGTTGGACCGGGTCTCCATGTCGATGAAGTCGCAGACGATGATCCCGCCGATATCCCGCAGCCGGATTTGCCGAGCGATTTCCCTAGCCGCTTCGAGATTGGTGCGAAGAATCGTCTTCTCCGGATCCTTCTTGCCGGTGTACCTGCCGGTATTCACATCGATGCTCACCAGCGCCTCGGTAGGCTGAATGATCAGGGACCCACCGGTGGGCAGCTCTACCCGAGCCTTGAACAGGTCCCGGATTTCCGACTCGATGTCGAACTTATCGAATAGAGGACTGGCCTCGCCGTAGAGGTGCACCCGGCTCATGAGCTCCGGGTCGATCTGGTTCAGGTACTGCTCGATCTCGTTGTAGAGCTCCTTGGAATCCACGTGGAGGGCGTCAACCTTGGCGCTGAAGAGATCCCGGATAATGCCGCGGGTGAGGCTGGTCTCTCGCTGCAGCAGCGCCGGGGCTCGGCGGACGAAGGTTTTCTTGCGGTTGATTTTCCGCCAGAGCGCGAGCAGCGAATCGATTTCTCGTCGGAAGTGCTCGTCGGTAACTCCCTCGGCCACCGTCCGGACGATGACGCCGCCCGCGTCCTTGGGGAGCAGCTTCGAAACCATCTCCCGAAGCTTGGCCCTCTGCTCCCGGCTTTCGATCTTGCGGCTGACCCCGACCTTGGAGGCGTAGGGCATGTACACCAGGAACCGGCCGGGGAGCGAGATCTGGGCGGTCACCCGGCACCCTTTGGTGCCGATCGGCTCCTTGGTGACCTGAACTGGAAGGGTTTGTCCCTTCTTGAGGATGTCCTGGATGTTTGGCAATGCGCGCCTGGGGGAGATTTCTCGCTGGCGCATCTCCGTGGCGTTCACGCCGTTGTCTCCCGGTCCCCTATTCCCGCGTCCCCGCCGCCGGCGGTCGCGCCCTCGCCATCCACCCTTGCGCTCGGTGGGCTCCTCGGAGGTGGCGGTCTCTACCGCGACCTCCGCCTCCGCCGGATCCGGCTCCTCGACGGACTCCTCCTCGGGCTCTTCGTCCTCATCCGGCTCGAGCAGATCGGAGGCGTGCAGGAAGGCGCTCTTTTCCTGGCCGATGTCGACGAAAGCGGCCTGGATCCCCGGCAGGACCGCTTCCACCCGGCCGAGGTAAATATCACCCACGGTGCGCCGATGATCAGGCCGGTCGACCAGCAACTCCACCAAACGATCGTCTTCCAGAATCGCCACGCGGGTTTCCCGCTGGCTCCCGTTGATCAGGATCTCGCGTTTCAACTGTGAAGACCTCAGCTGTGGAGTCGGAAAGCGGTCACTCCGACCCTAAGAAAAACGCGTCTCCCCGACCAGCCTGCCCAACGACCGAAGACGGAGCATGCCGCGGGATGACGCGTCGCAGATGGCGGGAAGTATATAAGAGGTTGAGGCTATTGGGTATTGGGGATGATTACGGTGGTGGGCTGCGGGTCGCGGGCTGCGGGTCTCAGGGTCTTCGTCTAATGGCTTTGACCCGGGACCCGAAACTCGCGACCCGCGACTAATCCCCCACCTGCCCCAGAATCTGCCTCGATATCACGATTCGCTGGATCTCGCTGGTTCCCTCCCCGATCTCGCACACCTTGGCGTCCCGCATCATCCGCTCGACGGGGTACTCGGTGGTGTAGCCGTAGCCGCCAAAGATCTGAACCGCCTTGGTGGTGGTCCGCATGGCCAGCTCGGAGCAGAACAGCTTTGCCATCGCGGCTTCCTTCTTGAACGGCTTCCCCTGCTGTTTCAGCCAGGCGGCGTGATACAGCAGATGGGTCCCGGCCTCGATCTCCATGGCCATGTCAGCCAGCTGGAAGCTTACCCCTTGAAAGCTCCCGATGACCCGTCCGAACTGCCTCCGCACCCCAGCGTACTTGAGCGCTTCCTCGTACGCCCCCTCCGCGATGCCCAAGGACAGCGCCGCGATGCCGATCCGGCCGGCGTCGAGCGTCTTCAGGAAGTTGACGAAGCCCTGGCCGGCTTGGCCCAACAGGTTCTCCTTCGGCACCACAGCATCTTCCAGAACCAGTTCCCGGGTATCGCTGGCCCGCCAGCCCATTTTCTCTTCCTTCTTCCCTGCGCGCACCCCCGGAGTCTTGGGGAGCTCCTCGACGTGGCCCACGCCGATCCGATTGCAGATCTCGAGATCGACTGTGTCCTTGGTGACGATGAAGCTGGAAATGCCCTTGTTGCCCCGGGCTGGCTCGGTACGGGCAGTGACCGAAAAAATCTCCCCCACCCCAGCGTGGGTGATGAAGTTCTTGGACCCATTCAGCAGGTAATGGTCACCCTTGTCGACCGCCGTGGTGGCCGTCCCGCCGGCGTCACTCCCGGCACCGGGCTCGGTCAACCCGAACCCACCGAGCACCCTCCCGGATGCGAGCAGGGGGACGAACCGCCGTTTCTGCTCGTCGTTGCCGAATTGAACGATGGGAGAGGTACCCAGATTGGTATGGGCGCTGATGGTGAGGGCATGGCTGGCGTCGATCTTCGCCATTTCATGGATGGTGATGTAATACGAGAGCTGATCCATGCCGGCGCCGCCCAATTCCTCGCTCCAGGGCACGCCCAGGAGACCCAGCTCGCCCATTGCCTTGATGTTTTCCCAGGGAAAGGTGGAGGACCGATCGAGCTCGCGGGCAACGGGAGCAATGTGGGTGCGCGAGAACTCGCGGACCATTTCCCGGACCTGATGATGCTGTTCGGTGAAGTAGAGGGAATCGTCCATAGGCGTCCTGGCGAGGTGAACGACGGCGTGTCGGCCTCCAATATACCCGGGCTGATTGGGGACGGGAGCCAGCAGGCGCGGCTGCCTTGCGTTGGTCATACCCGCCGCCTGATCTTGCACACATCTCTCACACAACCTCTCAGACGCTTGGATATCCCACCCGGAGACGTCCGCATGCGCCGTTGTTTGCCCGCCACCTTCAGCCTTGTACTCGCCGTCGGGCTGGTTGCCTGCGGTGGAGACCAGAGCGGTACAGCCTTGACCAATAATCCACTTTCGCAGCTGACTTCGGCGGCGACCCAGCTCAGCAAGGGCCTCACCGATGCAGCCAATCGCAAGCCGGTGCCGCCGGTCAGCTACAAACTGCTCATCGATTACCTGCCCAAGAGCATGGGCGACATGAAGGCCAACCCGCCCAAGGGTGAGACCACGACCGCGGGCGAATGGCAGTACTCCCAAGCCGAAGCCGACTATCGCAACGCGGATGGCAGCCGGAGCGCCAACGTCGGCATCTTCGATTACGCCCACATTCCCTTCCTGTACATCCCGTTCCAGATGATGCTCAACATGAAAGTCAGCACCGAGAGCACCGATGGCTACGAGCGGAGTACGCAGATCGCGGGATTTCCGGCCTACGAGAAGTGGGGCAAGAATGGCGAGAGCGAGGCGATTGTCATGGTGGGCGATCGATTCATCGTAAAGACGAGCACCCGTGGCGTCGGTGAGGGCTCCGCTCGCAGGATCGCCGAAGATCTCAACCTGAAGGGGCTGGGTAAGGCGGGCAGGTGACCGGCAGTTCACTCCCCGGCTGTCCGGCCGGGGAGGTGCTCGTCTGGATGGAGCGCTACAAACGGCCGGTGAGCGCCAACAGGATCACAATGAGGAGAATGAGTCCCAACCCGCCGCTGGGGTAATACCCCCAGCCGCTGCTGTACCCCCACGTTGGCAGCGCGCCGATGAGCAGCAAGATCAGGATGATGATGAGAATGGTGGACACTGGTTTCCTCCTGTTCCCCGATGCTGAGTCGCGCTCACGGCAGTCCCTAGGCTCACCCCCTACCCGAACGTCTCCGCCGGACATTTAGCGTAACTGCTGTTCCCGACTTTGGTCTGTGATAGCGCTCTCGCCGAACCGGTGCGCTGATTCCCTCGCCGAGGGATGCTCCACCGATTCCTGAATCAGTCGCAAAAGCTCCTCCCCAAACTTTGCCAACGTCCTTGGGCCCAGGCCGGGAACCCGAGCCAGCGCGTTGCGATCGCCCGGGCGGGCCTGCGCGAGGACCTGAAGTGCCGAATCGCCCAGAAGCACAAATGGCGCGACTCCCATTTCACGTGCCCTACGGGAGCGCCAGTCTCGCAGCACGCGCCAGAGCCAGTCAGGCTCCGGCTCCGTGGCCTCGGTGAGCGAAACTGACCCGAGCACCTGCATTAGCGTCCCTCCGATGGAGGCGGCCAAGGCAGGGCCGACGCCCGGCACATCGGCCAGTGCGGCCACATTGCGCGGCGGCTGCCGAGCCAGACGGAGCATGACCTCGGGCTCCAGCAACGCGCCTCCCCACGGGCCGCGTCGATCGGCGAGAGCTCTCCGGAGTCGCAGCAGGCGCGCCTTGACTGCAGGATTCTCGGGGCGACCAGCGCTGCGATTGCCGCACCGATCGCAGCCAGCGCAGTGTCCCAACTTCTCGCCGAAATAGCCGACCAGCACCCGGCGCCGACACTTGCTGCCGCTGGCATAGGTCTCGATGGCCGCGATGCGGGCCTCTGCCTGTCGCCGACGCCGTTCGACCGGCGACCAGTCGATTGGGCCCCGGTCGGGCTGCAGTTCGATCCGCAGGCGCTCCGCCGACGCCAGTAGGCTGCGCGGCACTCCGCGAACGTCAGTGCCCTCGCACCAGATCTGCTCCAACGAGGCGCGGGGCGGAAAGGTGACGGCCAGTTGCCGACGGTGAGGCTCCGCGTCGCCCTTTCGCCAGAGCAGCACGCAGCGAGCGAACTCGCCGTCGCGACCTGCTCTTCCGGCCTCCTGATAGTAGGCCTCCGGGGTCGGCGGCAGAGTCCAATGGATCACCAGCCGCACGTTGGGCTTGTCGATTCCCATGCCGAACGCACAGGTGGCAACCACGACATCGAGGCGATCGTCGAGAAAAGCCGCGAGGGTGGCAGCGCGACGGCTCTTGGTGAGGCCCGCATGGTACGGCTCCGCCCGATGGCCGGCGGTTCGCAAGGCCCCCGCGACGGCTTCGGACACCCCCCGGGTGGAGACATAGACGATCGCCATCTGGTCATCCCCTCGGAGCAGATCGAGCAGTGCCCTCAGCCGTTCGCGTTCACCGGGCACGGGCACGACTCCAAACCACAGATTGGCTCGGTCGAACGATCCCAGATGGAGGGCGCGGCACTGCGGCGAAAACCCCAGGGCGCGCACAATGTCCTGCCGAACGGTGGGCGTGGCGCTCCCGCTGAGCGCAATCGTCTGGGGACGGCCGAGCCGGTATCGCGATCCTTGTAGCGTCCGGTAGCTCGGTCGGAAATCGTGTCCCCATTCCGCAATGCAGTGGGCCTCATCCACAGCGAGAAGATCGGGGCGTATCTTGGCGTCGCGGAGCTCGAGAGAGAGCCGCCGGAGGCGCTCGGGAGAGACGTAGAGCAGCCGAAGCCCCCCGCATCGCAGCGCTTCCCACACCCGCCGCTGCTCCGCCTCGGACTTGGTGCTATTGAGCCCCTCCGCAGCGATGCCCCGGGCCTGGGCGGCCGCGATCTGGTCCTGCATGAGGGAGATGAGTGGAGAGACCACGATGGTGAGTCCACCGAGCACCAGCGCCGGAATCTGAAAGCAGATCGACTTGCCTCCACCGGTGGGAAGGACGGCGAGGGTATCGAGGCCGGCAAAGACGGAGCACAGCACCCGAGCCTGCGCCGGCCGGAAGTCCGGGTACCCGAAGTGATGCCGGAGCAGCTCGCGGGCCTGATGCAGGCGATCGGGCATCGGTCAACACTGGCGCGGCCGCATCCACCGAGCGCATCAGGATCGCGCGCCGCGGATCGTATTCTCTCCAGAAAGCAAAACCGCCTCGCAAGTGCGAGGCGGCTGCATACTCAGGCGGCTTCGATAAACTCTAGTGTCCGCCGAACCTGAAACCGATGGTAATCGGTATGAAATTGTAGTCCTTTCCACTCCTGAACACGTTGTGGAAGCGGCCCTCCAAGAAAAGACCAGCGCTTCCGGCCTTGAAGTCGAACCCCGCGCCGCCGTTGATGCCGAACTTGGTGGTTGAATTGTCGGTACCTAGAATGGTACCCACGTCGCTTGACCCAGTGGACTTGAAGTTGTAAACCCCAGCTCCACCGATCAGGTACGGCCGGACTGGACTCGTTTCCGCGGTCTTGAACTTGAACACTGCATTCGCAGTACCGAAGATGAAGCGTTCTTTCAAGTCGTTTCTCGCGAAGACGTCCTCGTCGAGCTTGAACTGGTGGTACTGGCCATCGATCTGAAGGCCGACCGGCGAACCCGTGGGCACGACGGAGATGGCGGCAAGACCATGCCAACCAAGTTTGGCGATATCGTCGAAATTACTGAGCGGGACCCCGAGCCCGCCGCCTAGGGAAAACTCCGCTCCCTGCGCCCGCGCCGCGGACGCGCTCAGCGCCATAGTTATTAACACTGCCGCGACAGTTCTGGATAGGCTTCTCATACCTCAAACCTCCCTGATCGCCGAACTCCGTGGAGAGCGGGGGCTCGAGACCTGGGTTACCGAGGACCGCCCGTTCACCCGCCGTCTGACGGGCGCTGGGCAAAGTAGCGCGAACGCCGTGGCCCACATGTGAGGCCGGTCACACCGAGTCGTTTCGATCGGATTGGGCATTGTCTTTTTTTTGTGCAGTGCGCTGTTGCAACAGTCTGACAATCAGCGAGGCGACGAGAAGCGCAATGGCGGCCCACCCGACGCGCTCGTCTCCCAGCGACACAGCGAGCAGTGCCGCCGCAAATCCCACCAAGGCGAGTCCGAGGCGAAGTCGATTCACCGCTGCAGAAAGCGCCCGATCGCGTCGCGGAAGTCGGAAGTCTGGCGGGCCAGTGCGTTAACCCGCGCGCCGAACGCAATGCCCTGATCGAAAGAGACGTTGTCGAGCTGATAGAAGAGCTGCTTGGTGAGAGCCAGCGCCGAGGGGCTGGTTTCGGCGAGGCGTCGTACCAGTGAGGCTCCTTCGCGTTCGAGCTCGGCATCGGCCACTACTCGCGACACCAGGCCCAGTGCGCCAGCCTCCTCCGCGGAAAGCAGGCGCCCGGTGAGAACCAGTTCTAGCGCCGCCTTTTCGCCCGTGAGCCGCCGGAGGAGAGTCATGACCATGGCGGGCACGAAGCCGCGCTGGATCTCGGGGTACCCCAGCTGGGCGCTGGCCGCAGCCAGCGCGAGATCGCAAGCCGTGACGAGCCCGGCGCCGCCCGCGAGGGCACGGCCCTGTACCAGTGCCACCACCGGCTTGGGCAGTCGCCGAATTCGGGAGAACAGGTTGCCCAGCCGCAAGGCGCTGGCCTCGTTCTCGGCAGGTGGCTGATCCGCCGAGGCGAGCAGCTCGTCGAGGTCGGCGCCGGCGCAGAAGTCCTGGCCCGCGCCCCGCACGACGACGATCCGCACATCGGCGTCGAGATCGGCGCGCTCCACCGCAGTGTGCAGCGATTCAATGAGGATGGAGCTGAGCGCGTTCCGCTTTTCCGGACGATCGAGCGTGAGGGTCAGCACCCCTCCGTCCAATGCGGTCCGGAGAGGCTCGGTCATGCGGACTTGCCGGCCAGCCGTCGGGCCAGCGCAGTGGGCACCGAAATCTCCATGCGGAGAAGAGCGGTGGAATAGACCTTTCCCTGGGCGTCCGTCTTGAGTGATATCGTGCCCCCGCCGTCGAGGGCGTCGTGCAGCAGGAAGTTGAGCGCGTGCAGATTGGGAAGCTCGAAACGCTCAACCCGGCTCACCATTCCTTTAAAGTGTCGCGCTACGCGCGCGGCAGTGACTTCACGCCGAAGCAGGTCGTACCACTCTGACTGGAGTGCGATCAGACCGACGTTCGCGGTGTTGCCCTTGTCGCCCGACCGGGCGTGGGCCAGGTAGCGAAGCTGCAGCGGACGGGTGCTGGATCGCTGGGCCGCGCGAGGCACGCTCATGCCTCCAGGATCTCGACCCGCACATGGGGCTCAATCTCCCGTCGGTCGATGAGTGCGGGCCAATAGGCCACGACCTCTTCGACGGCGGGACGTCCGCCGGCAAAGCCGGTGACGCTGGGCGGACCGGTGAGCACCAGAGGAGCGATTTCCCTGGTAAACCGTTCGACCGTGGCTCGCTCGGGTGCCCGAACTCCCACCCGCAACTGCACCTCGGGCAGATCAGGATCGGGACGGCCGCCGAGTCGCCCGTGGGTGGCGTCAACCCCTACGAATTCCGTAAGGATCCGCTCGAACTCGAGCCCGAGATCGGCGAGCCGCTGGCGCAGGATCCGGTCGGCTGCCTTGGCCTTTTCGTACGCCTCAGGCCAGGCGTAGACCAGGGTTCCCACAGCTTTATATCCGTAGAAATACGCCACCGACACCTTGAGCATCGGCGTGCGAGGCCGGCCGCGAATCCCGGTTACCCGCACCCGGTCCCGACCTGCCTGGGCGAGTCGAATGGTGGTGAAGTCGGCGACGCCATCGGGCGTGATATAGCTGGAGGGATCCCCCATCTCGTACACCAGTTGTTCAGTGACTGATGCCACCGAGACTACTCCGCCGGTCTCCGGATGCTTGGTGACGACAAAGCTGCCGTCCCTGGCTGCTTCGACGATGGGAAACCCGGGATTGGCCATTCCCTTCACTGAACGCCATCCGCGGAGCAGATTCCCGCCAGACGCTTGCGCACCGCACTCGATGATGTGTCCCGCGACGGTCCCGGCCGCCACCTTATCCCAATCATCCGGCGACCAGCCGAATTCATGGAAGATCGGCCCCAGCGTGAGTCCGGTATCAGTGACCCGTCCAGTGACAACTATGCCGGCGCCACCCTGGAGCGCCTGGACGATCGGCGCCATGCCGAGGTAGGCATTAGCCGAGAGCACTCGATGGCGGATTTCGGCGAGCGGCCGACCGGTTTCCATATCGCTCAGGGTATGTCCCTTCGCGATCAGCTCGTCCAGCCGGTCGAGGATGTCGTCTCCCGAGACCAGGCCGACCCGAAGTTTCCCTTGCAGACCGAGCCGCCGCGCTACCTCGAGCACTGCCTCGGCGCATCCCCGCGGGTTCACTCCACCAGCATTGGAGGTAACCTTGATCCGGTTGGCGACCAGATCCGGAAGGATCCGTTCCATCAACGGAACGAAGTCCCTGGCGTAGCCCGCCTTCGGGTCCCGAGACTTCTGTTTCTGCATGATGGACATGGTCACTTCGGCGAGGTAGTCCATCATGAGATAGTCGATCGGCCCGCCCTGGACCTGGCGGACCGGTGCCTCCAGCCAGTCCCCCCAGAATCCCTGACCAGCGGCGATCCTGACGATCGATTGGTTCATCGACTCGCGGCGGCATCCGAGGGGATGAAGCCGGTCTCCCGGGTCCACACCTGGCCATCAATCCGAGCCACCAGCACGCCGAGAGGGAAGAAGCCCTCGCTGAGGTGCCAGGGAATCACGGGCTGTAGGAAGGAAACCGTACCACTCTTCCCGGGCGCGATGGTGATGGCCGGCGAGGCTCCAGCTGTAGGTGCTACTGCCGTTGCGGAGTCGCCATACAACCGGATCGACGCGCGCGCCCTCCAGCTCTGATCTCCAGCCGGGTCGGCGAAGCCGGGAAAGAGCCCCACGGACAATGGCATGTCACCGTGATTCGCAGGGAGCTCTACCTGCAATCGACCGAAGGCATAATTGAGCGGCTGTTTGCCCAGTTGACGCCCTACCGAGTCAAAGACACTCAGGCCGAAATCAGTGAAACGACCCCACTGCGCGCGCTCCATGGTCACATCCACGACCACGCCGGTGGCCGCCGCAGGTGCCACGAACTGGATCCGTTGCGGCTCGGAATTCCGAGCGCGAATCTGCACCACGCGTTCAGCCCCACCCACGTGGAGCCCGACCTCGGCAGTCACCGGCTTGGCACTCAGGTTACTGACGGAGGCGGTGACACCATCCTGGTGCGTGATCGCGCGCAAGGCCACCGGCGACTGTAGTAGGCTCAGGGTGACCGCAACTGCCTGAGGGGGCGGCGCCACCAACACGGCCTCATAGGCGCCCCGCACGACATCGCGACCATCGGCCTGATATTCGGCCGCCTGCGCTCCGCTCCCGGCTGCGCGGGAAGCTTGGTCCCGATAAGGCATGCCATGAGGTTCGTGCAGAAAGGCCAGTACCTTCTCTCCTGGGCTTCCAGTTGAGGCGGTGAGCACGAACGGTCGAGCGCTGTCGGCTTCGAAGAAGGTGCGAAGGGCGGCGCCGGGACTGAGCCGTACCGCCGACCGGAGTTCGGTGCGGCCATCAGCTAGTGGCGCCGGAACCTCCACCGTATTCACCAACCGGAAAATCGGGCCAGCCAGGGTGTCCTCGGACCAGCCGGAGATGGTTCCGACGTACGCCCCCGGGCTCGCGAGCGGCTTCCGAGTGTAGTGCACAGTGACACGGGTGAGCGGGCCGCGCAGGGTCACCTGCGGGGGCGCTGTGAGCCAGGCGGCGTCGCTCCGGAGCGTGTAGGTCGCCGCCGGGGCATCGGAGGGGCGGACCAATTCGAAGGTCTGCGTCGTGTCGCCATGCGATGCCACGGCATGTTCGAGCGCCCCAGTCGTCGCACCGGTCCGGTGGGGAACCCGCACCTGCACGTCGGGCAGCGAGCGGCGAGGATCGAGCCACTGGAATGCGGCCTCGACATTGGGAAGACCGGTTCCCTGATCAACAAAGGCTCCCTGGCGGGTGGGCTGGGCCGTGACCATGAGCGCCTGCTTGATGGCTCGGGCTTCCACCGGACGTTTCTCCTGTGTCAACGCCGACACCAGGAGTGCGGCCAGTCCGGCGGCATGAGGTGCCGCCATACTGGTGCCCTGCTCCACCTCGTCACCCGCATTCCACCTCGGCACGCTGCTGTAGGCTACGCCCGGCGTCACCAGATCGGGCTTGGCCAGCTCGCCGCCGCGGGAGCTGAAGTAAGCCAACTGATCTGCCGGCCGCTCGCCGGTCGGCCCTGAAGGAAGAAAGCTGGACGGGAGCGTGGCGCCCACGCTGATCGCGAGATTGGCCGAGCCAGGGAAGCCGACAGTTGAGAGTCCGGGTCCGTCATTGCCAGCGCTGATGGTGCATACTACGTCGGGATGAGCTGTAAGCACCGAGTCTACGAGCTGATCGATTCGGGCTTCGCCCTCGATCTCGTTCCCGACCCCGAAGCTCAGATTGATGACCAAGGGAAGCCGTCGTGCAGCCGCGAAGCGTATCGAGTAATCCAGTGCGCGCAGAATGCTGCCGGTGGTGGTAATGCCGCCCTGGGCGCCCTTGGCAATCTTGAGACCCAGCAGCTGGGCGCCGGGTGCTACACCGTCGAACCCGGGCACACCGTAGAGATCGTGAGCCGCCGCAATACCAGATACGTGGGAACCGTGGCCGAAGGTGTCGAACACCAGATCGAGCCGGGGGGCGCTGGCGGAGTCGCTGAGATTGGCCGCGATGGTCAACTTGGGCGTGCGACCGCGAGGCGCCCATCCAAAGCTCTCCCGCCCCGAGAGGTAGTCATGAATCGGCCGCTCCCCTACCAGTGAGCCGTCGCCGTCGGTGTCGGCAAAGAGCACCCAGCCGTCGCTGGCCCGAGTTACCAGGATGGGCAGGGTGTCGCCGACGGTACCGTTCCCATTGAGGTCGGACGCCGGCGGCTGGCCCAGCGGGATCTCGGCGATGCTCCCCGCGTAATAAGGTCCAGCGGTATTGAGCGCCTTGACTCGGCCGAACCCGCCGACACGGTGACCGGCGATCTCAACGCTATCACCAGTCGGAGCTACCGGCTGAAGCGGTACCGCTCCCTCGTCGGAAAAATCCCGGAGATCCAGGATCTTGGGATCGCCGGTAGTCGTGGTGGAAAGCCCGGGAATGCCGGGGTCAATGCCGGTATCCAGGATGGCGATGAGTACGCCGCGTCCGTCATAGGAAGAGTGGGCGCGCAGAAAGCGATCGACACCGGTGCTCGCCAGCGGCATCCAACCGTGTACGTACGCGGTCTGCGGTGGCGCGATCCGCTGGACGGTATCCTCACGCGGCGTGGGAGGTGGCAGCGCGGCCTGGGGCCGATTCACCCGGCCGGGATCGATGTTCGGCTTGGGAATGGCGGGCTCCGGTTCCTTGCGCGCGGGGGCGCAGGCGAGGACCAGAGCGAGTCCGGAGACGAAACGGATCGACTGCATCCGTCTCCTAGCGCGAGGGAGCCGCATCCAGCGGCGGCAGGACGAAAGGGCCCAAATGGGGGCCGGCGTAGTTGGCGGTGACCCGAAGTGAGAAGGCAAGTTGGTCCCGGGTCTCTTCCGGCGTAACAATCGCGTCCACGAAGCCGCGCGCGGCAGCGTATTTGGCATCGAGCTGCTGCTCGTAGTCGGCCCGCATCGATTCGATCGCGGCCTTCGCCTCGGGCGCGACCTCTCGCTTCTCGCGTTGGGCTCGCTCGATCTCCGGGCCGTGCACCGCCATGATGGCCGATTCACCTTCCATCACGCCCATCCGACCGGTGGGCCAGGAGAGCAGGAAGTCGGGATCGAACCCCTGCCCCGCCATCGCGTAGTAGCCCGCTCCGGAGGCGTGGTTCACCGTGAGCACGATTTTGGGAACGACGGCGGTGGCCATGGCCTCCACGAATCGCGCGCCGGCGCGAATGATACCAGACTGCTCCGCCTCGGGACCGACCATGAAACCGCTCACGTCCTGCACAAAGAGAATCGGCAACCGCTCCCGGCTGGCGGTCTCGATGAAGAATGCCACCTTCTCAGCGCTTCCGGTGTAGATAATCCCACCGAACCGGGGACGCTCACCCGGGTGGGTCTTGATGACGCCCCGCTGATTGGCGATCACCGCGACGGGCCACCCTTCGATATGGGCATGCCCGCACAGCATCTCTCGGGCAACGTCCGGCTGGAACTCGTCCAGCACCCCGCCGTCGAGCAGGCAGGCGAGGACCTGACGCATGTCATATGAGAGTCGGTGGTCCTGGGGCAGGATCTCATAGAGATCAGTGGCTGGGCGAGCCGCCGGGCGAACCGGCCGGAGCCGATGCCCTACTCCTTCGGCCCGGGGAAGTCGTCCGACGTATTCCCGAATTCGAGCGAGGCACTCGGTGTCGTTGGCGGGACGGTAATGCGCGACAGCGCTCAGCTCCGTGTGGGTTCGGGCGCCACCCAGCGATTCAGCATCGATGGTCTGTCCGGTCGCGCCCTTGACCAGATTGGGGCCACCCAGGCCCATGAAGCTGGTACCCTCGACCATGAAGATGACATCGGACAGCGCGGGCAGATACGCGCCGCCGGCAACGCAGCTGCCCATAACGGCGCTGATCTGGGGAACATGCAGATATCGGCGCATGATCGAGTTGTACTGAAAGATCCGGGCGGCGCCGTATTGTCCCGGAAAGACTCCTCCCTGATACGGCAGATTGACGCCGGCGCTGTCGACCAGGTAGACGATGGGGACTCGCTGCCGCATCGCCACTTCCTGCGCGCGAAGAATCTTCCGGATGGTCTCCGGCCACCAGGATCCTGCCTTCACCGTCGCGTCATTGGCGACCACGACAATTTCCTGTCCCTCCACGACGCCGATTCCGGTGATGACACCGGCGCCGGGCGCTTGGCCATCGTACTGGTCGTAGGCGACCAGGAGGCCGAGCTCGAGCCATGGGGAGCCGGGATCGAGCAGCCGCTGCACCCGCTCTCGCGGGGCGAGCTTTCCCTGCTGATGCATCTTGGCGACCCGGGCGGCACCTCCGCCCTGCTGCAGCCGAGCCACCAGGCGCTGGTATTCCTCGGTGAGCGGACGCAACCGTCCGCTCTTAGATGAGCTGGTGGAAGCGGTCACGCGGTGGGACGCTCGCGCCGGGAGGGAATCAGGATTCGAGATGTTGAGCGGCCCATGATTCGATATATCCAATGAGCTCGGTGGTCGGCGTGCCGGGCCCGAAGAGCCGGCCGATGCCACGGGCCTGGAGCGCGGCCATGTCGTCGGCCGGAATGATGCCGCCACCGGTCACCAGAATGTCGGGACGGCCCATCTGCTCCAGCAGTTGCCGCACCCGAGGGAAGAGGGTCATGTGGGCGCCCGAGAGGATCGAGAGACCGACCACATCGACGTCCTCCTGCACGGCAGCGCTGGCGATCATCTCGGGCGTCTGGTGCAGACCGGTGTACACCACCTCCATCCCCGCGTCCCGAAGCGCGGCAGCGACCACTTTGGCTCCGCGGTCATGGCCATCGAGACCCGGCTTGGCCACGAGTACGCGGATCGGGCGGGCGAGGGTCCGGGGCGCCGTCATCTCGAGCCTTCCTCCTCAGCAGGTCATGGCGAGCAACGCGGCCGAAAGATAGTGCAATCGAGGCGAAGAACCTCACCGGGTCAGCGGAACCGAAGCAGCGCGGCCAGCCCTTGGACCTCATCCCGCGCATCGGGCTCGTAGACGACGTTCACATCCACTCCCTGGCGCAACGCTTCTTCGATCGCGTCATCGATCACGTCGATGACTGGAATCGGCTCGCCCTCAGCCCGACACTCCCGCTCGGTGAGGGTCAGGCGGCCGGTCTCGGCGCACCGGAAACCGGGCTCGCTGGCGTCCGCGTGCACCAGGAGCGACCGTACCTGGCCTCGGGACAGGGCTCGAAGGGTATCCGCTGTACCGTTCAGCGCCCATCCATTGCCCAGCCCCTCCTGCATCCGCTGCACCAACGCTCGCTCCGACGCACGCTCCCATGACTCCCGGACCAGGAGCGTCGCAGCATGCACTCGCGCCGGCGTGGCCTCTTTGGGATTGAGCTTGGCGGTGCCCAACACTCGATCGACCAGGTAGCTGTGGAGGAACGGCTCGACCCCGCGGGCCTCAGTGCCGGTGCCGGCAAGCACGATACCGTGCACCGGCCGGCGGCGGTCGATGGCAAAGAGCTCGCGCGCGATCGCCTCGTAATGCCGCTGCTTCTCCTGTCGGATGCGGTTGTTGTAGGTGTGCTCTCCCCAGCCGGGCCCATCCTGATCACCGCGGAACCGCTTCCCGCGAGTGTTGTCCGCCCTGAGACCGGGCAGTTCGACGCTCTGGTACGCGGTCACCTCGAAGAAGCGAGCGCTGGTGCGATCCAGAACGACCGTGAGCAACCGTCCGAATTCGTCTTCAACCGAGGCCAGTTCCCGGACCAGTGGCGTGGCATCAACCGCGAGACGGGAGCGGTGGACCGACGGCAGCGGCAGCGCCTCGAACAGGTCGATTCCCTCACAGGCAAAGATGGCAATGCCCTGGGTATCCGGGAGATTACCGTCGCCGCGGAGGTACTGGTGCACCCGATCGAGATCGCGCTCGACTTCGTCTTGCACCTGCCGGTCGAGCCCCAGGCGGGGGAGTGCCTGGCTCACCTCGCGAACCCGGTTCTTGAGCTTGATCAGGTACTTGCCGCGGCTCCGGTCTCTGGGCTCGAGCTTGAGATAGCAGCTGACGACTCTATGATGTCCCGGCCGAACATCGGTCAACCTTCGTAGCCGCTCTTCCACTGCGGGAACCTCTGTCCGGGCTGGTCCCCGCCCATTACTGGTGCGCTCCCGTCCTGCCACCGCATTCGTGCCGTCAGAAGAATATCGGCTCCCGGTAGTTGCCATAAATTTCCTCAAGCACATGCCGGATTTCGTAGAGCGTGCAGTACGCTCGTGCCGCATCCAGCATGGCAGGTATGACGTTGCGATCTTCGGCGGCGGCGCTGCGCAGCGCGGCCAGCCGTTCCCGCACCAACCCCGCATCGCGACAGTCGCGAAGCCGGCTCAGCCGTTCCCGCTGGGTCCGCTCGGCGGCATCGCCGACTTTCAGAATTTCGACCGGCGCCTCTGCCTCTTCCACGAAATCGTTGATCCCCACGATGATCCGGCGACCCTGCTCCAGCTCCGATTGGAAGCGCATCGAGGATTGAGCGATCCGCCGCTGGAACCAACCCGACTCGATGGCGCGCACTACACCTCCCTGCGCCTCGATCTCCGCGAAGAGCCCTTCCGCTTCGCGCTCCAGCGCGTCGGTCAGCGACTCGAGGTAGTACGACCCGCCCAAGGGGTCCGCGACATTGGGGACCCCGGTCTCGTAGGCCAGGATCTGCTGGGTCCGAAGCGCGATCCGGACCGACTCCTCGGTGGGAAGCGCGAGAGTCTCGTCCAAGGCGTTGGTGTGCAGTGATTGGGTGCCGCCCAGAACGGCCGCCAGCGCCTGATACGCCACCCGCACCACGTTGTTGTGGGGCTGCTGCGCGGTGAGCGTGACCCCCGCAGTCTGGCAGTGGAAGCGCATCTTCCAGCTGCGCGGGTCCTTTGCCCCATACCGCTCGCGCATGTGGCGAGCCCAGATCCGGCGGGCAGCGCGCAGCTTGGCGATCTCCTCCAGGAAATCGTTGTGGACGTCCCAGAAAAATGAGAGTCGGGGAGCGAAACGGTCTACGTCGAGCCCGCGCGCCAGGCCGTGCTCCACGTAGCAGAATCCGTTGGCCAGGGTGAACGCCAGCTCCTGGGCCGCCGTGGCCCCGGCCTCCCGGATATGGTAGCCGGAGATTGAGATGGTATTCCATCGTGGGGTATGCTCCGCAGCCCAGGCGAACAGGTCCACGATGATCTTGAGCGCAGGCTCCGCTGGGAAGATCCAGGCGTGCTGCGCCATGTACTCCTTGAGGATGTCGTTCTGAATGGTCCCCTGCAGCTGCTCGATGGGCACACCCTGCTTCTCAGCCGCGGCGACGTAGAAGCAGAACAGCATCGCGGCCGGCCCGTTGATGGTCATCGAGGTGGAGACCCGGTCCAGCGGAATTCCGGCGAACAAAGTCTCCATATCGGCCAGACTGGAGATCGCGACCCCGCACCTGCCGACTTCACCCTCCGCACGGGGATGGTCGGAGTCGTAGCCCATCAAGGTGGGAAAATCGAAAGCCACCGAAAGCCCCGTCTGCCCTCGCTCCAGGAGAAACTTGTACCGGGCGTTGGTGTCTTCCGCGGTACCGAACCCCGCGAACTGCCGCATGGTCCAGAGCCGGCCGCGGTACATGGTGGGATGGATGCCCCTGGTGAAGGGGTACTCGCCCGGAAGGCCCGAGGCCGTGATCAGATCGGTGGGAAGGTCCAGGGGGGTGTACACCGGCTCGACCGATCGGCCGGATACAGTGGTAAAGCTGGCGTCATCCCGGACCGGGAGCTTGGTCGCGAGTGCCCGCCAGGCAGCGACCTGAGCGCGCAGGCGCTCGATTTCCTGTTCCTGCTGCGCCAGCCGAGCCGCCATGTCGGGATTCACTTCAGCTTCCCACGTCGTCATGTCCGCGCACCCTGTTTGAGCCCTTCGAGGACCTCGGTCGCCACGTCGTACGGACTCAGCCGGCCTTCCACCACTTCATCCAGCCGATCGGCGATGAGCTGCTCCGCCCGGGTCTCCTCCCAGGTCCACCGCCGGACCGCTCGGTCGACCACCTCCCTGGTGCGCTCGAGCAGCCGGCGACGGCGCCTCTCGGTGAGCCCACCGCTCCGGGTGAGCCACTCGTGATGGCGGTCCAGGACACTCACCAAATCAGCCAGTCCTTCGCCCTTGATGGCCACCGTGAGAACCACGGGATGCCGCCATGCGGAATCCTCCGCGCTCGCGGCTGCTCGCCGAGCTGCGGGCAGCGAGGCTCCGCGCAGGCCATGGTGCGCGGGCACATGGCGAAAGGCGTTGCCCCGCCTGATACCCAACGTCACCTCGATCTCCTGGCGCAGCTTGTCGGCCCCGGGGCGATCGGACTTGTTCACCACGAAGATATCGGCAGCTTCCATGACGCCGGATTTGAGGGTCTGGATCCCGTCGCCCGACTCGGGCACCAGGACCAGCACGGTGGAGTCGGCCATGCGGGTGATGTCGAGCTCGGACTGCCCCACACCCACGGTCTCGACCAGAATCCGATCGAAGCCCGCGGCATCGAGGAGATCACACACTTCACGGGTTGTGGTGGCGAGACCGCCGAGCGAGCCTCGGCTGGCCATCGAGCGGATGTACACGCCCTCGTCGAGGGCGACGGATTCCATCCGGATGCGGTCGCCCAGCAAGGCGCCGCCGGTGAACGGACTGGTGGGATCGACGGCAACCACACCCACCCGAAGGTCCTGAGCACGGTAGGCGCCGATCAGGCGCTCCACCAGAGTGGATTTGCCGGCTCCGGGAGGACCGGTGATACCGATGCGGCGAGCCCGGCCGAGCGAGCGATGCGCTCCGGCCAGCAGCCGTTCAAATCCGGGACGCGCATTCTCAACCACTGAGATCCCACGCGCCAGCGCGGCCGTCTTTCCGGCCAGCAGCTCCGCGAGCAGGATGTCCGGATACATGCTGAAAGGTCGCCAGGGGTCGGGATGGAGGCAAGCGGATTGCCGCCTTGCTCACACCGTCTCGCGTGACCCCTTTCGCTCTCCCGCTGCAACAGCTGGCGTGCCGGACGATTCTTTGACGTCCAACTCGAGTCCGAGATGCACCCGCGCCGCTTGGAGCGCGTCGTCCACGTTCCCGAAGAGGTGGTCATCGCCGATCTCGTCCAACAGCTCCGACCGCCCAAGTGCGATCAGGGGCTGGGAGTGCACGTCCGAGAGCAGGACCAACGTCCCGTCCCGCCGAGTGCGGCGAATCAGGTCGCGGAGGGCATGCATCGCGGTGGAATCGATGGCCGGCACGTTCCGCATTCGGATGATGAGAACGCGGGGCTTCTTCGACACCTGAGAAAGGGTGTCCTTGAACTTCTCGGCTGCACCGAAGAAGAAGGGTCCGTTGATCTCGTACACTTCGACGTCGGGCGGGACCTGGCGCCGGAAGATGGCTCCGGTATCATCGCCCTTGCCCGAAACCGGGTCTTCGAATTCCCGAGTGACCATGGTCACGTTGGTCACCTCGGCCATACGCTTCATGAACAGGAAGGCAGCGAGCACCATTCCGACGCTGATGGCCGTGGTGAGGTCGACGAGCACGGTGAGCAGAAATGTCGTCACCATCACGATGGCGTCGCTCTTGGGCGCGCGGAGCTCCACGCCGAAGACCCGCCACTCGCTCAGCCGATAGGCCACCACCAGCACGATTGCCGCCAACGTGGCCAGGGGAATGAGCGCGGCCCAGCGGCCGAAGAAAAGCGTGATGAGCAGTAACGTCAGAGCGTGGACCAAGCCCGCGACTGGCGTTCGGGCTCCGCTCTTGATGTTGGTGGCCGTCCGGGCAATCGCGCCTGTCGCCGGGATGCCGCCGAACAGCGGTGAGGCGATGTTCGCCACGCCCTGGGCCACCAGCTCCATATTGGAGCGGTGCCGGCCGCCGATCATGCCGTCGGCGACTACGGCCGAAAGCAGCGACTCGATGGCACCGAGCGCCGCGATGGTGAACGCGGGGGCCACCAGCCTTCGCAGGTCGGCGAGGGCGATCAGCGGAATGTGGGGATGGGGCAGGCCGGCGGAGATCTGCCCGAACCGACTGCCGATAGTCTCGATCGGCAGGCCGAGTGCCTGGACTCCAACGGTGGTCGCGATCAGGGCCACGAACGGCGCGGGGATCGTACGGCTCACCCGGGGCCAGACCAGCACGATGATGAGGGTTACAGTCGTCACCCCCACGGCGTAGGGGTTGACCGTTTCGATTCGGTCCGCGTACGCAGCCAGGCGCTCGAGCACCTCGGCCGGTGCTTTGGCCAGCTGCAGTCCCAAAGCGTCGCGAATCTGCTGCACGAAGATGATGGCACCGATGGCAGCGGTGAATCCGGTGACCACCGGGAAGGGGATAAATTTGATCGCAGCCCCCAGCTTGGCCAGTCCAAAGCCGATGAGAATCAGACCGGCCATCAGGGTCGCGATGGTCAAACCATCCACCCCGTACTGCTGCACGATGCCGTACACGATCACCACGAACGCCCCTGTGGGGCCTCCGATCTGAACCCGAGACCCTCCCAACGCCGAGATGATGAATCCGGCGATGACGGCCGTGTAGAGACCTCGCTCGGGAGTGACTCCACTCGCGATCGCGAACGCGATGGCTAACGGAAGCGCCACGATCCCGACGATGATGCCGGCCGTGAGATCGGCGACGAACTGCGCCCTAGTGTAGGTCTTGAGCGTGGTGAACAGCTTTGGCAACAGCACAGTGCTACTCCAGTGCGGAGTCGGTAGGGGGTCGAAAGATTAGAAGAAGAGGAGACCGGCGAGCGCGCCGGCGGCGATGAGCCAGGCGGAATTTACTCGCAGCCGCAAGAGCGCGAGCGCGACAAGACCGAAGCCGGCCGTAGCCGGGCCATCGATCGATGTGCGGCCGAGCTGCCAGGTCACCACGGTCATGAGGGCGAGGGCGCCGACGTTGACGCCATCGAGAAATGCTCGCGCGGAAGCGGAGCGCTGCAGCCAGGGCAAGATGATCCCCGCGGCGCCAACCAGGAGAAAGGCGGGCAGAAAAATCCCCACGGTTGCCACCAGCCCTCCACTAACGCCATTGAGCAGGAAGCCGACGAATGTGGCCGTGGTGAACACCGGTCCCGGCGTGACCTGCCCCACCGCGATCGCGTCGAGCAGCTGGGCTTGGGTGAGCCAATGCCCTCGCTCCACCAGCCCACCGCGCAGGAAGGAGAGCAGCACGTATCCGCTCCCATAGAGCACTGCGCCGATCTTGAGGAAGAAGAGGAAGAGCCAGGGGAGTCCAGGGCCGGGTTCCTGAGTGGACTGGAGCCAAGCCGACGCCCATGGCACCGCGATCATCCCAGCCGTCGCCCAGCCGCCCTGCCCTGCAGCCAGAACCAGGACGCCGCTCAATAGCAACACCAGGAGCTCATGCACTCCGAAGGCGGTCAGGGCCAGAGCGACCACCGCGGCCAGCGCAAGCGTGGGCGAGCGGACGGCGGCTCGGGCAAACCCGGCGAGTGCGACGACAACGACCGCGACGACCACCGGCTTCACCCCACGCCACAGCCCCAGCAGCACGGGAAGATGGCCGAACCGAACGTATCCCCAGGCACAGCCGAGCACGATCAGCGTGGCGGGAAGAATGAAACAGAGGCCGGCCACCAACACTCCCCACAGGCCGGCACGCCGACGGCCGATCTCGATCGCGAGCTCGGTAGAGTTGGGGCCCGGGAGCAGGTTCACCGCGCCCACGGAGTCGAGGAACTCCGACTGGCTCATCCAGCCGCGCCGCTGCACCACCTCTTCCTGCATGAGCGCGATGTGGGCGGCGGGTCCACCGAAGCCCAGAGTGCCCAGCTTGAGAAAGAGCCGAGCGAGTCCGCGCAGCTCGGCGACGCTGACCTTGATGAGATACCTCGCGGGACAGATTGGCCTGGCCGGACGGGCCAGCGGGACAGAAAGTCGCCGAATCCCTTCCAGCGGCGTGCGAAATGTACGTCCCCACCCCCATCTTTCGGCACGGGACGAACCTCATCAGGGGAGAGAGGTGTGATGGCGATAATCCGTCGGTGGTGGGTGTGGGTCCTCGCGGTGGTGGTGATCGCGTTCGGCGCGCGATTCGCCTCCCGTTTCCCCTGGCAGGATACCTGGGACACGATCCTGGAGGCGAACTGGGCAATGTTGGGACTCGCCGGCACCGCGAATCTGCTCTCATTCGCCGCCAAGGGAGCTGCTTGGCACTTGCTTTTGCTGGGCATGGCGCCGGTACGCTTCCGCAGCACCCAGGCGGCCACCTTCGCGGGAGCAGCGGTCAACACCGTAAGCATCGCGGTGAGCGGTGAGGCGGCACGGATGCATCTGGTGGCGACCTACGATGGGGTGCCGGCAGTAGCGGCGGCCCGATCCATTCTCGCGAGCCGCATCGTCGAGGCGGCCGCCCTGGGCATTCTGCTTATGGCGCTGGCCCTGGGCCGTTCGCTCTGGCCTGGCTGGTACATGGGCGCAGCGGCGGCCGCGCTCGCGATTGGTGCGATCCTGATTCTCTGGCGCTCCCGACTGGTTGGAACGGGGAGGCGGACGCCAGCCGGTCCCGCTGGTCTGCCGCTTTCCAGCCTGGTGCTGCCGATCCTGGTCGCAGGTGTCGCATGGCTGTTGCAGTGGGCGGGGTACCATTGGGCCATTGCGGCCACCGGCGTACCGCTCAATCCGGAGCACTCGGTGACGGCCGTGGTCTTGTCGAACATTGGAGGTTTATTGCGGCTCACCCCCGGTAATGTCGGCGTGCTGCAGGGAGCCGTCATGTTGGCTCTTGCTCCACTCCACGTTCCGAGCAGCCAGGCGGTGGCGGCCGGTCTCGCGCTTCAGGCAGTGCAGGTGTTCCCCATTCTGGCTGTCGGCTTGCTCCTCCTGGGCCGGCATGGGCTGCGGGAACTCTTGCGCGGCAGTGCGACGGAACCGGTGTGACCGTCATCAAGGGATCGGCTTGGCCTCGCGCCGGGACTGCGGCGGAGCGGAGATCGGCGAGCGGCCCGACGGCGAAGGTTGGCCCCGAGCTCCATCATCCACCGCTGGGACTGGCGCGCCGACTTGCGTTTCTCACGGCGCTCATGGCCGTGCTCCTGGTGCTCGGCGCCACGGAGATCGCGCTCTCCTGGTCAGCCCGCACCAGGCTGGAAGATTTCCGGCTGGAGTCCGTTGCGTTAGCTAATACCCTGGCGTCGTTCCTGGTACGCATCGCGCCGACGGGGAACCCAGCGAGCCTGGCGCAGGGGCTGGAGGGGTTGTCTCGCCACCGAATTACTGAGGCGCAGGCCGCGGTCTATGTGCAACAGCGGTCCGGTCTCGTCCTGGCCGCGCGGAGTGGATTCCCGGACTCCTCACCCGCACCTGACGCCGCACGGCAGGTGCTGATTCACCGGGCGCCCGTCGTCCAGCTGCTCGGTGGCGATCAACCCGGCTGGCAGGTGCTGCTGCCGCTCGGAACCGTACGGCCCTACGGCGTGCTCGAAGTCAGGGTCTCCACCCGCACGCTTCAGGACTGGGCCCGACAGGAGCGCCAGCGCGCCTACCTGCTCGCGCTCTTGTCCGCGCTCCTGGTGGCGCTCGGCGTCGCGGTGCTGACGGCCCGCTGGGTCGGTCAGCCTTTGGGCGCAATCGGGCGAGCCATGGCGGCAGCACACGGCGGTGCCCAGGGAGCTCCGCCAGCGCCAGAGATCGGTCCACCGGAGTTCCGAGAACTGGCCCGACGATACAACCGGATGCGTGAGGCCCTGGCCGACCGGGAACAGGAGAGCGCCGCTCGCGCGATGCTTCTAACGTTAGAAGAGCGGGCTCGGGGCCTGGACCGGGCAGCCCTCATGCATGAGACCGCCGCGAGCTTCGCCCACGAGATCGGCACTCCGCTGAATACGGTGAGCGGGCACCTGCAGCTGCTGCGAGACGATTTCGAGGCCCAGCAGGATCAGGCCGGAGTGGAGCGGGTCCGTCTGCTCCTGGCTCAGGTGGATCGAGTGGCCGGAATCGTGCGAGCGGGACTCAACCGTGGCGCGTGGCCCAAGCCGTTCGTGGAGGAGGTGGATCTCAACGAGATCGCCGGCCGGATGCTCCGATTCCTGGAGCCTTCGTTCAGCGACGCCGGAGTGACAGCGCGGCTCGAGCTTCCCTCCAACGGGGACCGCTCCCCATCGCCGGTCCTGGCCAGCTGCGATCCTGCGATGGTGGAGCAGATCCTGCTCAACCTTCTGAAGAACGCCATGGAGGCGCTGTCGCCCGGAGAGCGGGTGACAGTCTTTACTGGGCGGGCGGAGCGCCACGCCTACATCGACGTGGTAGACGAGGGTCCCGGGCTCGATGCCGAGGCCGAGTCCAATCTCTTTCGCCCCTTTTCGACCACGAAGGGGCCGGCTGGTACCGGTTTGGGTCTTGCAGTAAGCCTCCGGTTGGCGCGCACGCTGGGGGGAGACCTGGTGCGTGTTCCCAGCTCCTCGGGCGTGCGCTGGCGACTGACCCTGCCACGAGTGGAGAGCCTGTGACCAATACGCTACCTGCACCCACACACCCACGGCTTCTCCTCGTCGACGACGACGAGGCGGCCTGCCGGCTCTTGGCCGAAGTGCTCCAGCGCGAATCGTACGAGGTGGTTCCCACCCTCTCGGCGGATGAGGCGCTCGCCTTGCTGGAAGAGTCCGGGCCGTTCGACGCGATCCTGACCGACCTCCGGATGCCACGCACCAGCGGCCTCGATCTGCTTCGGATCGTACGCGAACGCGATCCCGCGGCGCTGGTCCTGGTCCTCACCGCCTTTGGGGATGCGACTGCCGCGGGCGAAGCCATCCGAGCCGGGGCGTATGACTTCATCAGCAAGCCATACGATATCGCGGCGCTGCGCGAGACCCTTGGCCGGGCGCTGGGCCGGCGGCGCCTCGTAAGTGTGAGCCGCTCTCACGATGCAGCCGGAGGTCCGGATGCAGCCGACTCAACCCGCCCGGGCGAGCCGGCGCTGGTGGGGCACAGTCCAGCCATCATCCAGGTGATGAAGACGTTAGCGCGGGTGGCGCCCTCGCACGCCACCGTGCTGGTAGTCGGGGAGACTGGAACGGGAAAGGAGCTGGTGGCGCGCACCATTCATCGCTTCTCCGACCGCGCCGAGCGGCGGTTCGTGGCCGTGAACTGCTCGGCCCTGGCAGAGGGATTGCTGGAGAGCGAGTTGTTCGGCCACGTACGAGGCGCTTTCACCGGCGCCGCCGGGGCCCGGCCGGGACTGTTTCGCGAAGCCGACCATGGCACATTGTTCCTGGACGAGATCGGAGACATTTCACCCGGGCTGCAAGCCCGTCTCCTTCGCGTGCTCCAAGAGCACGAGATTGTTCCGGTGGGCTCGGAGACCCCGGTTCACGTCGATGTGCGAGTGCTGGCGGCGACCCATCGCGACCTGCCGGAGCTGGTACGTCAGGGTCGCTTCCGGGAGGACCTCTATTACCGGCTCAACGTGGTGACGCTGGTGCTACCACCATTGCGCGAACGACGTCAGGATATCCCGCTGCTGATCGACCACATTCTGCGCGAGCTTGCGGACCGTCACGGCCGGGGCCCGGTTGCCGTGGATCCGGACGCTCAGTATCGCCTCCTGGGATACGCCTGGCCCGGAAATATCCGCGAGCTGCAGAACGTGCTGGAGCGTTCCATGCTCTTGGCGGAGCAGGATGTGATCGGGCCCGAGCACCTGCCGCCTGAAGTCCGGCCCGGAGCAGCATCACCCGCCGCGCCGACCACCAACCCGCCCGCGCTCGAGCCGACCCCGCTGCGCTCGCTGGAAGAGGTCGACCGGGAGCACGTGCTGCGCGTCCTGGGCATAACCGGAGGTAACCGGGAAGAGAGTGCCCGGATTCTGGGAATTTCGCGGCGCACGTTGAGTCGGATGATTCAGCGTTGGGGACTTCCCCGGCGCCATGGATGACGGCCAGTCTGTCCCGTCGGGACAGATTGGCACGACAGAATAGCTGACCTCCAGCTCCTCCCCGCATTTCCCTCTCATATCCTCGGGCTTCGATCACAGCCACGGTGGCACGTCGATTGCCCGTAGGCAGGTGTCACCGCGGCACAGCACTGCCGCCGCACCCTTAAAGGAGGATGCTATGAGTGGGAAGATGACTCTTGCCGTGGCCGTGCTCATGACCACGCTGATGGCCAGTGGGCTGCATGCCCAGGCTAGCACGACCAAACACGATTCCACCATGAAGTCGAGTGCGCCCGCTGCCGCACCCAAGGAGTCCACCATGGCGCACCATGCCGTGTGGACCAAGGCCCAGATCAAGGAGGCGCAGGAGGGCCTCAAGAAGGCAGGGTTCTACAAGGGTGACACGACGGGGGTCTTCAACGCCGACACCCGCAAGGCGCTCAAGCAGTACCAGAAGAGCAAGAAACTCCCGGTGACCGGACGGCTGAGCAATGACGTGCTCGCCAAACTGAAGTCCAGCTGACTTGCGTTCTCAACATCAGCCTACCACAGGAGGAGCCGCCGGCCCGCAGCTCCTCCCTCAACGCCCCTCCCGACGGAGGGGCGCCTTCCTTTCGTTTCTCTCGGAGCACCTCGAACTGGTCCTCACGGCCGTCGCTCTCGCCGTTGCCCTGGCCCTTCCCTTGGCGCTGGAGCTGGGCACCAATGAGCAGGAGCTGGCTGGTGCGGCCCTGGGGGCCTGCGTGGTTCAAGGCACCGGTCTCTGGCTGATGCGGAGACGCTACCGCCGGGTGCGACAGGAAGTCATTGACGAGCTCCGAGGAATGCTGCACGACCGGATCAATAACCACCTGACCGTCGTGCTGATGTCGGTAACCGAGCGGCGGGACCACGCACTGAACCAGGGTGAGCGAGAGTTGCTGGAGGCGGCGATCAGGGCGACCCGCGCCGTGTCGGCCACGCTCGCGGAGCTCTCCACCGAGTCGCTCCACCGATGGAAGGTGCACTACGCCGCCACTCTCATCGATCAGGCCAGCTTCGGCAGGAGCGCAGCGGATTCTGATACGGCCAAATCGCCAGCGGGAAGAGCGTCAGGAACATCGCAACGGCGAGCACCAGCCCTGCGAGGAGGGCCTCCCGTCGGCACGCTGCGAAATAACTGACGCCGTTGATTGCGAGGGATCAGCGCGGACTCAGAGCAGGAGCCAGCCCGCGAGGCCGAGCAACAGCAGAAAACCGCACACGTCAGTGAACGTGGTGACGAAGATCGAGGAGGCGATCGCGGGATCGACCCGGAGGCGCTCGAGGACAACAGGGATGAAAGCCCCTGCGAAGCCCGCCACGAGCAGGTTGCCCGTCATGGCGAGGAACACCACCAGCCCGAGCCGGATCCCTTCGCCTAGAAATCCGGCCACGATGCCCACGACTACCCCGATTGCCAGGCCGTTGGCGACGCCTACCAGCACTTCCTTCCCCACGACCCTCACGAAGAGGTGCGTGGGTATGAGTCCCAGCGCGAGCCGCCGGACCGTAACCGCCAGCGCCTGAGTGCCGGCATTGCCACCCATTCCGGCGATGACCGGCATCCACACGGCCAACACCACGGTTCGCCGCACGGTGTCTTGAAAGAAATAGACGACGCCGCCCGCCAGGAACGCGGTCAGGAGATTGACGCAGAGCCAGGGAAGCCGGCTTCGCACCGCCGTGCTCCATCGAGCCGCAAGCTCTTCGTCGGCGGAGACCCCGCCGAATTGGAGCAGGTCTTCGGTGGTCTCAGCCTCGACCACGTGGATCACGTCATCGACGGTGACCCTTCCGAGCAGGCGGCCTCCGCCATCCACCACAGGCACGTTGGAGAGGTGGTACCGCGCCATCAGCCGAGCCACCGCCTCCTGATCGAGATCCGGAGGCACCGAGATGTCGGCCGGCGCCATGAACTCGCCCACCTGCCGCTCGGGCCGGCTGATGACCAGGTCCTTCAGCGGCAGAATGCCCAGCAGGCGTCGGTCCGAGTCCACCACAAAGACCTGAGAGAAGTCGTCGACTTCTTCCGCCTGTCGCCGGATCTCCTCCAAGGCTTCCGCCGCGGTGGCCGTGTCGCGCACGGTCACCACATGGCTGGTCATCCTGCCGCCGGCGGTCTCCTCGTCATATCGAAGCAGGCGGTCGACCTCGGCGCGGTCCTCGACCTCGCTGAGAATCCGTTCCTGCTTCTCGGGATCGAGCTCGCCGAGAATATCGGCCGCGTCGTCGTCCTCGAGCTCCTCGACGATCTCGGCGGCGCGCTCGGGGGGGAGCGCGGCGAGCGTCTCTTCGGCATGGGCCTCTTCCGGCATCTCCACCAGCGCCTGGCTGGAGACCTCCGGCGGCAACGCTTTGACGACGGCGACCCGCTCCTGCTCATCCAGCTCGGTGAGGACGTCGGCCAGGTCCGCCGGCTCGAAATCGCGCGCCCGGCGGACGAACAGGTTGAGCTCTCCCCGCCGGACCAGATCCACCATCCGTTGGATGTGGTCGGTGAACGAGCTCATGAACTGAGGGACGCGAGAGGAAGAGCCGGGCTGGTCCCCGACCGGATGATCAGCCGCTCGATACGGGTGGGCGAGGCTTGAATAACATCGATTTCCAGGCCTCGAATCAGGAAGCGCTCACCGGGATTGGGAATCCGGCCTGCCCATTCCACGACCAGGCCGGCGATGGTGGTGGAGCGGCCCGAAGGCAGGGAAACCCCGAAGCGCTCCTCGATCGCCTCGGGAGCCACATTGCCGTCGGTCTCGAAGAGGGCCGGACCGGCCGCCGCGGCGTCCCGGACCTCCTCGTCGTGCTCGTCGAAGATCTCGCCCACGAGCTCTTCCAACAGGTCCTCCAGCGTCGCGATTCCCAGCGTGCCACCGAACTCATCCAGCACCACGGCGAGGTGCCGCCGCTCTCGCTGCATGTCCAACAGGAGGTCGCCGCAGCTTCGGCTGCCCGGGGTTACTGCTACGGGACGGACCGGCAGAGGATCGCCGGGCTGGAGCTTGAAGAGATCGAAGGCGTGGAGCATGCCCACGATCTCGTCCAGGGTCTCGCGGTACACCGGAATCCGGCTGTACCCGCTCTGGGCGAAGACCATCCGGATGTCCTCCAGGGCGGCGTGCTCATCCACCGCGACGATGTCGGTGCGCGGCGTCATCACTTCACGCACTGGGCGAACGCTGAACGCCATCACCCCGCCGACTATCACCAACTCGTCATCGGCTCGGAGGCCGACCGCCGCGCCTTCCCGCCAGATCGAGCGGAGATCGGTTGGACGGGTCGCCACTCGCGCCGGAAGCAGCAAGCCGAGCAGGCGCGACCACGGCCGGAGAATAGGAATGACCTTGTCCGCGACTGTCTCCGCCCTGGGCTGGGTCAGCCAGCGGGGAACGAGGTACGCGCCGAAGAGGACCAAGGGAACCGCGACGAAGGCCACCACGACGACCAAGCGGGGCGCGCCCGATCCCGTCAGCATGCCCGGCAGTGCGGCGCCCACCAGCAGAACGCCCAGCGATGTCGTGGCCGAGGCGGCCGTGAGATAGTAGTCCACTTGAGAGAGCCAGGCGAGCGACGGCACCGCGCCACGCAGGCGGCGGCCAACCGCTCGGGTGAGCTCGGCTCGACTGACCGTGATCAAAGCTGCGCCGGCGGTCGCCCCGAAGGCCGAGACCAACACGCCGAGCGTCACCGCGATCCAGATCACGCGCCTGCCCGCTCCGAGGCGCCCACCGATGCGGCCTCAGGAAGGCGGTACACCGAGACCCGCTTGACTCTGCGGCGGACTACTTGCTCCACGGTGAGGCGGTAGCCCTGGAGGTCGATCGTTTCACCGGCTCGTGGTACCCGGCCGAACTCGGCGAGGACCAGCCCGCCCACGGTGCTCACGTCTTCCCGGTCGAACCCGTGTCCCAGCACTCCCTCCAGCTCGGAGAGTGCCACCCCACCTTCTACCCGGAGCTGATCCTGGCCCAGGGTCTGAATGGGTGCGACTTCGTCGGTATCGTACTCATCCTGAATCTCTCCCACGATCTGCTCGAGGATGTCTTCCAGGGTGACGATGCCGGCCGTGCCACCGAACTCGTCCACCACCACAGCGAGATGGCTTGGCCCTCGCTGGAAGTCACGCAGCTGACGGTCCAGCGTCTTGCCTTCCGGAACGAACGCGGCCGGCCGGATCAGGGCGTGCCACGGCGCGCTGTCCTCCGCGTTGGCGAGGATATCCTTGGCGTAGATCACTCCGGCCACAGCATCGGGATGGCCTTCATAGACCAGGACACGGGCGTGTTCCGAGCTGCGAAGCGTGGTGATGACCTCGTCCCTTTCGGCCGTGGAATCCACCGCGACGATGTCGATCCGCGGCGTCATCACTTCGGCGACGGTGGTGTCGGCCAGCGAGAAGACCCCGAGCAACATGTCTCGCTCCGCTGGGCCGGTGTGTCGGCCGTGATCGGTGGGGAGCCGCGCTCGGGCGCGGGCATCGGCCCAGGCGGCAAGCCGAAGCAGCGGGCGGAAAAAGGTCAGCGTGGGAGCGGCTGCGCGCCGAGCGGGGCCGGTCAACTCCGGAGCCACCACCGCGAGCAACCGGGGAAGGAGGTCGCCGAGCACCCAGACGAGTGCCACGGCAAGCAGCAGGCGACCCATTGCCGATACCGGCGCCCAGGCCCACCAGGCGACTGCGGCACCGGCCGCGGCGCCGGCGACCACCAGCAGGGCCAGGTGAGCGACGTGCAGGTTGCGGGACAACGTCCCGGCCCCCATCTCCGCCGACAGCTCCCCCCCAAGTGCCCGGGGCAAATCGGCGTCGGATTCGGCGGCGAGCGCGAGCCAGGCCGCCCAAAGCGTGAGGCCGGCGGCGACCAGCGGCGCGAAGAAGAGCTGCAGGATCGCGATCATGCGAGGGCCTCCACGTAGTGCTCCTGTCGCCGCCACATCGCCGACCGAGTCCGCCCGGCCCCCTCCGGATGATCCCGTCCGAGCGCGTGCAACGTACCGTGCACGATGAGCCGGACCAGTTCTTCTCGCACGGACGCACCGTGTGCCCCTGCCTGGCGGGCGGCTACCCAGGGGCAGACATACACGTCTCCCACGGGTAGTTGCCCAGGCTGGGGAAGCGCAAACGCGAGAACGTCGGTGGGACGATCGTGACCGCGGTGCTCCGCGTTGAGCCGGCGCATGGCGTCCCGCCCCACGAAGCTGACGGAGATGAGGGCATCCTGGCGCTCGCCGCGGAGGACCGCCTTCACAATTCGGCGCACGGCCGCCGGGGACAGCGGAGTCGCCCGCCCGCTCACCACGACCTCACTGGTGCTCGGCGGTCTGGAATTCGGGCGTGATCCCGCCGCTCGACCGAGGATACCCAATGCGCTTGTGGTAGGTGCCGGACATGACCCGGCCGAATTCCCGCTTGATGCGGTCGAGATCGCTGAGCGTGAGTGGCGCATCGTCGAGTTGCCCTGAGGCAAGCTTCTGTTGAACCAGGTGCTCGATCGCCTCGCGAACCCGATCAGCGGTGGGCTGTTCGATCACGCGGATGGCGGCTTCGGCGGAGTCCGCCAGCATCGCCACCGCGGTCTCGGCGGATTGCGGTCGAGGACCGGGATAGCGGTAGTCGGCCGGATTGACCGCCCCGTTCGGGTCCCGGTGCCTGGCCCGGCTGAGAAAATAGGTTATCTCACCAGTTCCATGGTGTTCTGGAATAAAGGCTTTCACAACTTCGGGAAGGCCGGCTGACTCGGCCAGCGCGACCCCGTCCAGGACGTGTCGTCGAATGATTCTAGCAGATTCTATCGGGCTCAGGTCATCGTGGGGATTGGCCCCTCCACCCTGATTCTCCACGAAGAAGCCCGGATTGGTAAGCTTGCCGATGTCATGGTAGTAGCAGCCGACCCGCGCCAGGAGCCCGTTCGCCCCGATGATGTTACAGGCCGACTCGCACAGGTTGGCCATCGCTAGGCTATGCGCCCAAGTGCCTGGCGCCTCCTGCGCCAGACGGCGCAGCAACGGCCGGCCCAGGTCGGACAGCTCGAGCAGGGTGAGATCGGTGGTGATCCGCGTGGCCGACTCCGCCAGCGGCATGACGATCATGGCGAGGGAGGCGCTGGCTGGAGCCATGAGCAGGCCGAGGAGCGCGCTCGCGACGATGGTCACTGTCTCCCAACCCTGCGTGAGCCCCACACTCACCGAGGCGAGGATCGCAGCGATCCCCATGAACAAAATGGTTACATACAAGTGCCGGCGCCGGCGGACCACGCGGATCCCAATGGCCGCCGCGACCCCGCCCGCCAAACCGAAGAGCAGAACAAAATTTTCCCGCAGTGCCCACTGCCCATCGAGCAGTACGGAGAGCGTGAGAGCCGCGAACACCCCGATTCGTCCATCATAGAGCAGCGTTACCAGCAGTGCCGCAAACGGAATCGGGACCAGCTCGGGACGCCCCGGGAAAAGATGCGACATGCCCGCAGCCATGAGCATGACCAAGGTGAACAGGGCGCCGAAGAACACCATCTCCCGCAGTCCCCGGTAGGCGCCCGGACGGTAGAACAGCACCAGAAGCCAGAAGGCGGCCAGCACGATGGTGTTGTAGAGCAGCGCGCCAGCGGCGCCGCGCAGCCAGAGATCGTCGGTACCGCGGCGACGGAGCTCCTGGTGGAGCGCGGCCAACTTGACCCGCGCCTCTTCCGTGACCGCCTGCCCGGCGACCACGATGCGTTCGCCCGAGCGGACGGTGTACTTGACCGGATCTACGCCGGCGCGGAGCTGCTCCCGGCGGGCGGTTGTGAGCTGAATGTCAGGGACGATGGTGGGGCGATAGAAGGCGCTCACCAGTCTTCGGAGCGTCCGTTGGCCGTCCGGACTCGAGATCGCGATGCCGGCTGCTTCGGCCTGCTCCATCAAGTCGGCGAAGGTGAGGATCGAGTCGCGCGGTACGATGCGTTCCTCCTCGCCCCGGCGCAGCGTCACCTGGCGGCTGGCCTCGGTACGGACCACACCCGGATCGGCGACGCCCCGCGACAGAACCTCGGCGAGAAAGTGGGTGACGACTTCCTGGATCTCGCGGCGCTGAGCGGGCACCGTGAGATACTTGGTCTCCTCGGGCCCGAGATGTACTCGAGTGGCCGCCACAGCCCGGAGCAGCTCGGGACCCTGGCCCGCTGCCCGTTCCAGCTCGGCAAAAAATCCCCGGGCCGCGCCGAGCGCAGAGTCGTAGGCAGTGGCGCTGAAACGATAGACCGGCTGGGCGGTGAGTGCGCGTGATTCACCTTCCCGCGCGATTTCTTCGGTGGACTTGCGCACTTCATAAGGGAAGGGCGCCATGACGGTGCGGTCAGCGATCTCTCCCACGCTGGGGAGGGGGGCCACCATCGTGAGCGGAGCCGGGAAGAGAGCGTAGGAAATGACGGCTGTGGCAACCAGCGGCGCCCATCGTACCGCGTGGGCACGAGCGCGGCTCGCCAGAGTCCCGCCCAGCGACCGCTCATGCTCCCGGCTTACCAGTTTGGGCGACATTAGCCGCTCTGATCCTCGGCGTACGCTCGGATGATCTGCCGCACCAACCGATGACGCACCACATCGGTCTCGTGGAGATAGCAGAAGGCGATTCCGTCGATGCCCGGGAGAATACGCTCGACCTGCACCAGGCCAGAATCTTCCCTGCGGGTGAGGTCGATCTGCGTCTTATCTCCCGTGACCACGGTCTTGCTGTTCACGCCGAGCCGGGTAAGAAACATCTTCATCTGTGCCCCGGTCGCGTTTTGAGCCTCGTCCAGGATGATGAAGGCGTCAGCCAGAGTTCGCCCGCGCATGTAGGCCAACGGAGCGATCTCAATGGTGCGGGTCTCCAGCGAACGCTGGACCCGGTCGTGCGGCATCATGTCTTCCAGAGCATCGTACAGCGGCCGAAGATAGGGGTCTACCTTGGCCTGCAGGTCGCCCGGGAGAAAGCCCAGGGACTCACCGGCTTCGACCGCCGGCCGTGCCAGAATGATTCGCTTGACTCGCTTGCGCGCCAGGGCTTCAACTGCCTTGGCCACCGCGAGGTACGTCTTGCCGGTGCCCGCTGGCCCGATGCTCACTACGATATCGTGATTGGTGATGGCCGTGAGATAGTCCCGCTGCCCCTGGGTCTTGGGAACGATCGCGCGGCGCAGGCCCGGCAGAACGATCTTGCCATCGACCGATTGGGCAATCTGCTCCGCACTGGGTCCTTCGGCAGCGAGACGGAAGACGTCGTCGGTCGTGACCGGCTCGCCCATTCGAGCAAGGTCGAGGAGGCCCTGAACCACGGGTGTGGCCCGTTCGATTTGCTCCGCCGGGCCGGAGAGGGTCACTGCGTCTCCGCGGTACGACACCCGCACGCCAAGCGTGCGTTGCAACTCGAGCAGGTTGGCGTCGTTCACGCCGGCAAACAGGAGCGGATCGGCGCCTTCGGCGGAGAGTCGGGACTGAGTATCGTCGGGCATAGTTTAGAAAGCGTGAAACGTGAAACGTAAAAGGTGAAGGGGAACAGCCGTTTCACGTTTCACCTTTCACGTTTCACGCTCTTCTCTCCTCACCTCCAAATGCAGCGCGCGAAGATCGGACGGATCTACCGGAGTGGGCGCGCCCTCGAACAGCGCCCGCGCGGCGGTCGTCTTGGGGAACGCGATCACATCGCGCAGCGATGACGCTCCAGCCAGCAGCATCACAATCCGATCGACGCCCAGAGCAAAACCGCCATGGGGTGGCGCTCCAGCGGCCAGGCCGTCCAGCAGGAACCCAAACCGGCGCCGGACCTCCGCCTCCGGAATGGCGAGGAGCTTGAAGATCAGCTGCTGCAGGGCCGGATCGGTGATCCGTATGGATCCGCTTCCCAATTCGTTGCCATTGTACACCACGTCGTAGTGCAACGCCCGACAGCTCGCCGGATTGTTCTCCAGCCGGTCCCGATCATCGGGATGCGGCGCCGTGAACGGATGGTGAGCCGGCACGTGCTCACCAGACTCCGGGTCCCGCTCGAAGAGCGGAAAATCCACGATCCAGGAGAAGACGTGCTCGGCCACTGCCGGGACCCGGGACAGACGGATCACTCCCGAACGAACCGCATGCAGTCCCGGTGAGGTGACCGTGTCGGAGCCAGCCAAAGCCAACAGCAGGTCTCCATCAGTGGCGCCAAGACGCTCTAGAAGTGCCGGACCGACGGCTTTTACACCCTGCCCCTCCCAGCCCGCTCCGGTCCGCCGAGCCCAAATGAGACCACCGGCTTTGGCCTCCTTGGCCGCGGCGCTGAGGCCGTCGAGGTCTTTGCGGCTGAGCCCCGATCCTCCCTGAACGATCATGCCCCGCAGTCGTCCGCCGGCCCCCACCGCTTGGTTCACAAACGGCGCCGCTCCGTCTCCCACCAGCGCCGTGAGATCGCGAATCTCGAGCTGGAATCTCAGATCGGGCTTGTCGATCCCATATCGGTCGAGGGCGTCTTGATAGGTGAGCCGGGGGAAGGGGGCCGAGACGTTGATACCCGCCTCCGCCCACAGATCGACCAGCACCCGCTCTACCACCCCCTGCACATCTTCCTGGGCGACGAAGGATGCCTCAATGTCGATCTGGGTGAACTCCGGCTGACGATCGGCCCGAAGATCCTCGTCCCGAAAGCAGCGAGCGATCTGAAAGTAGCGGTCGAAACCTGCCACCATGAGGAGCTGCTTGTAGATCTGGGGGGATTGGGGCAAGGCGTAGAACTCGCCCACGTGCAAGCGGCTCGGAACCAGGTAGTCGCGGGCGCCCTCTGGGGTCGGCTTGGTCAGAATCGGCGTCTCGATCTCGAGAAACTCGAGCTGACTGAGGGTACGCCGGGCCCGCTGTAGCAGCCGATGCCGTAGCATCAGATTGGCCTGCAACTCCGGGCGGCGCAGGTCCAACACCCGGTTCTTAAGCCGCAGCTCCTCCGCCGGAAGGTCTTCCTTCTCTTTCCGGGCTACGGGAATGGTAGGCGTTTGGGCCGGGCCGGAGATCTCCAGCCCGGTCACATGGACCTCGACCTCCCGACTGACCATTGCGAGATCGCGCGACGGCTCCGGTCGCAGCGCGACCGTGCCCGTGACCAGCACCACCGTTTCCGCGCCGGCGCTCGCGGCGCGCTCCATGACGTCGGCGGGGGTCCACTCGGGATTGCAGGAGAGCTGCACCAGACCGGCCCGGTCGCGCAGGTCGATGAAGACCAGACCGCCCAGATCCCGCCGACGGTGCACCCAACCACCGAGACGGACCTGACGTCCCACTTCGGCCCTGGTGAGCTCGCCGCACCGATGAGTACGCAGGGCGGTAGCGCTCATGCCCGAAGTAGCAGGATGGGCGGCGGGATGGCTCTGAGGCCAATCACTGCGCTTCGGCGTCAAGGAGGGCTTTATAGAACTCATCGGAAGTGTTGGCCTCGAGCAGCCGTTGGCGGACTGCTTCCCGGCGGACCAACCGTGCAATTCGGCTCAGGACCTTGACGTGGAGGCCGGCCGAGGCCTCCGGCCCCACGATCAGGAACACCAAACGCACTGGTTCGCCATCGATCGCGTCGAACGGGACTGGAGACCGGCTCACCCCACACACCACGACCAGATCGTGGACCGCGGCGCACCGCGCATGGGGAATCGCCACCCCAAATCCAATCCCCGTGCTGAGCACCGACTCGCGTTCGCGGATAGCATCCAGGACTTCGTCGAATCCGCCGCCGGCGTCCAGGACCAGACGCCGGGTCAGCTCGGCGATCACGCCGCTCTTGTCTCGGGCGGTGAGCGGCAGCACGACCCGGTCCGGCGTGAGCAGCTCGGTCAAAAGCACGGCGCCGCCTGGGAAGGCATGGCACAAACGTAACCGGCGCCGGGGGGTCGGGCAATGCGAATTCCACCTTGGGTTTAGCCGACGTCCAAGGCTTCCCCCGCCCGCTGCGGCACGCTATTGTTGGCCAGTGCAACCGAGTCACCTTCCGGCCTCTAGCGGGTCAGACTCCGCTCGCGCTCCGTCAGCCACCTCGCCGCAATCTACTACCTCCAGCAGCGGGCTTCTCGATCTCTCCCCGGCGCAGGGGCGCGAAGTCCTGGGGGCTTGGGCCTTAGCCAATGGGTTGCCCCGCTACCGGGTAGACCAGCTCATGCGCCGGCTTTGGGTTGCGCCCGTGGCCACATGGTCCGACGCAACCGACCTACCCAGAGGGCTTCGCTCCACGCTGAACCAGGCGTTTCCCCTGCCCCGCCTGATGGCCGAAGCGGTCGAACAGTCCAGTGACGGAACCCGCAAGTATCTATGGCGGCTGACGGATGCCGAGGCGATCGAGGCGGTGCTTATCCCGAGCGGCGGGCGCCGAACCCTGTGCATCTCGTCTCAGGCAGGGTGCCCGCTGCGCTGCTCATTTTGCGCTACCGGCCGGATGGGGTTTCGGCGAAACCTGACCCCCTTCGAGATCGCTGGCCAGGTTCGGGAGATCGTGCTGCGCGATCCGGCCGAGAAGCCGACCAACGTCGTCTTCATGGGGATGGGAGAGCCGCTCCTCAACTGGCCGGCCGTGAACACGGCGCTCACGATCTTGAACAGCCAGGAAGGCTTTGGAATCGGTGCGCGGCACATTACCGTCTCGACGGTCGGCATCCTGCCCGGCATGGCCGAGCTGGCCAAGCGGCCTGAGCAATTCCGCCTGGCGATCTCACTGCATGCCCCGTCCTCGCCTCAGCGGCTCGGCATCATGCCAATCGAAAAGAAGTACGATCTCGAGTCTGTGCTCCGCGCCGCTCAGGCATTCCGCAAGCGGGTCACGTTCGAGTACGTGCTGATCGGGGGTGTCAACGACAGCGACGCCGACGCCGATCGCCTGGCCCGTTTGGCGCGGAGGCTCGGCGCACTGGTGAACCTGCTGCCGCTGCATCCCGGCGGTGCGCCGGACCTCAGGCCGACACCGGGATCTCGCATTCGAGCCTTTGCCGAGCGGCTGCGGAATCAGGGGATCGAGGCGACAGTGCGGCGGAGCCGCGGGCTCGACATCAACGCGGCGTGCGGGCAGCTGATCACCGAAGTGAGAAGGAAGAAGGGAGAAGTAAGAAGTGAGAAGAAGAGGTGACGGTGACAGGTGAGGAAGTGAGAAGTGAG